>MGUT01000023.1:1217-1603 GCA_001800095.1 Elusimicrobia bacterium RIFCSPLOWO2_01_FULL_64_13 | reverse complement strand
CGACCTGACGACCTACAGGCGCGGCACCGCGTTCCAGGACTTCGCCGAGCTGGCCACCTTGCAGCAATCCCTGGCCCAGGTCTCGGGCATGGTGGAGCTGCAAACCCAGCAGGTGGAATCGGCCCAGGCCGGCCAGGCCGCCGCCTTCCAGGCCTGGCGGGAGGCCTACGACCAGGCCGCGCCGGAATTCGGCGGTCTGCCGGACGCCGCCGACCCCCAGGCGGTGATGGAGGCGGTCTCCGCCCGGCTGGAAGCGCGCTATTCCGACGAGGCCGTCAAGGAAAACTTGAGCGGGGCGGCGAAGGAGGACCTGGACGCAAAGGTCCTTCGCCTCTCCCAACTGGCGTCCCAAGTGACGGAAAGCCAACGGCTCCTGGGCGCGATGA
>MGUT01000023.1:0-1185 GCA_001800095.1 Elusimicrobia bacterium RIFCSPLOWO2_01_FULL_64_13 | reverse complement strand
GGCCAGTTCGTTGACGCGCTCCGGGCGGACGAGAGCGCTCTCAAGGCCAAGATCGCCGCCGTCAAGGGCTACGCCGTCCAATTGGGGGCGTTTCAAACGGAACTCCTGGCCGTGGAGAGCGGATACTTCAGCTTCTTGAACGCCGCGACCGCCTGGAAGATCCAGTCCGCCTCCGCGCTTGTCCTGGCGGGATCGTGGGACGCCTCGCAGCAGATCAATCAGCAGAACGGCGAGGTCCTGGAACGTTGGGCCCCGGAAGCCGCGGTCCAGGGACTCCTGGCCAAATCCCAAACCCTGCAGAATTTAATGAGCGGCCTCCTCCAGAACCTGGACGCCCTGCAAGGCAAGGTCCTGACCGCTGTTTCCGATTTCCAGGACGTTTACAACGCAAACCTGGCGGCTTACGGGGCGGTCGCGGGGATTCCGGAACAAATCAGGGGACAGATCGATCCCCTGCAAGCGACTTTGGCCGGCCTTCAATCCGATTACGGCCAGGCCGTGGCCCAGCGGGATTACTGGGAGGACCAGGAAATTCAACTCGACGTCATGATTCCCAGCCTCCAAACCAGTCTCGACCAGGTCAACGCCCGGATCGACGACTACCGCAGGGACGGCGTTTTGGCTTGGTTCCAGGAGCCGTATTTCTGGCGGGCCGTCATCGTTGGAGACGCGGCGAGGATCGAGCACAACATCGGCACGAGCGTTAATTCCGGAATGGTTCCCCTGGATGAGGTCATTCCCAACTGGGTGGCCCTCCGAGACAGTTTCAGCGACGCTCCTCACGTCGACAAGCTGGCAGGCGGTCTCGGAGGCTCCTACGAGCGTCCCATCATCTTTCGTGATTTGATCCGTTCCCGCGACAGTTTGAATTCCCAACTCGTTTCGGCCGCGCAACAGAAAGAGCAGGCGATCTCCAACCATGAAATTTACTATGAGCAAGCCGGCCGGCTTTCTTCTCAAATCGTCCAGATCAGCGCGCAGCTTGCGGGCCTTCAAACCAATTATGAAAGCGCGCTTGCCGCCAAGAACGGCGCCTGGGCCGCGCTGGGGACGGCGGAAAGCCGGCTGGCCACAGCCAAAACCACGCAAACCCTGGCCGCCGACCTGCGCAACTACGCCGCCCTGAAGAGCGTTGCCCTGAACGCGCGGGTGGGATCCCCGGAGAACTTCCTCTCCTCCATCGCC
>MGUT01000022.1 GCA_001800095.1 Elusimicrobia bacterium RIFCSPLOWO2_01_FULL_64_13 | reverse complement strand
TCCGGACGGAACGGGGTGCCGCCCGGCGTGCCGTTCTCGCTCCTCGATACGGAGAAGTCCACGTAGGTTTTCCCCGCGCGGGCGAAGTCGTAGCCGAAGTTCCCCCCCAGCGAAGTGTTCTCGAACCGGGAGTTGACCATGAACCCGTCGGACTTCGTGCGGCTGCCGGTGACGAGACCTTCCAGGCGGCCGCTCTTGTGCCAGCCCTGGCCCCGCAGGACCGAAGTCCCGAAGGACTTGAACGCGGCCTCCGCCGACACCCGGGGCAGGGAGCCGGAGGCGCGCTTGGTGATGATGTGGATGACGCCGCCCTCCGCGTTCGGCCCGTAGAGGACCGAGGCCGCCCCGCGCACCACCTCGATCCTCTCGATCTGCTCCGCGGGGATCTGGGCGAGGTCCACGGAACCGGTGACGTCGGGCGGGACGCGGCGGTTGTCCACGTAAACGGCGACCTGCTTGTTCAAAAATCCCCGGAGCTTGGGCAGGCGCGTGGAGCCGAGGGAGGTGTTCTTCTGGACGTTGATCCCCACGAGGTTGTCGAGGGCGTCCCCGGCGTTCTGGACGCCGGACCTTTCGATCTCCTTGCTCGTGATGACGGCCGCGTTGGCCGGCAGTTCCGCGGGATCGAGGGCCGTGCGGGTGAGCGTGATGAACGCGTTGGATGGGGTCTCCTCCCCTTCGGCCCCGGCGGGGCCGGAGCTTTGGAGGACGAGGGCCAGGGCCGAAAACAGGAGCGCGGCGGCCCTCCGGATGGACGACGAACTGCGGACTTCAGGTTCAACTGAACGCATTTTAATCTCCTTTCTTCCCTTAGAGAAGAGGTGTTGTTTTTTCCGAAGGCAGGTTTCCTGACTGGCGCATCCGTCCGAGGCCTTCCCATCCCGGTTCGACCGGGACAGTGGCCTGCGGAGGGACGGTCCGCGGGTGAGGCGGACCGCCGATGGCAGCGCCGACAGTGGCTGGGGGTTTTCCCCCGAGGGACCGTGGCTTTTTAAGGCGCTTCCCTTTTGACCCGGGAGCTCTCGGCGCCCGGGCACCTTCGGAATCTTTATTCGAAAAGGATCGCCGGCGATCCGGTGGCCGGATTGGCGATCACTCTCGCCTGGATCCCGTAAACGTTCTTCAGGTTCTCTTCCGTTATCACCTCCCGGGGCTTTCCGTCTTTTTCGAGCCGGCCGTCCTTCATGAGGACGAGCCGTCCGCAGAACTGCGCGGCGATGTTCAAATCGTGCGAGATGACCAGGACCGTGAGGTTCCCCGTCTCGTTCCATTCCTTGAGGAGACGGAAGAGCCGCACCTGGTGGCGGATGTCCAGGTGGACCGTGGGCTCGTCCAGGAGGAGCACCTCCGGCTCCTGCGCCATGGCCTGGGCGAGCAGGACCATCTGCCTCTCGCCGGAGGAGAGGGAATGGATGCTGCGCGGGGCCAGGTCCCGGATGCCGACCGCGTCCAGGGCCACCTCCACCACCATCAGGTCCCTTTCGTTCCCCTCCGACCAGAAGCCGAGGTGCGGCGCCCGGCCCATCTTCACGATTTCCCGCACGGTGAAATCGTAGGGATAGAACGTCTCCGCCGGAAGGACCGCGAGCTTGCGCGCGATCTCCTTTTCGTCCATGTCGCGCGCCGGCCTGCCGGAAAAAGCGACCGACCCCCGGTCGGGGGAAAGGATGCGGGAAAAGAGGCGCAGGAGGGTGGATTTCCCCGCGCCGTTCGGGCCGATGACGCCCATGAAATCGCCCTTCTTCAGGTGGAGGGAAACGTCCCGGATCACTTTCTTTCCGTTGTAGGAAAATGAGATCGCTTCGGCCTGTATCATGTCAGAAGTACGTGGATTTCCTTTTTCTGCGCAGGAGCCAGAGGAAGAACGGCGCTCCGAACATGGCCGTGATGACCCCGACCGGGATCTCCACCGGCCGGGCCACGGTGCGCGCCAGGGCGTCGGTGAGGACCAGGAGGATGCCGCCGGCCAGGGCCGAGGTGGGGATCAGCACGCGGTGGTTCGGGCCGACGATGAGCCGCGCCGCGTGCGGCACGATGAGGCCCACGAATCCGATGGGTCCGGCCACCGCGACGGCGGCGGAAACGATCAGGGAGGCCAGGCAGAAGACCGCGAACTTCAGCCGTTCCACGCGGACGCCCAGGGACTTGGCCTTCTCCTCCCCCAGGGAGAGGATGTTCAAGCTCCTCGCGACCAGGAGCGACGCGCCGCAGCCGGCGAGGATCAGCGCCGCGGAAATCCCAATCAGGTTCCGGTTCATCTCCACGAGCCCGCCCATCAGGAAAAAAAGCATGGAGAAGGAGTCCTCGCTCCGCAAAGTGAAGAAAAGGAATATGAGGGAGCCGCACAGGGCGCTGACGATGGCCCCGGCCAGGAGGAGGTTCACGGGCGAGACGTTCCTTTCCGTCCTGGCGATGAGGTAGGAGGCCGACGTCGCGGCGAAGGCCCCGATGAAGATCAGGGCGTAGTAGCCGGCGGTGGAAAGCGCCGCCCATCCGGGGATGAGGGTCCGCAGGGCCGAGCCGGCGATGACCCCGAGGGCCGCCCCGCCCGAGGTGCCGAGGATGTAGGGGTCGGCGAGAGGATTGCGCAGGAGTCCCTGGAAAAGCGCTCCCGCCGTGGCCAGGGCGATGCCCGTGATGACGCCCAGGACCACCCTGGGCACGCGGATCTCGAGCAGGATGACGGGGTCGAGGGAGCGCGTCGGGCCGATGAAGACCGCGAAACCCGCCGCCAAGAGCAGGGCGACCGCGAGGAGGGGAATGGACAGGAGAGAGCGGCCGTCCTTCATCGGAAACCCAGCTCCTTGAGCCGGGCGGCGAGCTCTTCCATCCCTTCCACGATCCTGGGCGAGGGCCGGTTGAGCTTGTCCTGCCCGACGTCGGCGATCACGCGGCCGAGCTTCACGGCGCGGAGTTTTTCCGCTCCGGGCCTTTTCAGGATATCATCTCTCGTGGGCCGGAAGAGGAGGATCACGTCCGGGTCGCGGTCCAGGACGGATTCCCAGGAGACCTGCGCCGCCGAGGCCTGGATGTCCCCGAATATGTTCTTCAAGCCCAGGACGGACACGGCGTCGTTGATGGAACTTTTGGACGCCACGGTCCAGTTGGGCGGGTCCACCTCGATATAGATGGTGGGCTTCTCCGGCTCCGGCCGGGCCGCCGCGCGGATGTTCTCCACCCTGCTTTTCAGGTCCGCCGCGAGCCGTTCCGCCTCCTTCTTCCGGCCGATGAGTCCGCCGATCTTCAGGATGGACCCGAAAATGCCCTCCAGGTCCGACGGCAGAGCTATCTCCTCCACCCGGAGCCCAACCTTGCGCAGGCGGGGAGCGGCGTTGGACGTCTCCCATTTGCCCGCCAGGACCAGGTCGGGATGGAGGGAGACGATCTTCTCGATATTGGGATGGATGAAGCTCCCCACCTTCTCGCGCTCTTCCGCCTCTTCGGGGAAGTTGCAGAATTCCGTCACGCCGATGACCGAGTCCCCGGCGCCCAGGGCGAAGAGGATCTCCGTGTTCGAAGGCATGATGGAGACGATCCTGCCGGGCTTGCCGGAAGGTTCCGCGCGGACTCCCGGGGCGAGGGCGAGGAGCGCCGCGGCGCTGAAAAAGATCCTCTTCATTCGGGACGCCCCTTCACCGGCCAGAGCCCGCAGGTCAGGCAATAGAGACTTTCCCACGGCTCGACCGGGGACCGGCAGTCCGGGCAGGAGAGTTTCGCGCCGGCGCGGGGCCCGGGCGGGCCGAAGGTCTTCCGGTACGTTCCGTAGGAATGGAGCTGCCCCTTGTTCCTGATGCGGACCCCGTCGCGTTCGAGTATCCAGCGCGATTCATCGGCGAAGGTCCCGTCGGAGATCGTTTTCTCCCAGTAACGGTCGAGGCAATGGGCGCCGGAGCCGATCTCGATGGGCATCTTCGTCCTCCACAGGTACCGTTCCGGGAGCGTTCCCTTCATGCAGCGCCGGACGATGGCCTTGCCTATCTTTTTCCCCCGGTAGGTCGCGATGAGGTCGCGTTTCTTCAGCTTTCTGGCGAAGGCCTGGACCTCGGGGTCCAGGAACGGAGCCGTGACCTTCACGCCGACGGCCTCTCCGAGATCGCGGGAGGCGAAGGACATGATCCTCTGCATCCGTCTCAAGGAGTAATCGAGCTGGCGGTCCGTCTTGTCGAACAGGAAGGAATAGCCCGCGAAGAGCTCGTCGCCGCCGTCCCCCGTGGCCACGGTCTTGAGCCCCAGGGCCTTCGCGCGCACGAGGGCGCAATAGATCACGGTATGGTTGCGGATGGCCATGGGGTCGTAGGTCTTGAGGATGCGGACGACGCTGGGGCCGCGGGAGAGGAGCTCTTCTGGTGTGAAATGGAGGACCGTCCTGCGGAGTCCGAGGATCTTCGCGAGGGCCCGGGAGGCTTCCAGGTCGTGCGACTTGGGCCCGACGCCGACGCTGACGGCCCGGATCGGCCCGGGGCCTTCCGCCGCCCCGCGCATGAGGGCGGCCACCACCGCCGTGTCCAGCCCTCCGGAAAAAATGATGCCGCCGGCCGGCCGGCGGGCCACGGCTTTCTCGAGCAGCGCCCTCAAGTCCTTTGGTGAGGACCTGCCTTGGGAACGCCTGGTTCGGGTTTCAGACATAAAAAAATCCTTAACTCACGGAATAAGTTAAGGATTGCACCTTGCTTCTTCATCCTCGGGAAACGGGCGGTATGCGCCCCTGGAACGCCCCTTCTCTTGCGAGGGGGTTTCCTGTTTCGATCCGCTTCTCCGCGTCGGCGCGGAGGGTTTGGCGAGTCTTCTGGCTCTCCCCCCTTCCGGGCGCCTTCCCGGCCCCTGAAGGGACCAGTGGCATCAGCCCGGCGGTTCTCCGCCGAAGGCGGAGAGGGATGACAGCGGCGGGACCGCCTCCGATTCTCACGGAGTTCCTCTTTAAGTCCTTTCGGACGCCAGCGGATTCCTATAAAAAGAGCTGTTCCGGAATCGTAGCAATTGCCCGCGGGGATGTCAAGTCGTTTGTCAGGTTGACAAAGAGGGGGTTTGCCGTTATAATTAGCGCGGGATACCGACGGAAAAATCCCTAAAATGAACGACCCCAGTCAAATTCAGGTCTTGGTCGTTGAAGGCGACAGCCCGCAGAACCGGGAACTGGACGACTATCTCCGCGGGAGGGGCTACAAAGTCCGCCGGGTTCCCTCCGCGGAAGAAGCCGCATCGTTCCTTAAAGACCGCGATACCTCCCTTCCCTGCGTCGTCCTCATCGATATCCGCCCGTCGGACGGCAAGGGATTCGACGTGCTCCGTGCCGTCCAAAAGTCCCCCCCCGGGGTCGGAGCGGTCATGGTCATCGGGAACGCGGACCTGAAGGCGGCCGTCGAATCCCTGAACGAAGGCGCTTCCGCCACCCTTCAGAAACCCTTCGACATGAACGAGGTCGGGATCGTCCTGGAGAAGGTCGTGGAAAAGCAGAAACTGGTCATTGAGAACATCAATCTGGTGCGCCGGCTGAAGGAAATGAATCTGGACCTGGAGCGCGCGGTCCAGGAGAAGACGTCCGAGCTCAAGACCAAGAACCTGGTCCTCCTGGAGATCGTGGAAAAGCTCAAAGTCCTGAACGAAATGAAATCCCGGTTCGTGGCCAACGCTTCGCACGAGCTCCAGACGCCCATCACGTCCATCCTGGGCTTCGCCAGCATGCTCCTCGATTACTGGGAGAAGATCGACCGCGACCAGGTCATCAAATTCCTCCAGGTGATCCGGGACGAATCCCAGCGCCTGACCAAGACCTCCCGGGACCTCCTGGACCTGTCCCACATCCAGGAAGGGTCCATGCAGGTCGAGATCAAGGAGCTCGACCTGCCCGATATCGTCGCCAAGGTCGCGGAAAGCATGAAGATGGTGAAGGACACGGTCCGGATCGTGTCCGATTTCGACGAGGGGTCCCGGGTCATACGGTCCGACGAGGACAAGGTCCGGAGGATCTTCACGAACCTGGTCGGCAACGCGGTGAAGTTCTCTCCGGACGGGAGCGCGGTCCGGGTCCGGGCCCGCAGCCGCGGGAGGATCGTCGTGGTCAGCGTCATCGACGACGGCCCCGGGGTCCCCGAGGACAAGCGCGACAAGATATTCGAACCGTTCTACAGGGTGCGCGATGAGACGGGGAAGGCCGTCCGGGGGACCGGACTGGGCCTGGCCATCGTGAAAGCGACCGTGGAAGCGCTGGGCGGAGTGATCCGGGTGGAAGGCACGCGCGGGAAAGGCAGCGATTTCACTTTCGTGCTGCCCAAGGAGGTCGGAGAAGCCAATGGAAAAGAGCAACGCTCCGCAGCAGGGGCAGAAAGAAGTCCTGGTCGTTGAAGACGACCATTACACGAACGAACTGATCCGCAACACCCTTTCGCTCGCGGGCTACGGCGTCGCCAGCGTCCACAGCGGCGAGGAAGCCCTCGGCTATCTGGAAAAGAAAGTCCCGGACCTGATCATCCTGGACCTGCTTCTCCCGCAGATGGACGGCTGGGAGCTTTGCCGGATCCTGCGAAAGGAAGGTTCTCCCACCCGCCGGGTCCCCATCATCATCGCCTCGGTGATATCGCGCTACGAGCTCGATCAGGCGCAGGGCGCGTTGGGGACGCTGTCCTTCTTCAATAAGCCCTTTCAGCCCAAGGACCTGATCGGCGAAGTCGAGAGGATCATCCGGGGGTAAACATGGCGGAAACGGCGAAGAAGAAGATCCTCGTCGTCGACGACGAGATCCACATCACGACCCTCCTCAAGATCACCCTGGAGCTGAACGGCTATTCCGTGGCCGTGGCGCGCGACGGCATGGAAGCTCTGGAAAAAGTCCCAACGGAGAGTCCGGACCTGATCCTCCTGGACATCAAGATGCCCAGGATGAACGGCTGGCAGGTCTGCGAGAAGCTCAAATCGGACGAGAGCACCAAGAATATCCCCGTGATCATGGTCACGGCTTTCAGCCAGAAGGAGGCCCGGGAACGAAGCATCGCCCTCGGCGCCAGCGATTTCATCGGCAAGCCCTTCGAGAGCCCCGTCCTCCTGGACCGCATCAAAAAAGTCCTGGAAGATCCCTCCTCCCCCCCGCAGCAAACCCCCTAGGCTTTCGGATCCGCCAGAATCCGGGAGCGGATCTCCCGGAGGTCTTTCATGACGGTATCTCCTCCCGGAGCGAAAGCGTCGTGCAGGCGGCAGTACGATCCGTAAAGTTTTTCATAGACCGCGCCCCGGCCCGGGTCCGGCTTGACCGAAATCCGGCCGGGGCTCGTCATGGCGCGCACCGCCTCGTGCACCGAACCGTGCCCGCGCGGAGAACCGGCGGCCACGCTTCCCAGGATGGCCGCGCCCAGGGCGCAGACCTGCCGGGACCGCGGGACCCGGATCTCCCTTCCTGTGACGTCGGAGTAGACCTGGAGGAGCAGCGGGTTTTTCTCCGCCAGGCCCCCGGCCGCGTGGAGTTTCAGGACGGGCAGTCCCTGGCTTTCGAATTCCTGGATGATCCGCCTCGTCCCCATGGCGGTGGCTTCCATCAAGGCGCGGTATATCTCGTGGGGTTTCGTGTTCAGCGTCAGCCCCACGATCAACCCGGAGAGGCCCGCGTCCATCAGGATGGAGCGGTTGCCGTTCCACCAATCGAGGGCGAGCAGGCCGGATTCGCCGGGCCGGAGGCGGGCGGCGCGGCTCTCGAGGCGCGAAAAGATCCCGGCTTCCTCCCGGGGACCGTCCGGCTTTGCCAGGATGGACCGCACGAGCCAGGCAAAGAGGTCCCCCACGGCCGCCTGGCCGGCTTCGTAGCCGAAAGAGCCGGGAATGATGCCGTCCTCCACGACTCCCGTCATCCCCCGCACTGGTTTTTCCTTCCTGTCGAGGAGGAGATGGCAGGTGGACGTTCCCATGCACAGGACCATTTCGTTCTCGCCGGACACTCCGGAACCCAGGACGGCGGCGTGGGCGTCGATGATGGGGACGCCCACGGGCGTTCCGGGCGGGAGGCCCAGGACCCCGGCCCATCCCGGCAGGAGCCCTCCCGCCTTTTGCCCGGGCGGGAGGACGGTCTTCCCCATCTTGCGCGAGACGATCTCCGGCAGGTCCGGATGGAGCGCCTTGAAATAATCCGCCGGCGGCAGGCCCGCCCGCTTGGACCAGAAGGCCTTGTATCCGGCGGCGCAGCTGGAACGCCTCTCCAATCCCGTCAATTGCCATGCCACCCAGTCCTGGGCTTCGAGGAACCTTTCGGCATTCCCGGCGACCTTGGGCGCCTTTTCCAGGATCTCCAGGATCTTGGGGAACATCCATTCCGATGAGATCCTGCCGCCGTAGCGGGACAGGAAGGGCTCCCGCCTCTCCAGCGCGATCCGGGTGGCCCGGTCGGCCTGCGGCTGGGCCGCGTGATGTTTCCACAGCTTGACCCAGGCGTGGGGTTCGTCCCGGAAGGCGCGCACGGCGGACAGGGGTGTCCCGTCCCCGAGCGCGGGCAGCATGGTGCAGGAAGTGAAATCGATCCCGATCCCGATGACGCCGCCCGGCTTGACGCCCGAGGTCCGGAGGACTCTCCGGACGGCTTCTTTGAGGGATTGGAGGTAATCCCGGGGGTCCTGGAGGGCCCAGTCGGGAGGAAGCCGGACCCTGGATCTTCCCGGAAGGGATTCGTCCATCACTCCGGACCGGTAGGATTGGACGGACTCTCCCGCCATTTCCCCCGTGGACGTCCCGACCAGCACCGCCCGCACCGATTCCGTGCCGAAATCAAGTCCGAGAGAGAAATTTCCCGTCCGGCGGGTTCTGGACATTCTGGACTATTATCCAATAACGCTTTCCGGGAGTCAATCCGCTGTTCTGGAGATTAGAAACGGATTAATTTTAGTTTTGGGAATGGCGAAACTCCTTCCCCCACCTTTTTCCTCCCCCATCGAGGGGGAGGATAAGAGGATCCTCCCCTTTCGGGCAGTCGTCGAACTTTATAGAATATCGACATGCCCTCGGTCTTCTTCCATACGTTCGGCTGCAAGGTCAACCAGTACGAGACGGAATCCATCCGGGAGCGCCTGGGGCGGGCCGGTTTCTCCCCCACGGACCGTCTGGCGGATTCGGACGTGTGCGTCGTGAATTCCTGTTCCGTCACGGAGGAGGCCGACCGCAAATGCCGCAAGTTCTTGAGAAAGGTCCTGCGCGAGAACTCCGGTACCAGGGTCTTGGTGACCGGCTGCTACGCCACGCGCGACCCGGAAAAGCTGCGGGCGCTCTCCGAGAGGGTGGAGGTGGTCTCGAATCCGGACAAGGACCTCATCCCCGGCATGGTGACCGGCTGTTCTCTTTCCGCCGACGCCGTCCCCCTCCTCACCGTCTTCAGCGGCCATTCCCGGGCCTTCATCAAGGTCCAGGACGGCTGCGACGCGCCCTGCACCTACTGCGTCATCCCCAAACTTCGGGGCGGCCTGCGTTCCCGCCCCATGGCGGAAATCCTCGAAGAGGTCGGGACCTTCGTCCGGGAAGGGACAAAGGAGATCGTCCTGACGGGCATCCGCCTGGGGAGCTACGGCCTTGAGTCCAGCGGCGGACGCGTGGGGAAGGTCCGCGGCAACCTGACGGGCCTTCTGGAGCGCCTGGCCGCGGTCCCCGGCGATTTCCGCATCCGGCTTTCCTCCTTGGAGATCACGGAGGCCACGGATGAACTCCTGGACCTGGCCCGCGGTTCCGAAAAGATCTGCCCCCACTTTCACCTGCCTCTCCAATCCGGGGACGACGCCGTATTGCGCCGGATGGGGCGCTGGTACGACAGCCGGTTTTTCTCGGAGAGGATAGCCCGCGTCCGGGAGGTCCTTCCGCATGCCGGCCTGACCACGGACGTCATCGTGGGGTTCCCCGGAGAAACGGAGGCCCAATTCGAAAATACGTTCCGGTTCCTGGAAGCGCATTTCAACGGCATGCACGTTTTCCCTTATTCCAGCCGCGCGGGGACGCCGTCCGCCAGGCTTCCCGGCCATTGCGACCCGCGGATCATCCGCCGGCGGGTCGATTCCCTCCTCGGTCTGGACAAGCGCCTGCGCGCCGCTTTCCAGTCCGCGCACGCCGGCTCCGTGAGGATGGTCCTCGTTGAGAACGGCGGGGGTTTCACGGACAACGGCATCCGGGTGGCCGTTCCCCGTTCCGCGGGGGCGCGGCCGGGGGACCTGGCCCGGATCCGTATCCCTCCTCCGGAAATTTTCCGGTAAAGTCCTTGAATTTTGAGCAAAAAATGATAGAATAATCGGATATATGGCGGACTGTCTTTTCTGCCGGATAGTCAGCAAAAAGATCCCGGCGGACGT
>MGUT01000021.1:24827-29665 GCA_001800095.1 Elusimicrobia bacterium RIFCSPLOWO2_01_FULL_64_13 | reverse complement strand
ATCGCCGCCGTCAGCGTCGTCTTCCCGTGATCCACGTGCCCGATCGTCCCCACGTTGATGTGCGGCTTCGTGCGCTCAAATTTGGGCTTGGACATATCGATTCCTCCTCATTAAGCTAGGGCCGGCGTCAGGAGCTGACCGCGACCTTCTGGACGATCTGCTCCGCGATCTGGCGGGGGACCTCCTCGTAATGGGAGGGCTCCATGGAGTAGCTGGCGCGCCCCTGCGACAGCGAGCGGAGCGTGGTGGCGTAGCCGAACATCTCCGACAGGGGCACGGTGCCGCGGACCACCTTGATGTTGCCGCGCGGTTCCATGGACTCGATCTTCGAGCGCCTGGCGTTCATGTCGCCGATCACGTCCCCCATGTAATCCTCCGGCGTGAGGACCTCGATCTTCATGATGGGCTCCAAGAGCGCCGGGGAGGCCTTCTTGCAGGCCGCCTTGAAGGCCATGGAACCGGCGATCTTGAACGCGATCTCCGAAGAGTCCACCTCGTGGAAGCTCCCGTCGAAGAGAGTGACGGAGACGTCCACGACGGGATACCCCGCGAGCACGCCCGATTCCATCGCTTCCTTGATGCCCTTTTCCACCGCGGGGATGTACTCGCGCGGGATGCGGCCGCCCTTGATCTTGTCCAAAAATTCAAAATTCTTTCCGTCCTTCAGGGGTCCCACCTCGATCCAGACGTGGCCGTACTGCCCGCGGCCGCCGGTCTGGCGGATGTATTTGCCTTCCTGCTCCACCTTCTTGCGGATGGTCTCGCGGTAGGCCACCTGGGGCTTGCCCACGTTGGCCTCCACCTTGAATTCGCGCTTCATCCGGTCCACGATGATGTCCAGGTGCAGCTCCCCCATGCCGGAGATGATGGTCTGGCCGGTCTCGATGTCCGTGCGGACGCGGAACGTGGGGTCCTCTTCGGCCAGGCGGGCGAGGGCCACGCCCATCTTCTCCTCGTCGGCCTTGGTCTTGGGCTCGATGGATATCGAGATCACGGGCTCGGGGAAGTTCATGGACTCGAGGGTCACGGGGTGGTCCTCGGTGCAGAGCGTGTCCCCGGTCGTGACGCTTTTCAGGCCCACCGCCGCGGCGATGTCCCCGGCGTAAAGCTCCTGGATCTCCTCGCGCTTGTTGGCGTGCATCCGCAGGATCCGGCCCACGCGCTCGGAATTGCGCTTCTTGGAATTATGCACGCTCGCTCCCGAGGACAGGGTCCCGGAATAGACCCGGAAATAGATCAGCTTCCCGACGTGCGGGTCCGTTTGGATCTTGAAGGCCAGCGCGCAGAAGGGAGCGTCGTCCCTGGCGGCGAAGGCCTCTTCCTGGTCCGTCTCCAGATTGATGCTTTTGATGGGCGGCACGTCGATCGGGCTGGGCAGAAAGTCGCAGACCGCGTCCAGCAGGGGCTGGACGCCCTTGTTCTTGAAGGAAGACCCGCACAGCATCGGGAAGAATTTCCCGGAGATGGTGGCCTTGCGGACCACCGCCACGAGCTCCTCGGCGCCGACCTCGTGGCCGGACAGGAACTTCTCCGCGATCTTATCGTCGAAATCGGAAACGGCTTCCACCAGCTTGTCCCGGTAATGCCTGGCCTTCTCCAGAAGCTCGGCCGGGACGTCCTTCACCTCGAATTTCGCCCCCAGCTCCTCGCCGCTCCACACCACGGCCTTCATCCGGATCAGGTCCACCAGGCCCGAAAAGCTGCCTTCGGCGCCGATGGGGATCTGGATGGGCACGGCGTTGGTGCCCAGCCTCTGCTTCATGGAATCCACGCACATGGTAAAATCCGCTCCGACCTTGTCCATCTTGTTGGCGAAGACGAGCCGCGGCACGTGGTACATGTCCGCCAGCCGCCAGTTGGTCTCGGACTGCGGCTCCACGCCCTGGGAGCCGTCCAGGATGACCACCGCGCCGTCGAGGACCCGCAGGCTGCGGTTGACTTCGACGGTGAAATCGATGTGGCCGGGCGTGTCGATGATGTTGATCTGCTCGTTCCGCCACAGGCAGTAGGTGGCCGCGCTCGTGATGGTGATGCCGCGTTCGCGCTCCTGGGCCATCCAGTCCATCTGGGTCGTGCCGTCGTGCACCTCGCCGATCTTGTAGATCCGGCCGGCGTAGAAGAGGATGCGCTCGGTCGTGGTGGTCTTGCCGGCGTCGATGTGGGCGATGATGCCGATGTTGCGGATTCTCTCCAGAGGATATTGTCTGGGCATGGCGCTTACCAGCGGTAATGGGCGAAGGCCTTGTTGGCCTCGGCCATCTTGTGCGTGTCCTCTCTTTTCTTGTAAGTCGCTCCCTCCTTGCGGGAAGCGGACACGATCTCATCGGAAAGGCGCATCAGCATGGGCCGGCCCGTCTTCATCCGCGAGGAATTCAAAAGCCAGTTGATGGCCAGGGTGATGGAGCGGTGATGCGGCACCTCCATGGGCACCTGGTAGGTGGCCCCGCCCACGCGGCGCGGCCGGACCTCCAGGAGGGGCCGCACGCATTCGATGGCGCGGTTCAGCACCCCGATGGCCTCCTCCTTGGTCAGCTCCTTCACCCGGTCCAGGGCGCCGTACACGATCGATTCGGCCGTGTTCTTCTTGCCGCCGAAATTGATCTTGTTGATGATGCGCTGCACCAGGACCGAGCCGTGCTTGTAATCCGGGGGAGGAAGTCCGCGTCTTTCTCTGGGTTTTAAAGGTTTTCTTGGCATGGGTCGCTCAAGCCGCCTTCGGCTTTTTCGCTCCGTATTTGGAACGCGCCTGTCTGCGGTCGGCCACGCCCGTGGTATCGAGCGTCCCGCGGACGATATGGTAGCGCACGCCGGGAAGGTCCTTCACGCGGCCGCCGCGGATGAGCACGATCGAGTGCTCCTGGAGGTTGTGGCCGATGCCTGGGATATAGGAAGTCACCTCGATCCCGTTGGTCAGCTTCACCCTGGCGACCTTCCTCAAGGCCGAATTCGGTTTCTTGGGCGTGGTCGTGTAGACCCGCGTGCACACGCCGCGCCTCTGCGGGCATCCCTGCAGGGCCGGCGATTTCGTTTTCCGCACGGAGCTCGTGCGGCAGACTCTGACCAGCTGGCTAGTCGTAGGCAATTTCAGACCCTCCCTTACTTCTCCCGGCTCTCCGCCGCGGGAGACTGGAGCGATCGGAGGCCCGTCCCGGCGGGGATCAGGTGCCCGATGATGACGTTTTCCTTCAGACCCCGCAGGTAATCGATGTCCCCGGCCACGGCCGCGTCGGTGAGGACGCGCGTCGTTTCCTGGAACGAGGCGGCGGAGATGAAGGAGTCCGAGGACAGCGAGGCCTTGGTGATCCCCAGCAATATCGGCTGGGCGTGGGCGGAGTCGCCCTTGGCGGCGGCCGACCGCAGGTTCTCCTCGGTGAACTTCCTCCGGCTCACGATCTCGCCCACGAGGAGCGAGGTGTCGCCGGCCTTGGTGATGCGGACGTTGGAAAGCATCTGGCGGACGATGACCTCGATGTGCTTGTCGTTGATGGTCACGCCCTGGAGCCGGTAGACCTCCTGGATCTCGTTCACCAGGTGCTCCTGGCATTCCTTGGCGCCCTTGACTTTCAAGATGTCGTGTGGATTGATGGACCCGTCGGTCAGGGGCTCGCCCACGCCGACCCGGTCCCCCTCGTACACCACGAGGTGCTTGCCCTGGGGGATCTGGTACTCGCGGGTGACGCCGGTCTCCTCGTTGGTGACCACGACCTTGAGCATGCCCTTGAGCGTCGTCCCCAGGCGGACCACTCCGTCGATCTCGGAGATGACGGCGGCGTTGCGGGGGCGGCGGGCCTCGAAAAGCTCGGCGACCCTGGGCAGTCCCCCCGTGATGTCCTTGGTCTTGGTCACTTCCTGGGGGATCTTGGCGAGGACGTCGCCGAGAGTGACGGCCTCGCCGTTGTCGACGACGATATTGGTGTCCACGGGAAGGGGATAGGTCACTTCCTTCTTGGTGGATTTGTTGGTCACCACGATGCGGGGGTGGAGCCGCTCGGCGCGGTGCTCGATGATGACGCGCTCGATCAGGCCCGTGATCCGGTTCTTCTCCTCGTGGAGGGTGGTCCCCTCGATGATGTCCTCCCACTTGACGGTCCCTTCCTGCTCGGTGATGATGGGGAGGGCGTAGGGATCCCATTCCGCCAGGAGGTCCCCTTTGGCGACCTTCTTGTTCTCGGCCACCTTGAGCCGGGAACCGTAGGGGATTATGTAATGGTCCTTTTCCTTCCCGCCGGCTTCCCGGACGGAAAGCTCGGCGCTCCGGGACACGCACACCAGGTTCCCTTCCTTGTTCTTGATGATGCGCACGTTATGGTAGCGGACGGTGCCGTTGGCGTTGGCGCGGACCTCGGAACGCTTGATGACGCGGGAAGCGGTGCCGCCGATGTGGAAAGTGCGGAGCGTCAGCTGGGTGCCGGGTTCGCCGATGGATTGCGCGGCGATGATCCCCACCGATTCCCCCTCCTGCACGGGTTTGCCGGTGGCGAGGTTCAAGCCGTAGCACTGGGCGCAGACGCCGTGATCGGACTCGCAGGTCAGGACCGAGCGGATGCGGATGCGGTCGATGCCCGCCTCGACGATCTTCTTGGCGACCTCGGGCGTGATCATCTCCCCGGCCTCCACGAGGCGTTCCTCCTCGAAGAGCCCGACCACGTTGTCCATGACGACCCGCCCGATGATGCGGTCTTCCATGGGCTCGATGATCTCGTCGCCGGACTGCAAAGTCCCGATGCGCACGCCGTTGATGGTGCCGCAGTCGTCCTCCGTCACGACGATGTCGTGGGCCACGTCCACCAGGCGCCTGGTCAGGTAGCCCGCGTCGGCGGTCTTCAAAGCGGTGTCGG
>MGUT01000021.1:9816-24801 GCA_001800095.1 Elusimicrobia bacterium RIFCSPLOWO2_01_FULL_64_13 | reverse complement strand
CGTGGGTGGAGATGAAGTATTCGAGCACGGTCAGCCCTTCGCGGAAGTTGGAAAGCACGGGCTGTTCGATGATCTCGCCCACGCCTCCGGTCAGCTTCTTCTGGGGCTTGGCCATGAGGCCGCGCATGCCTGCCAGCTGGCGCACCTGGGCGGGAGAACCGCGGGCGCCGGAATGGGCCATCATGTAGACCGAATTGAACCGGGATTCGCCGGGCTTGTAGGGCTGCTCGTCGATCTTCTTCATCTCGTCGAACATGCCGCTGCCGACCTTGTCGGTCACCTGGGTCCAGATGTCGATGATCTTGTTATAGCGCTCGGAGTCGGTGATGATGCCCTGCTTGGCCTGGTTCTCGATCTCCCGGACGGCCCCCCGCGCCTTCTTGATGAGCTCGACCTTGATCTCCGGGATCGTCATGTCCGCGATGGAGATGGAGATGCCGGCCACGGTCGCGAACCGGTAGCCGAGGTTCTTGACGGAATCCAAAAGCTTGATGGTCTCGTAATGCCCGAGGGTCTTGTAGCAGCGTTCCACGAGGCCCGCCAGCTCCTTCTTGGAGAGGACGACGTTCACGTAGCCCAGCTCCTTCGGGACGACCTGGTTGAAGATGATCCGCCCCACCGTCGTGAACTGCTTCCAGTTCGCGGGGCCTTTCTGCTCCGTCTCCGAGAGCTCGGGCTCGCGGATCGGCGTGACGCCGGCCACCTTGATCTTGGCGTTCAGGTCCACTTCCTTGTTCTGGTAGGCGGAGATCACTTCGTCGGCGGAGGAGAAGATCTTGCCTTCGCCCTTCACCCCGGGCTTGAGCTTGGTGAGGTAGCAGCAGCCGAGCACCATGTCCTGGGACGGCGTGGCCATGGGCTTGCCGCTCGCGGGAGAGAGGATGTTGTTGGTGGACATCATGAGGATGCGGCACTCCAGCTGGGCCTCGAGCGAAAGGGGCACGTGCACGGCCATCTGGTCGCCGTCGAAGTCGGCGTTGAATGCCGCGCAGGTCAGGGGGTGGAGCTGGATGGATTTTCCTTCGATGAGCACCGGCTCGAAGGCCTGGATGCCCAGGCGGTGCAGCGTCGGGGCGCGGTTCAGGAGGACCGGGTGGCGCTTCGTGATGCGCTCGAGGATGTCCCAGACTTCGGGCTTGGCGCGCTCGAGCATCCGTTTGGCGGCCTTGAGGGTGACGGCGCCGCTTTTCATGAGCTCCCGGATGATGAAGGGCTTGAAGAGCTCGAGCGCCATCTCCTTGGGCAGGCCGCACTGGTGCATCTTGAGATTCGGCCCGACCACGACGACGCTGCGGCCCGAATAATCCACGCGCTTGCCCAGGAGGTTCTGGCGGAAGCGGCCCTGCTTGCCTTTGAGGATGTCGGAAAGGGATTTGAGCGGCCGGTTGCCGGCGCCGACCACCACTTTCCCGCGGGCGCCGTTCTCGATCAGGGCGTCCACGGCTTCCTGCAGCATGCGCTTCTCGTTATGGATCATGACGTCGGGAGCGCGCAGGGCCTCGATGTGCTTCAAGCGGTTGTTGCGGTTGATGATCCGGCGATAGAGATCGTTCAGGTCCGAGGTGGCGAAACGCCCGCCCTCAAGGGGCACGAGGGGACGCAGGTCCGGAGGGATCACGGGGAGTACCGAGAGCACCATCCACTCGGGGCGGTTGCCGGACCCGGCGAAGCCTTCCATGACGCGGAGCTTCTTCATGAGGCGCGTGCGCTCGGCGTCGGATTCGACGCCCTTGAGCTTGTTCCTTAGATCCGCCGCCTGCTTTTTCACGTCGATCTTCTCGAGCAGGTCGCGCAGGGCCTGGGCGCCGATGCCCACCTTGACCTTGGCGCTCCACTCCGAGCGGGCCTTCTGGACCTCTTCCTCGGTCAGGAGCTGCTTTTCGTGGTAGACGATCTTGCCGTCGGAGTTCCTGAAATCCTCGAGGACCACGTGGCGCGCGTAGTAGGTCACGCGCTCGATGTCGGCCAGCTTCATGTCCAGCAAAGCGCCGATGCGCGAAGGGGACTTGCGCAGGTACCACAGGTGCGCCACCGGCACGGCGAGCTCGATATGCCCCATGCGCTCGCGGCGCACGAGCGATTCCGTGACCTCGACGCCGCAGCGGTCGCAGACCGTTCCGCGGTGCTTGATGTATTTGTATTTGCCGCAGTTGCACTCCCAGTCCCGGACCGGCCCGAAGATGCGCTCGCAGAACAGGCCGTCGCGCTCGGGCTTGAAGGAACGGTAGTTGATGGTCTCGGGTTTGCGCACTTCCCCATAGGACCAGGCGCGGATCTGCTCGGGGCTGGCGATGCCGATGCGGATGGCGCCGAAGTCCGAGAAGTTCATGCCCCACTGGGCCTTCTTCTTGGCCTTGGGCTGGCTGCCGAACTTTTTGCGGCCTAAGAGTTCAAGCTGCATGCGGTCTCCTTTAAAATAGGGAGGCTCAATTCGCCTCGACCTTCTCCTTGCTCTTGGATTCCGGCCTGGACTTCTCGCCTTCGTCGGGGACGGCGCTCTTCTTCAGGAGTTCTATGGACAGCCCCAGGGACTGGAGCTCCTTGATGAGCACCTTGAAGGACTCCGGCACTCCGGGCTCGGTCATCGTCTCGCCCTTGATGATGGATTCGTACATCTTCGTGCGGCTGGCGACGTCGTCGGACTTGACGGTCAGGAATTCCTGCAGGGTGTAGGCCGCTCCGTACCCTTCGATGGCCCAGACCTCCATCTCGCCGAAACGCTGTCCGCCGAACTGGGCCTTGCCGCCCAGGGGCTGGCGCGTGATGAGGGAGTAGGGTCCCGTGGACCGGGCGTGGATCTTGTCCTCCACGAGGTGCGACAGCTTGAGCATGTACATGATCCCGACCGTGACCTTCTCCGCGAACGGCTCGCCGGTCCTGCCGTCGTAGAGCTGGATGCGGCAATAGTCGTCGGGGACGAACTTCTCGGGGACGCCCTTCTTCATCAAGAACTGTTTCGCCTCCCGGACCTTGGCGATGACCTGGTCCTCCTTGGCGCCGTCGAAGACCGGCGTGACCATCTGGATGCCGAGCACGTGGCCGGCCCAGCCGAGCATGGTCTCGAGGATCTGCCCGACGTTCATGCGGGACGGCACGCCCAGGGGGGAAAGCACCATGTCGATGGGCGTCCCGTCCGGAAGGTAGGGCATGTCCTCCTTGCCGAGGACTTTGGCCACCACGCCCTTGTTCCCGTGGCGCCCGGCGAGCTTGTCGCCGATCTGGATCTTCCGGCGGGAGACGATGTAGACCTTGACGATCTTGTTGACCGTCACGGGCATCTCGTCGCCGCTTTTCAGTCCTTCCTTCTCGCGGGCGAATCTTTTGCGCAGCATCTGCTCCCGCTTCTCAAAAAGGGCGAGGATCTCCTTTTTCTTGTCGGAGACCTCGCGGCCCGAGAGTTCCTTTTTCTTGGCCTGGTCGTCGCAGTGGGCGATGGCGTCCTTTTTTTCGCGGCGGAGGGAATCCAGGTCCGAAGCGAAGGCCTTCTCCAGCTCGCTCTTCCGCGCCTCATCCTCCTTGCGGCCGAGTTTTTCCCTGCGGATGAACACTTCCACGGAAAGGACCTTGCCCGTCACGCCGGGAGGGACCACCAGGGAAGCGTCGGAAACTTCCTCGGCCTTCTTGCCGAAAATGACCTTGAGGAGCTTCTCCTCGGGAGAGACCTGCTGTTCCCCCTTGGGCGTCACCTTGCCGACCAGGATGTCCCCCGGGACGACTTCCGCGCCGAGGCGGATGATCCCGTTCTCGTCCAGCTGGGTCAGGGCGTCGGCTCCGACGTTGGGGATGTCCCGGGTGATCTCTTCCGCGCCCATCTTGGTGTCGCGGGCCTCGATCTTGAATTCCTGGATATGGTTGGAGGTGAAGACGTCGTCCTGGACCAGCCGCTCGCTCACGAGGATGGCGTCCTCGAAATTGTACCCCTCCCAGGGCATGAAGGCCACCAGGATGTTCTTGCCCAGGGCGATCTGGCCCTGGTCGGTGCAGGGGCCGTCGGCCAGGACGTCGCTTTTTTTGACCTTGTCCCCCACCATGACGACCGGCTTGAAATTGACGCTGGTGTCCTGGTTGGAGCGCATGTATTTGCGCAAGGAGTAGGAGTCGATGGGGTTCTTGGAATCCTCGTCGCACCAGACCGAGATCTGGTCCGAAGTCACGGACACCACCTTGCCGGGGCGGTGGGCGGTCACGGTGGCGGCGGAGTCCCTGGCCACGCGGTCTTCGATGCCGGTGGCCACGATGGGCATCTCGGACTCCATGAGCGGCACGGCCTGCCGCTGCATGTTGGAGCCCATGAGCGCCCGGTTGGCGTCGTCGTGCTCGAGAAAGGGGATCATGGCCGTGGAGACGGAGACGACCTGCATGGGGGAGATGTCCATGTAGTCGATGTCCTTGGGGTCCTTGAGGGGAAAGTCGCCGCGGTGCCGGCAGGCGATAAGGTCGGCGGCGAACCGGCCGCTCTTGTCCAGGGGAGCGTTGGCCTGGGCCACGACGTATTCATCTTCCTTGTTGGCGGTCAGGTACTCCACTTCATCGGTGACCTTGCCGTTCTCCACCCGGCGGTACGGGGACTCGATCAGGCCGTACTCGTTCACGCGGGCGAAACAGGCCAAAGAAGTGATCAGGCCGATGTTGGGGCCTTCCGGGGTCTCGATGGGGCAGAGCCGCCCGTAGTGGGTGTGGTGGACGTCCCGCACCTCGAAGCCGGCGCGCTTGCGGTGAAGGCCGCCGGGCCCGAGGGCCGAGAGCCGCCGCTTGTGGGTGAGCTCGGCCAGGGGATTGGTCTGGTCCATGAACTGGGAGAGCTGGCTGGTGCCGAAGAATTTCCTCACGATCCCGACCACGGGGCTCGTGTTGAGGATGGTGCGCGGGGTGAGCAGGGCCTTGTCCTGGAGGTTCATCTTGTCCCGGGCCAGGCGGGCCATCTGCATGAGGCCGATGCGGAACTGGTTCTCCAGGAGCTCGCCCACCACCCGGACCCGGCGGTTGCCGAGATGGTCGATGTCGTCGATCTCGATCTTGAGGTCGGTCTTTCCGACGGTCATGCGCGTGAGGCCGTTGTTCAAGGCGATGAGATACTGCAGGGTCACGATGATGTCTTCGAGGGTCAGGGTGCGCTTGCGGTCGGTGGGCACTTCGAAATTCAAGTCCTTGCGGGAGGCGAGCTGTTCGAGAAGCGGCTGGAATTTTCTCAATACCTTGTAGCGGCCCACCCGGGTGAAATCGTACTTGCGCACGCTTTTGAAAAGCAGATTGTCGAGATAGGACTCGGCCTGGTCGGGAGCGATGTATTCCTGGGCGCGCAGGATGCGGTAGAGCGCCTGGGTGGCCTCTTTCTTGGTCTTGTGGGGGTCCTTGGCGAGCGTGTTGCGGATGGAAACATCGTTGAGAGCGGGGTCCAGCTTGAGCACCTCGACTTCCTTGATCTTCTTTTCCTGGATCTTGGCCAGGAGGTCCCGGGTGAGCTCGCGGTTGGCCTCGGCCAGGACCTCTCCGGTGGACTTGTCGACGACGTCGGAGGCGGTGATGCGGCCGACGAGACCCTCGACGCGCGCGCCCTCGACGTGGACGCGCTCCACCTCGTGGAAGAGCCGCAGGATCTCCGCGTCGCTCACGATGCCGATGGCGCGCAAGAGCGTGGTCGCGGGGACCTTGCGCTTCTTGTCGATGCGGACGTAGACGGCGTTGTTCAGGTCGTACTCGAATTCGACCCAGGCGCCGCGGTAGGGGATGATGCGGGCGTAATAGAGCTTTTTGCCGTAGGAGGAGATGTTCTTCTCCTCGTCCTCTTCGAAGATGATGCCCGGGGAGCGGTGGAGCTGGCTGACGACCACGCGCTCGGCGCCGTTGATGATGAAAGTGGCCGTGTCGGTCATGATGGGCAGGTCGCAGATGAAGACGTCCTGTTCGGCGATCTGCTTGACCTTCCCGCCTTCCTTCTTTTCTATCAGACGGATATGGGCCTTGATGGGGGCGGCGTAGGTGGCGTCCTTGACGAGGGCCTCGTCCATGGAATATTTGGGCTCGCCGATCTCATAGCCCATGCATTGGAGCTCCAGGGTGTCGTCCGCGTTGGAGATGGGGAAAACGTCGAGGAGGGTGGCTTGGAGGCCCTGGATCTTGCGCTTGTCCGTGGACAGGTCGGCCTGGAGGAAATCCTTGATCGACTTCTTCTGCATCTCCAGAAGCTCCGGCAGAGGCAGGATGGGCGGGATCCTCGCGAAATTATTCTTTGTCATTTTATCCTCTTAGGTCGTATTTCAAGCGCCGGAAATCATTCTCCAAATGCAATTCATGCCCGGGACACAGTGTAAAACCCCAAACCCCGATTCATGGATCAATCGAGACTTTGAGAGGTCTTCCAACCCATATATAAGGAATCCGCCTGGTGAAACTCCGGACATCCTGATGGGTTAAGTCTATATTTTATACACCTGACAGGCCATTGTCAAGCCCTGTTTAAGGAAATCTTATAGCGCGGCGCGCGGATCAGCCGTCCCGCCGCAGGGCGGCGGACCCCCTCCATTCGCTTTCCAGGTCTCCGAGCCCTCCCCACTTGCCGGGATAGGCGTCGCGGAGAGCGTCCTCGACCGGCCGGCCGCGCTTGAGCGCCTCCATAAAAAGATAGAAATTGTAGCGACCATGGTCCAGGATGAGGAACTCAACGAGGCTCCGGGACTGCCAGTACCAGACGTCGATGTTGGTGTAGAGAACGCTCCGCCCCCCCGCGGAATAGCTCCCCAGGGCGGAGGCGCTTTCCAGGAAGGGATTGGCCGACATGACCCGGGGGAGGGGCTGGGCGTGCTTGCGCAGGAGGGGCTGGGTCATCCTGAAAAACTCGCTCCGTTCGCTCTCGGAGCAATATTCGAGTTCTTCGAACGTGGCCAGGCCTTCGTTCAGCCAGCGCACCCGCTCCGCGATCCTGGCGTCCGCGAACTCCATGAACTCGTTGAAGACCAGGTGGACGATCTCATGCGCCATGAGCCGGGGAGTCAGGACTTCCTCGTAGGTCGCGATCGATGTCCGGGCCTTCTCTTCCCTTTCCCCCGGGATCCCCCGCCCCAGCAGCAGGGTCGTGGTGACCCCCCCGCTCCAATCGGGATTCCCCGTCAGATCGCGGTACTGGTCCCGGTCCTCATAGATGGTCACGCGATAGCTCTCCCTGGGCTTGAAGGAAAGAAGATTGGTGTCGAACATGACCTTCCGGTAGATCTCTTCCGAGGACTCCGCCACGTCCCGGGCGAGGGAGTAGTCCCTGGCCCGCACGACGAAATGGAGGCTCTCGTAGGATTGGAACGGGACCGATCCCGCGGACGCGGGCAGGCCGGCTTCCCCGGGACCGGGCTGGACCTCGAATCCGGCGCAGCCCCCGAGACAGAGGGAAAGGAAGAAAACAGGCCAGCCCCTGGGATTCATCGGCCGCACATGCGGGCGGCCGTCAGGATCGCTTCCGTCATGGGGCCGGGATCGGCCCGGTTCTTTCCGGCGATATCGAAGGCGGTCCCATGGCCGGGAGAGGTCCGCGGGAACGGGAGACCGAGAGTGATGTTCACCAATTTTTCGGCGCCGACCAGCTTCAGGGGGATGAGAGACTGGTCGTGGTAGAGCGTCACGAGGCAGTCCACCTCGCCGTCCCGGTGCGCCCGGAAAGCGGAGTCGGCGGGCCAGGGACCGGAGATCTTCGCCTTGAGGGCCTTTTCCGCCCTGCGGACCGCCGGGACCAGGATCCGGATCTCCTCCGTCCCGATCAGCCCCTTCTCCCCGCCGTGCGGATTCAAGGCGCACAATCCTATCCTGGGCCTGCGCAATCCCAGGGCCTTCATCCAATTCCAGGCGTGGCGGATGGTCTCCGCGATCTCTCCCGGATCGAGCTCCGCGGCCACGCGGGAGAACGGGATATGGCGCGTGACCAGCACCGTCCGCAGGGGTCCCGCGGCGATGGCCATGGCGACGCTCGGGACGGAGCAGAGCTTCTGGAGCAATTCGGTGTGGCCGGGGAACCGGACGCCCGCCATGTTCCAGGCAAGCTTCGAGATGGGGGCGTGGACCACTCCCTGCGCCAACCCGGCGGCCGCGAGTTCCACCGCCTTGACCGCGGCGCGGAATGAGTTCTCCCCCCCGACCGGACCCGGGACGCCGGGCCGGATCCTGGAAAAATCGGCGGACGGGACATGGAGGACGTCAATCACTCCCGGCTCGTATCTCGCCTGGGCGGGATTGAGGATGGGGCGGATCCTGGCGGAAAAAAGAAGCCGCCTTAAAGAGAGGGATTGAGCGTCCCCGACGGCCAGCGCCCGGCACCGGCGGGAGACTTCAGGAAGGCAGAGACTTTTCGCCGCGACCTCCGGCCCGATGCCGGCGGGATCTCCCAGGGCGACGGTCAGGATGGGTCGTCTCATGATCGAAGGAAAGAGACCGGCGGCGCCGTTCTCAGTCGATGGGGTTGATCTTGATGCTGGCCTTGCCGCGCAGGCCCTTGAGGTACGCCTCCAGTCTTTGGGTGAACGTTTTCTGCGCGATGTAGTTCTTGAGATCGTCCTTGACCTCTTCGTACTCGAGAGGGTGAGGGGCCTTCTTCTCGACCAGCTTGATGAGATGGAATCCGATCTCCGTCCCGATCACGCCGCTCATCCGGCCTTCCCCGAGCTTTTTAAGGACGGCGTCGATCTCGGGCAGTCCCAGGTCGCCGAGAGCCACGAAGCCCAGGTCCCCGCCGCGCGCGGCCGAGATGGGGTCCTCGGAATGCTTCTTCGCCATGAAGGCGAAATCCTCGCCGCCGTTGATCTTCTGCGCGATGCCCTCGAGGGACTTGCGCGCCTCGGCGCGCTTCTGGACGGGATCCGTCTTCGGCGAACGGATGAGGATGTGCCGCAGGCGG
Organism: Elusimicrobia bacterium RIFCSPLOWO2_01_FULL_64_13; assembly: GCA_001800095.1. Taxonomy (GTDB): domain Bacteria; phylum Elusimicrobiota; class Elusimicrobia; order 2-02-FULL-39-32; family 2-02-FULL-39-32; genus 2-01-FULL-64-13. Next base: position 15,926 of record MGUT01000021.1, on the reverse strand, counting down.
TACTGCTCCCCCGTCATCCGCTCCAGATATTTCGAGATCTGGATCAGGTCGTTCTCTTCTTCCTTGTTCGCGGACTGGACCGGCTGGCCGGCTATCTTCTGCCTGATCTTATCGAAAAATTTTCTGACCTGGTCATCGGGAGGCATCTGGACCTTGGCCTTGACCTCGGTCTCAATCAGGCGGACCTTCATGATCTGCTCCTCCACGCGGTCGCGGAACTGCTCGAGCGTCAGTCCTTCCTTCTCCAGCTGCTTGTGGAACTCTTCCTCGATGTCCTTGGGGCCGCGGGGCTGTCCGTCGGGACCGGCCGAGAAGGGCTCCTTGAACTGCTCCATGCCCCGTTCGACCTCGGCCTTGGTGACCCGGAGCTGTTTCCTTTTGGCTTCCTGGAGGAGGAGCTTCTCTTCGATCAGGCGGTCGAGGACCTCCTGCTTCAGGGAGGCGAATTTCTCCCGGGTCTGTTCCTCTTCGGGAGCGGTCTTCTTGTAGCGGTCCAGAAAGGGTTCGGCTTCCTGATCGAGCTCGCTTTGGAAGATGGGGTCGTTGTTGACGACGGCGGCGGGGCGGCCCACCACATGGGACTGTTGAGCCGCGCCGGGGTCCTCGGCCCGCAGGGGAAGGGACCAGGCGAAGAACAAGGCGGAAAAGGCCAGGATATGGGACGGGACGGTCCGGGAAAAGCCGGTCTTCAAGGAACGAGCTCCTCGCCGGAAGGGTCCTCGGAGACGGGAACGGGCACGGAAGCCAGGACCTGCTCATCGATGAAGACCTTCTGTTCCTTCTTCGTCCTCTGGATCCACTCGTCGAACTTGCGCTTTTCGATCATGCGGTGGATCTGGGGGGCGGCCTGTTCGAAGGATTGCTTGGGGAGCCTGATCTCTCCGGTCTTCTTGATGATGTGATAGCCCAGCTTGGTCTTGACGATGCCGGAGACCTGGCCGCTCTTGAGGGAAAAGAGGTTGCCCTCGAATTCGGGCAGCTCGGCCAGGTCCCCCTTGGAGACCTCCCCGATCATCCCGCCCCGGGAAGCCGAAGGGTCCGTGGAGATCTCCCTGGCCACCCTGGCGAAGTCCTCGCCTTTTTTGACGCGGCGGAGGACCGCTTCGGCGGCTTCCTGCGTGGGGGAGAGGATGTGGCTGGCGGTCACCTTGACGGGCCTTTCGAAAACGTCCTTGTTCTCATCGAAATACTTGCGGATCTCCTCGTCCGTGACGCGCAGGTCCTTGTCCTTGAGCTCGCGCAGGTACTCGCGGACGATGAGGCCGTTGCGGAACTCGATCTCCTTCTCGCGGGCGCGCTTGCGGTAATCGCGCAGGTTCTTCTGGATCTCCTTGTTCCTGCGCGCGATCCCGGACCGCTCCGCCGAGTTCATGAGGATCTTCTCCCGGAGGAGGATGTCCAGGAATTGCTTCTTCCCCTCGACGGTCGAGAGGTAGTTCTGGTAGGCGGCGGGAGCGTTGTCGAGCTCGCCGGCCAGGTCGTCCACGGTGATCTGGATGGACCCCGCCCGCGCCACGACCCGGGTCTTTTCTCCCCGGCACCCGGCCAATCCCGCCGCCAGGAGCCCCGCCGCCAGAATCGCCGCCGCGAACGTTTTTCGATCCGAATAAATGGATGTTTCAGGCATGCCCGTGGATTTTAGCATAAGCCGACCCCATCTGCAAGAATTTTTTGGCGGATTCGAACGGGTCCCCGCCGACGCTCACCTTGAACAGGATCTTCAGGACCCGTCCGTCCCGTTTTTCGTCCGGGGGCAGGATCTCGACGGTCTCGGGGTGTTCCCGGGCCAGCCGGGCGAAATCCACGGCGACGCGGCCGCCGGATTCCGGCCAGCCGATGGCGATCCCGGACGCCGTCTCGTGGACGAGCGCGGCGCCGCATTCCCGGGCCAGGATCTTGAGGTCCATGACCGCGAAAAGGGAGCCGGCGGGTTCGGGGAGGGGGCCGAACCGGTCCAAAAATTCCCGGCGGAGCGCCTCCAGGTCCTCCCCGGAGGCGCAGGCGGCCAGTTTCTTATAGAAGGCGATCCTCTCCCCGGGAGAGGAGACGGCCGTATCGGGGATGAACGCGGAGACCCCGATCTCGATCTCGGGTCCGGGAAGGGAGGCGGGCCTGGCGGGAGAGGCGGCGAACCCTTTCTCCGCCTTCAATTTCTCCGCCTCTTCCGCGAGCATCTGGCAGTAGAGGTCCAGGCCCACCGCGTTCGCCCAGCCGTGCTGCTGGCGCCCGAGGAAATTCCCCATCCCGCGGATCTCGAGGTCGCGCACGGCCAGCTTCATGCCGGAACCGAGGGCGGAGAACTCGCGGATCGCCTCCAGGCGCTTGCGGGCGTCCGGTGCGAGCCTGGCCCAATCCGAGAAAAAGAGCAGGCAGGCCGCCTTTTCCTTCTGCCGGCCCACCCGTCCGCGCAATTGATACAGCTGGGCCAGGCCGAACTCCTCGGAATCCTCCACGATCAGGGTGTTCACGTTGGGGATGTCCAGGCCGGACTCGATGATGGTCGTGGACAAAAGCACGTCCCACTTCCCGTGCAGGAAATTCCACATCGCCTTCTCCAGCGAATCGGCTCTCATCTGACCGTGGGCGATCCCGATCCTGACTCCCGGAAAAAGCTTTTCCAGGGAACTTTTCCGCGCCGCGATGGAGGCGACGCGGTTATGGACGTAGAACACCTGGCCGCCCCGGGCGAGCTCCCTCCTGACGGCCCCGGCCAGCACCTTCTCGTCGTAAAGGCCGAGGTGCGTGTCGATGGGCAGCCGCCCCAGGGGAGGCGTCTCCACGACGGAAATGTTGCGCACTCCTCCCATGGCGAGAGAGAGGGTCCTGGGGATGGGGGTGGCGGAGAGGGTGAGCATGTCCGCGGAAAGCCTCATGGATTTCAAGGCCTCTTTCTGCTTGACTCCGAAGCGGTGCTCCTCGTCGATGACGATGAGGCCCAGGTCCTTGAAGCGGACGTCCTTCTGGATCAGGCGGTGGGTGCCGATGACGATGTCCACGGCTCCGCGGGAGAGGTCCGCGAGGATCCGTTTCTGTTCCGCCGGCGTCTGGAACCGGGACAGCATCCCGATCTTGACCGGAAAGGCGGCGAAGCGCTGGCTGAAGCTTTTGTGGTGCTGTTCGGCCAGGATGGTGGTGGGCACCAGCACCGCCGCCTGCCTGGATTCCAGGACGACCCTGAAAGCGGCGCGCATGGCGATCTCGGTCTTGCCGTAGCCCACGTCCCCGCAGACGAGGTGGTCCATGAGCCGGGGAGAATCCAGGTCGGCGAGAACGGCGGCGATGGCGCGGGTCTGGTCCGCGGTCTCCTCGTAAGGGAAGGACTCCGCGAACTCTTTTTCCAGGCGCGCGATCCATTCCGCCCGCGATCCGCCCGAAGGCCGGGCGACGGTCTCGCGGAGCGCCGCGGTCCGGAGGAGTTCGCGCGCCAGTTCCGCCACTTCCTTGCGGACCCGGCCTTTCAAGCGCTCCCAGGCGGCCCCGTCCAGGGAGTTGAGGGAAGGCCGCCTGCCTTCCGCCCCGACGTAGCGCTGGACCAGGCGGAAATCCTGCACCGGGACCAGGAGCCGGTCCCCGCCGCGATATTCCAGGACCAGGAATTCCGCTTCCTTTTCCCTGCGGGACCGGCCTCCCGCCTTCCAGCTCACGCGCTCCAGGCCGCGGAACCTGCCGATCCCGAAATCCTCATGCACGGCGTAATCGCCCGGGGCCATCTCCGCCAGGCTCTCGAGCGCGTGCCCCGCGCGGAACTTGGGCAGGCGGCGGACGGGAGGCGGCGAATCCGTCCCGGTCAGGTCCGCGAACGTCCAGGCGGCAAGACCGAGCCGCGGTATGAAAAAACCGCCGCTCAACGGCGCCACCGCGATCTCGGGCCGGGAGGACTTTCCGCAATGGACCTCATCGAGGACGTCCTCCAGGCGGTGGGCCTCGCCCATGTTGCGGCAGAAGACGAAGCGGCTGATCCCCGCGGAGACGTGGGAGTCGAGCTCTTTTTTGAAGAGGTCCCACTTCAGGCGGAACCGGGATGGGGGCAGGACGCCCGTGTCCGTTCCCTGGGGAGACACTTCAAGAGTGGGACGGGAAAAGGACGTCGGGACGGACGGCCCCGCGCCATCCGCCAGCACCACCACGGAATTTCCGGGGAAGACGTCCATGACGTTCCCGCTGGCGGCCCGGTCCGAGCAGGGGACGAAGACGGTCTCCGCCAGAAAGGCCGAGGTCCTCTGCGTGGCCGCGTCGAAGGCATGCATGGATTCCACGATGTCGTCGGCAAAGTTGATGCGGACGGGCCGTTCCGCCGAAGGGGACCACACGTCGAACACCTCGCCCCTGGGAGCGAACTCCCCGGATTCCTCCACCAACCCCGTCCTGCGGTATCCTTGGGACGAAAGGCGGGCCAGGAGCCGGGAATACGGCAGGGGTCTGCCCACCTTGACCGGAAGGCAGGCTTCGCGGAACGCGTCCGGGGAGAAGCAGGGGGCCAGGAGGGACGCCCGCGTGCCGAACCAGCCCAGCCCCTTGGCTTCCGAAGCGCGGAGGAGGAGGGCGTTCCTTTCCCCGGGGGGTTTTTCCGGAAAAAGCCCGAACGACCAGGGACCGGGATCCTCGAAGAGGCGCGCGAGGGACGCCACGTCCTCGGCCGCGTCCTGGGCCGCGTCCTCGTCCATGACGGCGAAGAAGCTGCGGCCGGCCCCGGCCAGGCGGAAGAGGAAAAAGGGAAGGCCCGTCCCGAGGATATTCGCGCTCCCTTCCGCGTCCAGCCGCCGGAGGACCCCGTCAAGGTCCGGCCAGGGCGCGAGGAGGCCGTTCAGCACGCTTTTTCCAGGAGAGAGACCGACTCGATATGGGAGGATTGAGGGAAAAGGTCCACGGGCCGCACGGAGGAGAGCCGGTACCCTTTCGCCGAAAGGATCCCGGCGTCCCGCGCGAGGGTGCCGGGATCGCAGGAGACATAGACGATTTTTTTCGGCCCGAGCGCCGCGAGACCCTGCAAAACAGGACCCGGGCAACCGGACCGCGGAGGGTCCAATACCGCCGCGGAGACCGGCGGGCCGGCGCCCCGAGGGACCTTTTTAAGGAACTCACCCGCGTCGGAATGAACGAACTCGCAATTAACGATGCCGTTGAGGCCAGCGTTCCCGGAGGCGTCGGAAACGGAGGACTCCGATTCCTCCGCTCCGACCACTCTCGCGAACGCCGGAGCGCAGGCCAGCGCTATCCCGCCCACTCCGGAATAGAGGTCGAGGAGTGTCCCGTCCGTTTTCTCCCCCGCGTGAAGGAGTTCCCGCACGGCGCCGTAGAGCTTCGCGGCCATGAACGCGTTCACCTGGAAAAAGGACCCGGCGGAAACTTTAAGCTTCAAGGCGCCGCCTCCGGGCCCGAGCCCTTCGATCTCTTCGATGAGGTGGTCCTCGCCGGATATCTTTTTCCATTTCTTTCCCAGGATCACGTTCGTCCTGTCCGGATTCACGTTCTGGAGCAACCCGGCGACTTCCGGAAAATCGCTCTGGAAGAGCCGGAGCCAATCGTCCTTTTTGGGGAACGAAGCGTCCAGGGTGACGAAGACGGCCAGGATCTTTCCCGCGGATTCCGACCGCCGCAGGAGGAGGTGCCGCAGCCAGCCCGCGTGCAGCTTTTCCGAATAGGGCGTCAGACCCCATTCCCGAAGGTTCGAGAGGACCGAGCGGACGATCTCCGACATCCTTTCCGGGTGGATGAGGCAGTCCTCGAAGCTCACGATCCTGTGGCTGCCGGGGGAGTAGAACCCGGCCGCGGCCACGCCCTTGTCCGGGTCCAGCCCGAAGGGGACCTGCATCTTGTTGCGGTAGCGCCATTCCCTTCCCTCGGGCGGCGACAGGGTCTCCTGGACGGGCGGATCGGGGATGCAGGCGATCTTGGCGATGGTCTCGCGGAGTATCCCGCTCTTATGCTCCGACTGCGCCCGGCGGACCAGGTGCTGGAAGTTGCAGCCGCCGCACCAGGCGGTCTTGGACGGGGCGAAGTAGTAGGGACAGGGCGGGGAGGCGCGCTCCGGGCCGGGCGAGAGCACCGAGACGATTTTCCCCCTGGCGAAAGTCTTTTTTCTCTCCGTGATCTCGACTTCCAGGCGGTCG
>MGUT01000021.1:1669-9791 GCA_001800095.1 Elusimicrobia bacterium RIFCSPLOWO2_01_FULL_64_13 | reverse complement strand
GGCGGGCGATGCCGTCGCCCACCAGGGCGAGCTTGCCGACAGTGGCCTCGAACCGGTTTCCCGTCAATATTTCCATCAGGTTATTCTACAGACCCCGGACCAACTTGTCAAAATACGGTCATTTTGTTATGATGATTGTTTCAAATCCGGATTTTGGGGACGTGGTGTAGCCTGGTTAACACGCTGCCCTGTCAAGGCAGAGATCGAGGGTTCAAATCCCTTCGTCCCCGCCATCCTTAAAAAAAGTGTCTTAAGATTGCGGGGACTGTATTTTTTCCTTATAAAAGTAGGAATAAGAGAAAAATGCGTCCCCGCCTTGGAATAAGAGACGGTGCGTCCCCGCTTAGAAAAGACTTGCTTAAATTGTGAAATTCAAGGTTTCCCCGCCACTTTGAAGCAGGTGATGGACGGATCAAGTGATTAGCCATGAGTAAAAGGCAAAAACCGACCGTATATATTGTTGCGGGTTCCAATGGGTCCGGCAAAACCACGTTTGCCCGGAAATTTCTACCCAAATATGCAGGTCGCCATATTGATTTCATCAATGCGGACTTGATCGCAAGCGGTTTGTCTCCTCTCAATTCGGACAAGATGGTTATTCAAGCCAGCCGTATCGTGTTGCAGAGGATCAAGGAATTATCAGAATCAAAGAAAGATTTTGCATTTGAAACGACGCTCTCGGGACGAAGCTACAGCGTCCTTCTCCGGCGGATAAAAAAGATGGGTTACCGAGTACATTTATTTTATCTGTGGATTCCGAACTATAAACTTGCCATTGAAAGAATTAGGGAGCGGGTACGTGAAGGGGGGCACAATGTGCCTGCCGAAATTGTCCGCAGGCGGTTCGCTAAAACTTTGGATAATCTTTTTCATATGTATTTGCCATTGATTGACTACTTGATAATGTTTGACAATTCATCCGAGAATCCAAAAATTATATTTGAAAAGAAGGGGAAAGTAATTTATACCGCGAATTATGATCGTGTTTTGGAAATTATGACCGAGGCAAACTGGAGTGAAAATGAAAAGTAAAGTCAATCCTACGAAAGAAGGAAAGAAAGCGTTGGTGGCGCTCAAGGAAGCCGTTGCTGATGTTATCAGGGAACATAAGCTGAGAAAGATTCCGATTGCGGTATGGCGACATGGACAGGTCGTAAAGATTACACCATAGCAGCTCATGCGATTTGAACTTAATTTGACATTTGCCCCTCGTCGTTCATGATCGGCAGTGCGTCCCCAGTTCTGGAATTACTCAAGGGGCGATCCCCATGAAATCTCTAATACTGACAGTCTCGGAAGTCAAAAACTTGATGTCGCAAATTGCGATTTCAAGAAGGACACCGAACCCATCAACGCCTTGAAAGACCCCGCTCGAGCCGTATCCCCGCAGCCGCGCCGGCCCGACGACACCACGCCGGCCGACGCCGAACTTTCCTTCGCCAAGAAGGCGAGATATCTCCTGGAATACGTTCCTTTATCGGTTGTCGCCGCTTTCTTCTACGTCCTTCCCCGGAAAACGGCGCTGAAGCTCTCCGCCGCCCTCGGCCGCCTGGTGGGAAAGATCATGCGCGGGAGGACGGCCCTGGCCAAGCGGAACCTGAAGCTCCTCCTGCCGGACGCTCCGGACTCCGAACTTTCCCGGATCATCTCCGACTGCTGGGCGAACCTGGGCATGGTGTTCTCGGACCTGGTCCAGATCTCCAAATATTCCCGGGAAAAATATCTGTCGGAGCACGCAATCATGGGGATGGAGCACGTGCGCAAAAGCCTGGAAAAGGGACGGGGCGCCCTTATCGTCACGGCCCACATAGGTTCCTGGGAGCTGTCCGGCCAGTGTTTCCCATTCATGGACATCCCCACGGCCATGATCGCGCGGCGGATCAAGAATCCCCACGTGGACCGGTTCGTCAACCGCATGCGGCGCTTTAACGGCAACGCCGTCATCCCGGCGCGTGACGCCGTGAGGAAATCCATCCGCTGGCTCGCTTCGGGAAAGTCCCTGGCCGTCATGATCGACCACCGCGTTGCGGAAGGCGGCCTGAACATCCCTCTTTTCGGCCGGCCGGCGGCCACCACGACCCTGCCGGCCCTCCTGGCCCTGCGCTACGACGTCCCGGTCCATACCCTGCAAATGCAGAGGGAAGGCGAATCACTGCGCATCGTCTTGAGCCCCGAGATATCCTTCACGGACCTGGCTGGCAGGCCGGACGCGATCCTAGAGGCGACGGCGCGGATGAACCGGATGCTGGAATCATGGGTGAGGGAGAAGCCGCACGAGTGGCTCTGGATCCATAACCGCTGGAAGATGGAGCGGGAATGAACCCCCTGGTCGTCATAGGAGGAGGCCCGGCGGGAGAGGCCGCGGCCCGCGCCGCCAGGGCCAGGAAGGCGAACGTCGTGCTCGTGGAGAGGGAGAACGTGGGCGGGCTCTGCCTGAACCGGGGCTGCATCCCGTCCAAGACCCTCCTGTCCTTCGGCAAGAAGATCCACGGGCTCAAGCATTCCCCGATCCTCCGGGACGCGCCCTTCCCCAGACCCGAGGAACTGCGACGCGAGTTCTGGAACGGGATGAAAAAAGAAAAGGACGCGGTGGTTTCCGGGTTGAGAGGGAGTCTCGAGAAGGCCCTGAAGGCCGCGGGAGTGGAGGTCATCCATGGCGAGGCCAGGTTCGAATCCCCGAACGAGTTGAGCGTGGCCTCCCGCGGCGGGACCCGGCGCGTTCCCTTTTCCAAGGCGGTGCTCGCTCCGGGTTCGGCCCCCATCTTTCCCCCGCCTCTCGATGAAAACCGCCGCCTGCTCCTCTCCAGCGACGAGATCCTTGAGCTCCCGGAGCTCCCGGAAAAATTCATCGTCCTGGGCGGCGGCGCGGTCGGCTGCGAATTCGCCTGCCTCCTCGAAGCCCTCGGCTGCCGGGTCACATTGATCGAGAAGACCCCTCAACTCCTGCCGGAGGAGGACGCCCAGGTCGCGGCGGCCCTGCGCCGCTCTTTCGATGGGAGGGGCATCCGTATCCTGACGTCCGTCACGGTGACGGAGCTCAAGGGAAAGGCCGGGTCCCTCGCGGTCGCTTTGTCGGACGGAACGGAACTGGAGGCCGGCGCCATGCTGGTCAGCGCCGGCAGGAGACCCGACCTGGAATCGTTGGACCTCGCGTCGGGGAACGTGGCCGCCGGCCCCAAGGGTATCCGGGTGGACGAAACTCTCCGCACCTCGAACCCCGACGTCTACGCCGCGGGAGACGCGACCGGGCTCTCTCTCCTCGCCCACGCCGGTTCTGCCCAGGGGGAACTGGCAGCCGACAACGCCCTGGGCGGGAGCCGCCGCTACGACGGCAGCCGGGTGCCGCGCTGCCTCTACACCTGGCCGGAAGTCGCCTCCGTGGGCCTCGGGTCGGACGAGGCCCGCGGGAAGGGTTTCGAGGTCAAGGCCCAGAGATTTTTCTTCCAGGCCTCGGGACGCGCCCTGGCTGAAGGGTCGCCGGAAGGCTTCATCCAGATCGTGAGCGACGTCCCCTCCGACCGGGTCCTGGGCGCGCAGATCATCGGGGCGCAGGCCACCGAGATCGTCCACGTGATCGCCGTGGCCCTGCAGGGAGGACTCACCCGCCGGGACCTGCGTTCGGTGATCTTCGCCCACCCTTCTTTCGCGGAAGGCATCCGCGGGGCCCTGGAGAGATGACGCCTCCCGCGCTGCGGACGTTCCCGCTCCCCATCCAGTTCCGACAGAAGGTGCCGAGCGGCCCCGATTTCTTCCGCGTGACCGGCGCCCTGAAGGATTCCCGGCTGAAAACGGTCTGCGAAGAGGCCAAGTGCCCCAACCGCACGGAATGCTACGCGCGCGGCACCCTCACGTTCCAGATCCTGGGCGACGTCTGCACGCGCCGCTGCGGATTCTGCGCCGAGGCAACGGGCCGGCCGGCGCCTCCGGACCCGGACGAGCCGGAAAAGCTCCTGGAAGCGGCCAAAAAACTCGGCCTCCGCCACGCCGTGATCACCGCCCCGGCCCGGGACGACGTCCCCGACGGCGGCGCGGCCGCCTTCGCCCGCTGCGTGCGGATCCTCAAGGACGGGATCCCCGGGATATCCGTGGAGGTGCTGACCAGCGACCTCCTGGGCCGGGAGGAATCCCTGCGGACGGTGCTGGAAAGCCGGCCCGACGTCTTCAACCACAATCTTGAGACGGTGCGGCGGCTCACGCCCCGCGTCCGGGGCCGGGCCACGTACGACGGCTCCGTCCGGGTCCTCCGCTTCGCGGCCGGGACCGCCGGAACCGTGAGGATCAAGTCCGGCATCATGGTCGGGCTGGGCGAGACCTGGACCGAGATCGAAGAGGCCCTCGCGGACCTCCGGAGCGCGGGAGTCTCCTGCCTGACGGCGGGCCAGTATCTCCGGCCGTCAACGGAACATCTGCCGATCGAAAAATTCTATTCCCGGGAGGACTTCGCCAGGGTCCGCTCCATCGCTGAATCGCTTGGTTTTGAGAAGGTCTTCGCCGGGGCGCTCGTGCGGTCCTCCTACCGCGCCGGGGAGATGATCGGCCATGTCTAAGAGGACCGCGCTGCACGGCTGGCACCGATCCCAAGGAGCCAGGTTCACCGATTTCGCCGGCTGGGAGATGCCGGTCCAGTACGCGGGGGTGGTGCCGGAGCACCTCGCGGTCCGCTCCCGCGCCGGGCTTTTCGACGTCTCGCACATGGGCCAGATCTTCGTGGAAGGAGCCGGCGCCTTCGAATTCCTGCAGAAGCTCTGCACCAACGACGTCTCCAAATGCCCGCCGGGGAAGGCGATCTATTCGCACCTTTGCAATCCCAAGGGTGGCGTGATCGATGATATTTTTGTATATTGTCTGCGCCGGGACCGCTACCTCGTCGTCGTCAATGCAGCCACCATTTCCAAGGATTTCGCCTGGATGCGCGGGCACGTTTCTTCCGGGGTCGAGCTGACGGACGCGAGCGGGGATTACGGCATGGTCGCCGTTCAGGGCCCGGCGGCGGAACGCGCCCTTCCGGCTTCCCTGGGCCCCGCGCCGCGCCGCCACGAGCTGACCGAGATCTTCCGGAACGGAAAAAGCGTCTTCCTGTGCCGGACCGGCTACACCGGCGAGGACGGATTCGAGATCGTCGCCCCGAACGAGATCGTGGAAGCGACGGTCAAAGAAGTGATGGAGACCGGCCGGGAAGCGGGGATCGTTCCCTGCGGCCTGGGCGCGCGCGACACCCTGCGCCTGGAAGCGGGCTACCTTCTCTACGGGAGCGACGTGGACGACGGCCGCACCCCTCTGGAGGCCGGACTGCCCTGGGTGGTCAAATTCGACAAGGGCGATTTCATCGGCAGGGAAGCTTTGGCGGAACAGAAGGAAAAAGGAACGGAGATGAGACTGGCGGCGTTCAAGCTTTCGGAGCGGGGAGTTCCCCGCCACGGTTCGGCGATATTCCGCGGGGGACTCGAAGCGGGGCGCGTGACGAGCGGGACATTCTCCCCGACGCTGGAAGCGGGCATCGCCCTGGGTTACGTTCCCGGTCCCGCCGACGGGCCCTGGAGCATCCAGTGTCTTTCCCGCCGGGTCCCGGCGCAAGCCGTCCGCCTTCCTTTCTACGCCCGGCCCAAACCTTTTTCAAAGGAGAATTGACATGCCCGATCCCAAGGACCTGAAATTCACCGAATCGCATGAATGGATCTCTCCGGACGGGACCGTGGGGATCTCCGACCACGCCCAGAAGGAGATCACGGACGTGGTCTTCGTGGAGCTGCCGGCCCAGGGGACGGAACTGGCCCGCGGGAAAGAAGCGGCCACGATCGAATCCGTGAAAGCCGCTTTCCCCATCTACGCCCCCTGCTCGGGCAAGGTCTCGGCCGTGAACGGGCAGGTGAACGCGGACCCGGCCGTCGTGAACCGGTCCCCTTACGGGGAGGGCTGGCTTTTCAAGATCGCGATGTCCGACCCCAGGGAAAGGGACGGCCTCATGACCCACGGACAGTACCAGGAATTCCTGCTCTCCGAAGCCAAGCACTGACCCCGGAATGCCCTACGTCGCCAACACCCGCGAAGAGAAGGAGGCCATCCTTTCGGCCGTAGGGAAAAAGAGTTTTTCCGAGCTGATCGCCAACATCCCGAAAAAAGGCCTCTTCTTCCTGCCCGAGAACTCCTTTCTCCGCGGCGGGCTTTCCGAAATGGAGGCCCTCTCGCGCCTGGAAAAGCTCTCCGAAAAGAACCGGACCGTCCGCCAGGGGCCGTCCTTCCTCGGCGCGGGCGCCTACCACCACTTCATCCCCGCGGCGGTGGGGGCCCTCATCGGGCGCGGCGAGTTCCTCACCGCCTACACCCCCTACCAGCCCGAAGCCAGCCAGGGCACGCTCCAGGCCACTTTCGAATTCCAGACCATGATCGCCGAGCTCTACGGGATGGACGTGGCCAACGCCTCCCTTTACGACGGCGCCTCGGCGATGGCCGAGGCCGCGCTCCTGGCCGTCAGGGAAACGGGCAGGAAAAAGATCCTGGTCTCGCGCGCCGCGCATCCCGAGTACCGGAAGGTCTTGGGGACCATCTGCCGGAATCTTGAGATCCGCGAGATCCCGGAGAGGAACGGGGTCACCGACCTCGACGCTCTCGGATCCGCCCTGGACGGAACGGCCGCCTGCGTCCTCGTCCAGCACCCCAATTTTTTCGGCTGCCTCGAGGACGTGGCGGCGGTCTCCCGCGCCGCCCACGCGGACGGAGCCCTGGCCGCCGTGAGCACCAACCCCCTGTCGTTGGGAATCCTCGAGCCGCCGGGCGCCCAGGGCGCGGACATCGCCACGGGGGAAGGCCAGCCCCTCGGCATCCCTCTCGGCTACGGCGGCCCCTACCTCGGCCTCTTCGCCTGCAAGGAGAGATTCCTGCGCAAGATGCCCGGGCGCGTCGCCGGGATGACCGTGGACGCGGACGGAAAGCGCGGTTTCACCCTCACGCTCCAGACCCGCGAACAGCACATCCGCCGGGAGAAGGCCACGTCGAACATCTGCACGAACGAGGCGCTCATGGCCCTGGCCGCGACGGTGACCCTGTCCCTGCTGGGACCGGAAGGGCTCAAGGAACTGGCCGAACTCAATTTAAGAAAGGCGCATTACGCCGCGGAGACCCTCTCGGCCGTTCCGGGCCTGTCCCTGCGGTTCTCTTCCCCCTTCTTCAACGAGTTCGTGGTCGACTCCGGGACCGACCCGGAAAAAATCCGGGAACGCCTGCTTGAGAAAGGCGTCGCCGGGGGCCTGCCCTTGAAGCGCTTCTACCCGGAACTGGGCCGCTCCACCCTCTACTGCGTGACGGAAATGAACTCCCGGGAAGATATCGACGCCCTCGCCGGGCTCCTGGGCGAGGCGGGCTCAAGATGAGGACCGAACCTTTGATCTTCGAATCGGGCGCGCGCGGACGGCGGGGATCGATCCTGCCCAAAAGCGACGTGCCCGCTCGACCGCTCGGCGACCTCCTCCCGGACGGACAGGCGAGGAAGGACACGCCCGCCCTGCCGGAAGTCTCCGAACAGGAGGTGGTGCGGCATTTCACGCGGCTCTCCCAGCTGAATTTCTCCGCGGACACGAATTTCTACCCTCTCGGCTCCTGCACCATGAAGTACAACCCCAAGATGAACGAAACGGCCTCCTCGCTCCCGGGATTCACCGGACTGCACCCTTACCAGGACCCGAGCTCGGTCCAGGGCATGCTCGAGCTCCTCTGGGACCTGGAACGGATCCTGTGCGAGCTGACCGGGATGGACGCCTTCACCCTCCACCCGGCCGCGGGAGCGCAGGGCGAATTGACGGGACTCCTGATCGCGCGGGCCTATTTCGAATCGAAAAAGGAGCCGCGCACCCTGGTCATCGTGCCGGACAGCGCCCACGGCACCAACCCGGCCAGCGCCGCCCTGGCGGGCTATTCCGTCGTTCCGGCGCCTTCGAACCGGCGCGGACGGATCGACGTGGACGCCCTCAAGAATATCCTGTCGCGGGAAACGGCCATGGTCATGGTCACCTGCCCCAACACCCTGGGGCTTTTCGAGGACGAGATCGAGGAAGTGTCCCGGCTCGCGCATGCCGCCGGCGCCCTCCTCTACATGGACGGAGCCAACTTCAACGCGCTGGCGGGACTG
>MGUT01000021.1:447-1652 GCA_001800095.1 Elusimicrobia bacterium RIFCSPLOWO2_01_FULL_64_13 | reverse complement strand
ACTTCAACGCGCTGGCGGGACTGGCGCAGCCGGCCAGGCTCGGCTTCGACGTCATGCACCTGAACCTGCACAAGACTTTCAGCGTCCCCCACGGCGGCGGAGGCCCGGGGGCGGGGCCCGTGGGCGTCACCAAGGCCCTGGCCCCTTATCTCCCCTTTCCCCGCGTGCGCGAAAAGGGCGGGAAGTTCACGGTCAATTTCGAATCGGACGGTTCCATCGGCCGTCTGCGCGCCTTCTTCGGCAATACCCTGGCCCTGGTGCGGGCCTACGCTTACGTGATCACCCTGGGCAGGAACGGCCTCCGGGAAATGAGCGAGAACGCCATACTGAACGCCAACTATCTCCTCGCGCGGCTGAAAGACCTCTTTCCTCCTTTCATCGACGAGTCCTGCATGCATGAATGCGTGCTGACGCCGCCCGCCGGGTCCGGGCTGCGCACGCTCGACATCGCCAAGCGCCTGCTCGATTACGGATTCTACGCGCCCACGGTATACTTTCCCCTGATCGTGCCGGAAGCCATGATGGTGGAGCCGACCGAGACCGAATCGAAGAAGACGATGGATGATTTCGCCGACGCGATGCGCGCCATCGCGGAAGAAGCCCGCAAGGACCCCGGCCTTCTCCGTTCCGCCCCGCATACCCTTCCCGTCAGGCGCCTGGACGAAGTGACGGCGGCCAGGAACCCGGTCCTGCGCTGGAGACCGGCGGTCCGGCCCGCCCCGGAACCCGCCCGCAAGTGATCCTCCGCGCCGCCCAGGCGGCACCGGACCCTCCTCTATTGGAAACTTGGGAATGGCTGTCCTTGCGCGTCGATCCCGCCCAGGAAGCCATGGACCTCGACCGCCGGCTGTTTAAGGAAGTGAAGGACGGGAAGCGCCCTTCCCTCATACGATTCTTCCGCTGGCGGGACCCGGCGTTCTCATACGGACGGACCCAGGGCGCGGACGAGGATTCCCTGCGGGACGCGCGCTCGCGCGGGCTCGCCGCCGTGCAAAGGCCCACGGGCGGCGGCAAGGTCGTCCACGAGAACGACACCTGTTTCACGGTGATCTGGAGGAAAGAGTCCCGCGCGCTCCCGTGGGCCGTGAACGAGTCCTACCGGACCATCCATGGCTGGATCGCTTCGACCCTGGCGGAGGCGGAGGGGGACGCCTTCACGCTCGCGGGGAACCCGGCGGACCTGGGGAACGGCTGGTGCTTCCAGA
>MGUT01000021.1:0-422 GCA_001800095.1 Elusimicrobia bacterium RIFCSPLOWO2_01_FULL_64_13 | reverse complement strand
GGCGCAATGGCGGGACGGCGGCGCAGCCATCCACCAGGGCTCCATCCAGACGCGCCTGGCGGACGGGACCCTGGACCGCTTCAGGTCCAGTTTCGAGGCGGGCTTCGGGGCGCGGCTTATCTTTTGATGACGGTCCGCACTTCCCGGCTCGCGTTCCCCTTCATGTCCGTGGAGACGATCACGATCTCGTGGACCCCTTTACCCGGAATGACCACGGACCAGTAGAACTTCCCGTCCTCCCCGATCGATACCTGGTACCCGTTCACCGTGACGAAGCACCCCGTCTCGGTGCGGCCGTTCACGCTCACGCTGTCCTTGGAAGTCTTGAGTTTTTCAACCGGGGAGAAAATCTCCAGGAGGGGCGGCGCCCGGTCCACCTGGAGCCGGGGCAGGTCCACGTGCTCGCCTTCCTCCCCGGCCAT
>MGUT01000020.1:28800-29985 GCA_001800095.1 Elusimicrobia bacterium RIFCSPLOWO2_01_FULL_64_13 | reverse complement strand
CTGCCGCGTCCAATTTCACCGTCTTGTCGAATCCGCTATCTGGAACGTTCGGGTCCGGCATGTTCCCTCCCCATTTCGATGATGTCCGTCAATAAGATTTTACCATATGAAAAACGACCCTGACAAGCGGGGTTCAGTCTCCCCGAAGGAGGACCCATAACCCGACCCCGATGAACAGGCAGCCGCTTATGACCTTCATGGCCTTGGGCTGGATGAATCTGGCCAGGAGCGTGCCGGCCAGGACGCCGACGGCGGTGGCCAGGAGAAGCGCCAGGGACGCCGCCGCGAAGATCGTCCATGGAGAACGGGACGCCGCGCTGAAAGAGAGGACCCCGATCTGGGTCTTGTCTCCCAGTTCGGCGAGGAATATGGCGGTGAACGTCATCCAGAACGCTTGCCAATCCATTGAATTAGAAATCTATCATACCCGCCCGTGGCTGTCAACCCGCGGCCCCGCCGCGCAGGGGGTCACGCGAAGAAGACGAAGACGGCCAGCCCGAGCCTGTACCAGCCGAAGGGCGCGAGAGAGCGGCCGGAAACGAGCTTGGTGAAGAACGTCACCGCCAAGACGGCCGAGAGGGCGGAGAAGATGAATCCCGCGGCGAAGACGGGCAGATCGTTCCATGTCAGCATCGGCAGGCTTTTATACAGGTCCAGAGATGCCGCGGCCGCAATCACCGGCACGGCGGCGAGGAAGGAATATTCCACTGCGGTCTTCCTCTCGATCCCCAGGAGCATGGCGCCCAGGATCGTGCAGGCCGACCGGGACATTCCGGGCCAGAGAGCGAAGCATTGGAATAGGCCGATCAGGACGGCCTCCCTCCGCCCGAGGCCGTCGATGCCCGACAGGGCCTCCGGCGGCCGGAACCGTTCCACCAGCAATATCGCCATGCCTCCCGCCGCCAGCCCCCAGGCCACCGCCTCCGCGTTGAAGAGACGCGTCTTGATGAGACCGTAAGCCGCTCCTCCCAGGACCAGGGCCGGAAGAGTGGTCAGCCCCAGGAGCAGGAGTCCCCGGGGGCCGGCGAACCCATCGCTCCGCCGGAAAGAAAAGAGGCCGGCGAACCTCCGCCGGTAGAGCCACACGACGGCGGCGAGAGCGCCGAGCTGGATGAACATCTCGAACGCGGACGCGGCGGGACCTTCGAAACGGAGGAAGCGCCCCGCGAGGATCAAGTGGCCGGT
>MGUT01000020.1:18215-28755 GCA_001800095.1 Elusimicrobia bacterium RIFCSPLOWO2_01_FULL_64_13 | reverse complement strand
CGACCAGCCCCATGATCCCTGCCCGTGCGAGCGAGACGATATCCATGCGGTCGGGCCGGCGGTCAGGCCTTTTTGGCGTTCTTTAGGGGAATGGTGCGGAGGATGGCGTGGATCTTGTTCTTGAAAAGCCAGGAATCCACCGGCTTGCTCCAGAAGGCCTGGACGTTGCTTTCGGACTTGATGAGGTTGATGGTGTCTTCGTCCAGGACCCGGGCCGTGACCACGAAAATGGGGACGTCCTGGTATTCGGCTTTCTGCATCTCTTTGAGGACCTCGTATCCGCCGTATTTGGGCATCATGAGGTCGAGGATGAGGAGGTCGTAGGGAAGGCGGCCGCGGGAATGGAGGACCTCGAGGGCCGGCTCGCCGCCGTGGAGGGTATCGACGACGAACCCTTCGGCTTCGAGCAGGGTCTTGAAGAAAGCGCAGATGTTCTTGTCGTCGTCAACGACCAGGATCTTCTTGGAGGCCGGGTCCGTGGGAGGATTGGACGCTGGGTCGCTCATGCGCGATATTATATAATATGACGCCGGAACCCACAAGGAAAAGGATTCACATGAAGACCGCTCCCGAAGAGAACAAGGTCGTTGAAGAGCTCGTCCGGCCCATCGCCCGGGCGTTCGCGCGGATGGGCGGGAAGGCCTATCTGGTGGGCGGGTGCGTGCGGGACCGGGTCCTGGGGCTCGAGCCGAAGGACTATGACCTCGAGGTCTACGGCGTGGCTCCGGACAGGATCGAACCGGCCCTGCGCCGGTTCGGCCCCGTGAACGCCATGGGAAAGTCCTTCTGCATCCACCGGGTCCAGAGTCCACGGTCCGGGGACGTCCACGTCGACGTCTCCATCCCCCGCAGGGACTCCAAGGCCGGTTCCGGCCACAAGGGGTTCATCGTGACGGGGGACCCCGACTTGTCCGTGAAGGAGGCCTGCCGGCGGCGCGACGTCACCATCAATTCCATCCTCGAGGACCCTTTGACGGGGGAGATCCTGGATCCCTTTGGAGGGATGGCCGACATCGAAAAGCGCGTTCTGCGGGCGACCGACGCGGAACTTTTCGGAGAAGATCCCCTTCGCGTGCTCCGGCTGTGCCAGTTCGCGGCGCGCTTCGAATGCTCCATCGAACCGCGCACGGTGGAAGTCTGCAGGTCCATCTCGGGAAGCCTGAAGGAACTTTCGCGGGAAAGGGTCGGGGAGGAATGGAGGAAGCTTCTCCTCAAGAGCCGCAAGCCCTCCATCGGGATCAGCGCCGTCCGGGACCTGGGCGCGGCCAAGGTCCTCCATCCCGAGCTCGAGGCCCTGGCCGGGGTGCCGCAGGAGCCGGAATGGCATCCCGAGGGAGACGTTTGGACCCACACCCTCCTGGCGGCGGACTGCGCGGCGGAGATCGTCCGGAGGGACCGCTTCGCGGAGGAATCCGCCCTCATCATCCTCTTCGGGGCCCTTTGCCACGACTTCGGCAAGCCGGCCACGACGGAAAAGGACCCGGGAACGGGCAGGATCCGGAGCAAGGCCCACGCCGAAGCCGGCGTCGGACCCTCGGCGAACTTCCTCCGCGGCCTCAAGGTCGGGGAGGATATCGAGAAAAAAGTCAGGCGCATCGTGCTGGAGCACCTGAACCCGCTCTACCTCTACGACCACAGGGACGAGATCAAGCCCTCCACGGTGAAGCGCCTGGCGGTGCGCCTCTTCCCCGCCTCTTTCGATGAACTGCTGGCCGTGGCCGAAGCGGACTATTTCGGCAGGACCCTGGAACTGTCCGGCTATCCGGCGGGGGAATGGCTAAGAGAACAGCTTAAGATCCTTGAGCTCAAGAGCGGGGGGCCTTCGCCCATCCTCATGGGCCGGCACCTGGTGGAGCGCGGCTGGGACCCGGGCCCGGAGATGGGGAGGGTCCTCAAAGAGGTCTTCGAGCTTCAGATAGAAGGCGCCATCGACGATTTCGATTCCGCCCTGGCCCGCGCAGAGAAAATAAGGAGTTCGCGATCACGGACAGGGAGCTGAAGCTCATGGCCAGGGCCGCCAGCATGGGGGAGAGCGCGATCCCGAAGAACGGATAGAGGACGCCGGCCGCGACGGGGACCCCGACGCTGTTGTAGAAAAAGGCGAAAAAGAGGTTCTGCCGGATGGCGCGCATGGTGGAACGGCTGATCCGGAGCGCCTTGAGGATGCCGTCCAGGTCGCCCTTCACGAGCGTGACGTGGGAACTCTCGATGGCCACGTCGGCGCCGGTCCCCATGGCAATACCGATATCCGCCAGGGCGAGGGCCGGCGCGTCGTTGATCCCGTCTCCGGCGAAAGCGACCTTCCTGCCCTCCGATTTCAGCCGCCTGACCGCCTCGTTCTTTTGGCTCGGCAGGAGTCCCGCTTCCACGCCGTCGAGGCCGAGGCGTTCCGCCACGGCGTCGGCCGCGGCCCTATTGTCTCCCGTCGCCATGACCACGCGGATGCCTTCGTTCTTCAGGGCCCTGACCGCGCCGGCCGCGCCGGGCTTGAGAGGATCGGAGAAATAGATGAGGCCCGCGACCCGCCGGTCAACCGCGAGCCACATGGCCGTTCCTTCCCCGCGCGCGAAGGCCGTCCTTTGACCCGCGAAAAGCTCCATGTCCAGGCCTTCTTCCCGAAGGAACCGTTCGCTTCCAAGGAGCACGTTCCTGCCTCCCGCGTTCCCGCGGATCCCCCTGCCGGGCACCGCCTGGAATCCGGAGGCCGGAGGAGCGTCCAGGCCCCTCGCGGCGGCCTCAGCGAGAACGGCGGCGGAGAGAGGGTGCTCGCTCCCCTTCTCCAGCGAGGCGGCGAGAGACAGGACTTCGTTCTCGCCGCGGCCGTCCACGGGGACCACTTTCTCGACGGCGGGCCTGCCCAGGGTGAGGGTCCCGGTCTTGTCCACTACGAGCGTGTCGATCTTCTCGAACGCCTGCAACGCCCCGGCGTCGCGGATGAGGATGCCGGACGAGGCGGCCCGGCCGATCCCCACCATCACGGCCATGGGAGTGGCCAGGCCCAGGGCGCAGGGGCAGGCGATGATGAGCACCGCCACGGAGTTCACCAGGGCGTGGGCCATCCTGGGCTGGGGGCCCAGCCAGGCCCAGGCGGCGAAGGTCATGACGGCCGCCAGGACGACCGCGGGAACGAACCAGGCCGAGACCCGGTCCGCCAGGCTCTGGATGGGAGGGCGGCTCCTTTGGGCCCGGCTCACCAGGGCGATGATGTGGGCCAGGAGCGTGTCCGAACCGACCCGTTCGGCCGTCATGACGAAACTTCCGCTGCCGTTCACCGTCCCGCCAGTGACCTTGGAGCCGGGGCGCTTTTCCTGGGGAACGGGTTCGCCGCTGATCATGGATTCGTCAACGGAACTTTCTCCCTCCGCCACGACGCCGTCCGCCGGGATCTTTTCTCCGGGGCGGATGCGGAGACGGTCCCCCGGCTTGAGTCCGGTGACGGGCGCGTCGGTCTCCGTCCCGTCCGGCCCCATGACGCGCGCCGTCTTGGGCGATAGGCCGATCAGGGAGCGGATGGCGGCGGAGGTCCTGCCGCGGGCCTTGAGTTCCAGGACCTGGCCCAGGAGGACGAGGGTGGTGATCACGGCGGCGGATTCAAAGTAGAGGAACGAGTCCGGAAAGAGCGAGGGGAAAAGAACGGCGGCGAGACTATGGAGGTAGGCCGCGCCCGTGCCGAGGGCGATCAGCGTGAACATGTTGAACCTGAATCCGGCGAGGGAACGCCACCCTCTTTGGAAGAACGGCCAGCCGCCCCAGAGCACCGCCGGGGTAGCCAGGACGGCTTGGATCATGTCCCGGAACGGGGGGGATATCAGTCCGGAGAGAGGCCTGCCCGGGACCATGTCCGACATGGCAAGGAGGAACACCGGGACCGTCAGCACGGCGCTCGCCCGGAACCTCCGGCTCATGTCCTCGAGCTCGGGATTGGGTCCGTCCTCCGTCGGGACCGCCGCCTCGAGGGCCATCCCGCATATGGGACAGGGTCCCGGGGTCCTGGAACGGATCTCGGGATGCATGGGGCAGGTGTAGACCGCCAAGGGGTCAGAGGGCCCAACCACGGGGTCTTCCCGCGGCTTGCCGCCCGCCCAGGATTCCGGGTCCCGTTCGAACTTTTTCAGGCAATGGGCGGAGCAGAAGAGATAGGTCCGTCCCTGGAAGAGGGTCCTGTGGGGGGAATCCGGGGACGGCGTCATCCCGCAGACGGGGTCGAGGGGTTGGGTGGGGGCGTGTGAGGACATGGATTAGCGGTACTGGGCCCGCATTTCTTTCTTATTCCTATTTTTTTAAGGTAGAAATACAGGGCCCAATATCTTAATATCGTATAATATGGATGTTGGGCCCGCACCGCTCTCTTATTCCTATTTTTTTAGGAAGCGGCACAGGGCCCAAATTCCTAAGAAGTTTTTATAATGTTGTTGGGCCCGTAGCTCAGTTGGATAGAGCATCTGCCTTCTAAGCAGAGGGTCGCCCGTTCGAATCGGGCCGGGCCCGCACCTTAAATCATTATATCACATCCGTCCACCCGCCAATAAAATTTACAATTCCGTTACAGTTCGTTTAGGATTTAGTTCCGCCGCTCTAGTACACTTAAAGCAGGAATAAACATCAAGGGCTTGAAAAAGGCCACTGCTTCCGTCATAATAGCTGGGAGGCGCCAGTGATAAAAAAGAAAAAGACCCCCTTGGTCAAGAAAATACCGCAGGTCAAAAAGCGCATCCTTGTCGTCGACGACGAGGCGCCCCTGGCCGAGATGATCGCCGAGTATTGCGAGGCGCTCGGTTTCAGGGCCAAGTCGCTCACCAGCGGGGAACATATGATGGAAGAGGTCAAGGCCTTCTCTCCGGACCTGATCACCATGGATTTGAGCATGCCGGGCATGTCGGGCCTTGAAGCCATCCGCATCCTCCGCGGCGCCCCCGAGACGAAGCATATCCCCATCCTGATCATATCCGCCGTGGCCGACAATCCCGACGCCGTGCGGGACGTCCTGAAACAATGCGAAGGGATCCTCAAAAAACCCCTGCGGATAAAGACCATGAAGGAAAGGATCGAGTCCATCCTCTGAAACCGGCCCTCCGTCCATACCTCTTCGCGATCTTGAGCGGCGGGCTGGTCAGTTTCGCCTTCCCTCCATACCCCTGGACGTTCCTGGCCTGGTTCGCCATGGTCCCGTTCCTGGCGTCCATCGCGCGGGACGCGGCCCGGCCCCTTTCCGTCGAATCCTCCGTGGAAAGCCATCGGCCCGACTGGACCGGGAGTTTCGGTCCGGGGCTGGTCTTCGGGTTCGCCTACCACGCCGGCCTCCTGTCCTGGTGGATGCAGATGTTCCTGGCCAGAAAGGAAGGATTGGCCGTGGCCGCCGCCACGGCCTTCGCGATCTGCGCCTATGGCGCCGTCTTTACGGGGTTATTCTCTCTGATCTTCGCGTTGGGCATCCGGGGCCTGGCCCGCCGGCCTCACTCCGTCCTGTCGGCGCTGGCGCCTTTCTGGGCCGCCGCCGTCTGGGTGTTCATCGAATTCGCCGCCTGCCGGTCGGTAGGCGGTCTGGCCTGGAGCACCGTGGGCAATTCCCTCTGGAACAGTCCCGCCTACATTCAGACGGGCTCTTTGTTCGGTCCCTGGGGCCTGTCCTTCCTCGTGGTCCTGGCGAACGCGTCGATCGCGCTTGCTTTCGCGGGCCTGCCGGGTCGGAGAGCGGCGCTCCTGATCCTGCCCTCTTTGCTCCTGATCGTTTCGGCGGGATTGCTGGGACGCGCGGCATTGCGCCGCGCTCCGGGAGAGGCCGGACGACCGGCCATCGTCCGGGTGGCCGCCCTCCACGGCCATTTTGACCCTGAAAAGGTGTTGGAGAGCGATTTTGGAGCATCCAAGACGGGCATCTTTGAAAGACTCGCCGGAGAGCTGCGCGGCGGACCGGATCTCGCGGTCTGGCCGCAGCTGGCGGTGCTGGATTTCAGCGTTCCCGCCGTGGAGAAAAGGGTCACGGGCCTCGCGGCCGCCGGCCGGGTCCCCCACATCGTCGGAGTCCAGGAAGAGGACGGGACGGGAAGGGTTTTCAACTCCGCGGTCCTGGTCTCAAGCGGAGGTCTGGTCGAATCCGTCTATCGCAAGATGCGTCCCGTGCCTTTCGCCGAGACCCCCTTGTTCGGCCACCCGACGATCGACGATGCCGACACGTTCCCCGGGGACAGCCCGGTCCTCCTGAAAGTCGCCGGCGCGAATGGACGCGTGGCGGTCGCTCCGACGATCTGCTGGGAGATGGGGTTCCCGGGCATGGTCCGGGACCTCACGAAGATGGGAGGTCAGGTCATCGTCAACCTGTCGGAGGGGATCTGGTTCAATCCCAAGGCGCAGGCGCAGTATTTCGCCCTGGGCCTGTTCCGCGCGGCCGAGAACCGCCGCTGGGTGGTCGTTTCCGCGGCGAACGGGATATCGGGAGCGATCGATCCCTGGGGGCGGGTGGTCCGCGAGGTCCGGCCGGGGACCAGTGAGATCCTATACGCCGGGGTCACTCCGCGGTCGGACCTGACGTGGTACGTCCGCATGGGGGATGTCCTTCCCTGGCCGTGCCTTGTTTTCGGATTTTTGGGATTTTACGTTTTCCGGCGCAAAACTCCTTGATTTATTAAGGAAGCAATGTCCTTGCCAAGGGGGATTGAAAATATCTGTTTTTCTGCTAATATTACTGTGTCTGCCAGACGCTAAGGAAGCGTCGCGGAATCATCGACGGGCCTTTGCCGGAAGATCGGATGTCCTCGATCGGACCGACGCCCGAATCAGGGAGGTAACATGCCAACACCGATGGACGCAATGCTGGGACTGGTCGTGGCCGCGATCGGGCTGATGACCTTCGTCATCGCCTTCACGCTGGCCGATCGCAAGAAGCAGGTCTTGAGCTACGGCATCGCAGGGATCGTGACGATCGCGGGACTCTTTTATTATACGACTGCGGAGATGCGCGGCTACCAGATGCGCAGGAGGATCGCCGACATCCAAAAGCAGCAGCAGGTGAACCTGCAGGAGATCCAACAGCGTCTGGGCCGCCCGCAGGCCCCTCGCCCCGCCGCGGCGCCCGAGAAACGCTGAAGACGGAGGAAGTCGACGGCGAACATCAGAGAATGAGATGGCTTAGAAAGCTGTTCAGAAGCAGACCCATGATCCTCGTCGTGGACGACAACGACGAGATCGCCACCCTCCTGACCACATTCCTCGGTTCCCAGGGCTTCGAGACCAGCCGGGCGCGCGACGGCGCCGAATGCCTGCAGATGGCGGCCAAGCTTGGACCGGACCTGATCATCCTGGACATCACCATGCCCAAGATGGACGGGTTCGGAGTCCTGTCCCAGCTGAAGCTGGACCGCGCCAACCGCTCGATCCCGGTCGTGATGTGCACGGACCACAGCATGCTCAACGACGTGGAAAAATGCTGCCGGGAAGGGGCCGAGGGCTATATCCTGAAGCCTTTCGAGCTCAAAAGGGTGCTGGACAAGGTCCGCTCCGTGATCGAAAAGGCCTGACCCCGCCTCCGTGGCCTCCCCCAACCGGATATTGATCGTTGATGACGAGATGGCCACTCGGGAGATCTGCCGCGACTTCCTGGCGGAGAACGGGTTCGAGGCCGAGACCGCTTCCGACGGCAACGAAGCCCTCCAGAAACTGGACCGGGAGACCTACAATATCCTATTGAGCGA
This sequence comes from Elusimicrobia bacterium RIFCSPLOWO2_01_FULL_64_13, assembly GCA_001800095.1. GTDB lineage: Bacteria > Elusimicrobiota > Elusimicrobia > 2-02-FULL-39-32 > 2-02-FULL-39-32 > 2-01-FULL-64-13. Next base: position 21,067 of record MGUT01000020.1, on the reverse strand, counting down.
CATCCAAATGCCGAAACTCGACGGGGTTGCCCTCCTCCGGGAGTCCCGCAAGCGCTTCCCCGAGATCGAGGTGATCCTCATGACGGCCTACGGCGGGCTGCCGTCGGCCATCGAGGCCATCCGCTTCGAGGCCTATGACTACCTGACCAAACCCATCTCCCGGGAGATCCTTCTGAACACGGTGCGCCGCTGCATCGAGAAGATCGAACTCCGCCGGAAACTCAAGGAGACCAACAAAAAGCTCCTCGAACAGGAGAGATTGGCCGCCCTGGGGTCGGTGTCGGCGTGGCTCTCGCACCGGATGCGCAATTCCCTGTCCGTCATCCTGATGTGCTCGCATTACCTGCGGACCCGGTTCAACGCCCCGGGGGACGCCGAAACGCAGGAGGTGGTCGGGGCCATCATAGAAAAGGTCAAGCTCCTGGAGAAGACCACGACGGAATTCATCAACTATTCGCGAAGCTACGATCTGCAGAAGGTGACCGAGGACGTCAACGTCATCCTCGCGGACGTGATCAAATCCGTTTCGGTCCACATGCGTTTGAGCGACGTGACCCTCCGGCAGGAGCTTTCCGAGGGACTGCCGAAGATCCAGTGCGACCCTCATATACTTAACGAGGCGTTCGAGAACGTCCTCATGAACGCGGCGCAGGCCATCGGAGAACAGAAAGGCCAGGCCATCATCGTCAAGAGCGAATGCGTGACGAGCACGCCCGGACCCACCCCTCAAACTTCGTCCGGGGAGCCCTTGCGGACGGTCGCGGTGACCATCACGAACACCGGAAGCGTCATTCCCGAGGCGAACATGGAAAGGATATTCCGGCCGTTCTTCACGACGAAGGATTACGGCACGGGCCTGGGTCTGGCCATCACCAAAAGGATCGTGGAACAGCACGGCGGGGCCATATCGGTCGAGAGTTCGGAGCAGGGCGGCAAAAAAACGTCCATCCGAATAGTCCTCCCCGTTACGGCGGAACGCCCCGCCGCGGAAAACGCGGAGGAGAATCGTGGGTGAGGCGCGCCCGCCCATCTTCGTCATCGACGACGAGACCGGCGTCGGGATGATCTTTTCCAAGATCCTGGGCGAGAAGGGGTGGGACATCAGGCATTTTTCAACGGCCGAGGACGCCCTGGCCGAGGCGGCCGCGCCGTCCCGTCCCGCCCCCGCCCTCATATTCCTCGACATCCGCCTGCCCGGCATGGACGGGATCGAAGCTCTCGAGAGGTTCATGAAGGGGAACCCTTCCCTGAAGATCGTGATGATGACGGCCTATCAGACGGTGGAATCCGTGATCAAGGCGATGAAACTGGGCGCGGCGGACTATCTGGTCAAACCGTTGAACCCGGAGATGGTCCTGCGCGCCGTTGAAAAATACGCCTCCGGCCGCGCCGTCGCGCCGGAGGCGGGCCCCCGGCCGGCCCGCGTCACGGCCCTGCGCGGGGAGCCCGACGTGTTCGCGGCCCTGACCGAACAGATGACGGGCATCCTGGGCGTGGCGGAGAAGTTCGCGCATACGGACGGCAACGTCCTGATCCTGGGCGAGAGCGGAACGGGCAAGGAACTCCTGGCGCACTATATCCATCAGAAAAGCGCCCGGGCGGGAAAACCGTTCATCGTGGTGGATTGCGCGAGCATCCCGGAGTCCCTTTTCGAATCGGAGCTTTTCGGCTATGAAAAAGGAGCGTTCACGGGCGCCGAATCGCCGAAAGCGGGCCGGTTCGAATTGGCCGACGGGGGGACGCTGTTCCTGGATGAGATCGGGAACGTGCCCATGCCCCTTCAGGCGAAAATGCTCCGGTTCGCGGAGGACCGCACCCTTTCGCGCCTCGGCTCAAAAAAGACATTGGCCATGGACGTGCGGCTCATTTCCGCCACCAACGCCGATCTCAAGAAGCTGGTCGATAAAGGCCATTTTCGCGAGGATCTCTACTACCGCGTCTCCGCCCTGACGCTGCACCTGCCCCCTCTGCGCAACCGCAAGACGGAGGAAAAAGAATTCCTCGTCCGGTATTTCCTTAAGACGCATTCCGAAGCCCTGAACAAGCCCGTGCCGGCCATCCATCAATCGGCCTGGGACCTGATCGGGAAATACATCTGGCCCGGCAACGTGAGGGAGCTGGAGAACGCCCTGTACTCCGCCATTCTCATCTGCGATACGGGGGCCCTCGAAGCCGCCCATTTCCCCGTCGGCATCCAGTCCTATTCCAAGGCCAGCGAGCCGTCCATCGAATCGAACGACAAGTCCCTGCGCGATATCCTGAAGAAGGTCGAACGGGAACAGATCCTTTCGGCGTTGAACGAGGCCGGGGGCAACAAAAAGAAGGCCTCCGAGACGCTCGACATGGATTACAAGAGTTTTTTGAACAAGCTGAAGGAATTCCTTCCCGAAGTTTAAAGCCGGGAGACCAGCGAACGTCCCGGAGCGCACCGTCGGGAGCGGTTGAACGCGCGGCGAAAATATTCTACGCTAATGGCTGTGGAAAGAAAGATCCTCGTTGTTGACGACGATTTGGAGCTCTGCCAGGTGATCGTCGACACCCTCCAGGATAAAGGCTACGCCGCCTCCTTCACGCAGACCGCGGAGGAGGCCCTGGAAAAGATACTGAAAAGTCCCCCCGCCTTGATCCTCCTGGACCTGGAAGTGCCCCGCATGGGCGGGTTCGTCCTCTGCCAGAAACTGCGGTCCCAGCCCGCGACCAGCCGCATCCCCGTGATATTTCTGACGGTGCGCGATTCCGAGATCGATAAATTGACCGCGTTGAGCCTGGGGGCGGAGCGCTATATCACCAAACCGTTCCGCAGGAGCCACCTCTTGAGCGAGGTCGCCGCGCTCCTGGAGGGCCGGGGCGCG
>MGUT01000020.1:11648-18122 GCA_001800095.1 Elusimicrobia bacterium RIFCSPLOWO2_01_FULL_64_13 | reverse complement strand
GCCCCCGGCGGAGCGCCTTTGCCCGCGGCGGGAAATCTGTTCGGGACTTTCGATTCGTTCAGGCGGAAGACGAACACGTTGTACCATCGCTCCAAGATCTGGGCCCTGGACCATAAAAAAGCGTCGGCCGCGTTGTCCGCCGCGGCCGTGCTCCTCCTCGCCCTGGGGGGGACGGCCGTCTATCAGGGCCTGCAGGCGAAAAAGAAGATGGACCGGCCGGGCAAGGGCGGGGAGGCGGGGATCGTCGCCGTGAACGTGATCGAGATCCTGCCGGCTCCCTTCCAGGACATCCTGACCGCCGTGGGGACCATCGTCGGAGGGTCGGAGATAGAACTCCGATTCCAGACGGAAGGGAACCTCGAATATCTGAATTTTCATGAGGGGAACGCCGTGCGTTCCGGCCAGGTGATCGCCCGGCTGGATCAGACCCAGACGAAGATCAAGATGGAACGGGCCAAGTCCGAATACTACCGTTATGAAAAACTTTACGCGCTGGGCGGGGTCTCCAAGGACCGGCTGGACGAGGCCAGGGTGCAGTTCGAGTTCGCCCAGTCGGAAATGGCCAAGACCGTGCTGAAGGCGTCCCAGGACGGGATCCTGGGGGACAAGGGAGTCGAGGCGGGGGAATTCGTGACCCCGCAGAAGAAAGTCGGGACGCTCGTCAGCCTGGACACGGTGCTGGTCCGCATCGGAGTCATCGAGAAAGAGATCGATAAGATCGTTCCCGGACGCCCCGTCATCGCGAAGGTCGAGACGTATCCGGACATGGAGTTCGAAGGGAAAGTGGAGAACATCTCTCCCCTCATCCAGGGGCAGTCGAAGACCCTGACGGTCGAGGCGCGCATCCCCAACCAGGGCAAGCTCCTCCTTCCCGGCATGTTCGCCCGCACCAGGATCGTGGTGTACGAGCAGGAGAACGCCCTCTCGGTCCCGAACGACGCCCTGGAAAAGACCCAGCAGGGCTATCAGCTCTACGTCGTCGGGCCGGACAACCGCGCCGAGGCCCGCCCCGTGAGCGTGGGGTACGTCTCCCTCACGCACAGCGTGATCTCCGGCGGCATCAATCCCGGAGAGAAGGTGATCGTGCAAAAGCCCCAGGAGCTCAAGGACGGGGCCCAGGTCAAGATCGTCGACGTGGAAAAGCCCTTCCAAGGCCCATTCAAGGAGAACGCGGAGGAATCCCTTTACCAATAAATCATATCTTGAAAAAAAACGCTTTATAAGCTAGGATTTACACGTGAATCCCAACGATGAAGCTTAGAGCCCGTCTCGCGCTTTTCTCCATATTCCTCGTGTCCATCATCGTGCTCGGCACCAGCACGAGCACCCTCTATTTCCTGGAGCCCCTGGTCCTCGAGATCATCGAATCCAACAACGTCACCCTTTTGGGCAACCTGCGCAAGGTCTGCGAAGAGTCCCTGATCAGCCGGGACGACATCCTGGCCTTCAAGTACATCGAATCGCTGGAGAAGAGCATCAAGGGCCTGTCGTACGCGGCGTTCGTGGACAACCAGAGGAGCCTGGTCCTCGGTGAGAACCCCACGTTCGCGGAAGCCGTGGGGGAGAAAGAGGCCCTGCTCGGGAAGCCGCCGACGGCGGCCCTGGAGAGGCAGGTGACCACGCTCGCGAACGGGAGGAAGGTGATCAACTATTCGGAAGGGGTCGCCCTCCGCCAATCCAACGCGGGACGGGCGTACCTGGGCTTCTATGAGGACGAGGTGCAGAGGAACATCCAGAAGCTCGTGGCGGAGATCACCCAGATCATCGTGGTCGTGGCGGGGGGCGCCCTGTTCGCCGGCCTCATCATATCCCTCGTATTCGCCGTGCAATTGACCCGCCCGATCAACAAGCTCGCCGAGGGGGCGCAGGCCATAGGCGACGGCAAGCTCGACACCCAGATCGATATCGACCGCAAGGACGAGATAGGCCTTCTCGCCAAAGAGTTCAACATCATGGCCGTGAAACTCAAGGAGCTCGACGAGCTCAAGGACTCGTTCGTCTCGAGCGTCTCCCACGAGCTCCGGAGCCCCCTGACCGCCATCTCGGGATACGTGGAGCTGCTCACGATGAAGCCCGTCAACGAGCTCAACCCCGAGAAAACGACCAAGGCCTTGAACATCATCCAGGAAAGCACCACGCGGCTCACCAAGTTCGTCAACGACATCCTCGACGCGGCCAAGATCAAGGCGGGCAAGATGGAGATCCAGAAGGCCGGCTTCGACATCGCCGCGACGGCCGAGAGCGTTTTCAATCTTTTCCAGCCCCTCTTCGACAAGAAAAAGATCACGGCCCGCATCGAGAAGGAGGAAGGCCTCCCCATCATCGCGGCGGACGGCGAGAAGATCCGCCAGGTGATCACGAACCTCCTTTCGAACGCCTTCAAATTCACGCCCGAGGAGGGGAAGATCACCATATTCTGCCGCAAGACCCCCGCTCCCGAACAGAGCATCATCCTGCAGGTCCGGGACACGGGCGTCGGGATAAAGAAAGAGCACCAGATGCTCCTGTTCAACCGGTTCCAGCAGGCGCCGGGCACGAAGGACGTCGTGTCGGGACCCAAAGGAACGGGGTTGGGCCTGGTGATCGCCAAGGGCATCGTCGAAGCGCACGGCGGCCGCATCGGTCTTGAAAGCGAGTACGGAAAGGGAACGACGTTCTATTTCACCCTTCCCATTCAGTCCGAGACCGGAAAGAAGATCGTAGAAGCCAGCGCCCTCGCCTGACCGGATTTCGGGAAGTCCCGCCGGCGCGTTTACAGAACGTGAACTCCCGCAAGGCCCTTTGGCTGATAGCGGCCCTGGCCGTTCTCCCCTACCTCAACATCCTCAACAACGAGCTCTTCCTCGACGACTTGGATTACATCGTCAACAACGCCTATATCCGCGACTGGCGTTACGTTCCCAGGATGTTCACGGAGAACCTGATAGCCGGGGCGGGGAAATCGAGCGACTATTACCGGCCGGCGATCCTTTTGGCCAACACCCTGGGTTACGCCCTCTGGGGCGTCAACCCCATGGGCTACCACCTCTTCTCCATCTTATTCCATCTCTTGAATTCCCTGGGCGTCTATCTCCTTCTTCGCGGAATGGTCTCCCGGACTTCCGGGTACGTTCCCTGTCCTTCCGGCATCAAGGAACACGTTCCGCTCGCGACGGCCATCCTCTTCGCGGTCCACCCCGTCCAGACCGAGGCGGTGGCCTCCGCCTCGGCCTTGGGCATCCTCATGGGGATGTTCTTCCTTACATTGGCACTTGGAGGGCATATCCTGCGGACTTCCCGCGCCGATGGGAAGGGAGGATGGCTCCTGGCCGGGTCGCTCCTGGCGGCCGCGGCCGCCGTCCTGTCCAAGGAGACCATGGTCGTGGCGCCCGGCATGATATTCCTCGTTGAGTTCTTCTTTCCCCGGGAAGAGAGAGGGGCCGCGGACCGTTTCAAAAGAGCGCTCATCGCGGCCCTGCCGTATCTGGCCCTGTCCGGCTTCTATATCCTTTTGCGCTTCACCGTCCTGAACTTCGGAGGAACAGGGAACCTCTACCGGGGGGAGAACATCTTCACCGGAAGCTGGCTCGTGCGGCTCTATACCTTCTTCACGGTCCTCGTCGAGATGGGGAAAGTCGTAGTGTGGCCGAAAGAGCTGTACATGGAGAGAGGGACCGTCCTGCCGGTGTACGCGTCGTTCTGGCACGGCAAGGTCCTGTTCGGGTTCGTTCTGGCCGCGTTCCTTCTGGCGGCCGCGGCGGCCGGAGCACTTCTAAAACCCGGCGGCCCACGGTCGGAGATCAAAGGAAGGATCATCGGTTTCGGCGTTCTTTGGTCCTTCTTCGCGCTGGTGCCGGTCTCCAACGTCCTCATACCGATCAGCACCCTGATGGTGGAAAGCTGGCTGTACACCCCTATCGTCGGCCCCGCCCTGGTCTTCGCTCTCATCTTGGAGAAACTGCCGGGGAAGGCGGGGGTCGGGGTTCTCGTCCTGGCCGTTTCGGCCTGCGCGGTCCGCACGGCCGTCCAAAACAGGGTGTGGAAGACCCCCGTGAGTTTTTACGAGCATAACCTCCGTTACGCTCCGCAAAGCGCCCGCTTCCAGACGAATCTGGCGATGGCTTACGCCGAACAAATGAGATATAATGAGGCCATCGCAGGGTATCGACGGGCGATAGAGCTCAATGACCAGTATCCCCAGACCCATCATAACCTCGCCAATACCTATCTCGCCCTCGGCAGGGCGGCGGAAGCCGAAGCGGAGTATCAGTCCGCCATTCGGATGGACCCCGGATTTCATTTTTCCTACGTCTCTCTCGCGTCCCTCTATCTTCGGGCGCGCCGGCCCGACCTCGCCGAAAATATCCTCGAAGATCTTGTCCGGAAAGTCCCGGACCGGTGGGAGGGTTATTACAACCTCGGCGTGGTCCGGCATCTGGAGGGGGACAAGGCCCGGGCCCTGGAGCTGTGGCGGAAAGGCCTCGAGATCGATCCGCTCAACAAGACAATTCTGCAGGCCGTTCAAAATTTTTCCGGACCCCATAGAAAGAATAAAGGAGGCCCATAAATGAAGCTGATCCAATCGACGGACAAAACGATCCTGTGCGCCGCCGCGTCGTGCCTCTTGCTCATGGGAGGGGCGCTTTCCGGAGCCGAACCACCCGCGCCTGCTTCCGTCACCCTGCCGCCCGTGGTCGCGAAAGTCAACGGCGTGGAGATCGGCATCGACCAGTTCTGGGGAAGGATCCTCAATACCGCCGGGACCGCGGTCCTGACCTCCCTGGTGGACGAGATCCTTTTGGAGCAGGAGGCGGACAAGGTCCTGGGTCTGGCTGCGAAGAAAGGGAAGGTGTCTTCGGCGTCCAAGAAATTCAATAAGGAGATCCAGGAGAGATTCCAGACCTTCCGCAAACAGTTCGATGATGAAAAAAGCTTCCAGGCCCAGCTGATCGCCTCGGGCATCACCGTTGAGGACATCAATAAACAGCTCCGGCTGGACCTTATAAAGGAAAAGCTCCTGGAGGACAAGACCAAGTCCAACCCGGCCGAGATCAAGTCCTATTTCGACCAGAACCAGGACCGTCTGGCCGTTCCGGAGATGGCGCATCTCAAGCATATCCTCGTCTCCACGGAGCAGGAGGCGCGGGACCTGCTTCTGGCCCTGCGGGTCGGAGCGGATTTCGAGCTGATGGCCAGGGCCAAATCCCTGGATCAGGCGACGAAGGACAGGGGAGGGGACCTGGGGTTCTTCGCCCAGGGGATGCTGATCCCGCAGCTCCAGGAAAGGGCCTTCGCCCTCGAGCCGGAGGGGGTGGACATCGTGAGGACGAACCAGGGATTCCACGTCATCAAAGTCGTCGAGAAACGTCCGGCCAAACAAGCCGTTTGGGACCAGGAGACCCGCGAGAACATCGAGAAGCTCCTGAAACAGGCCAAGTTCAACCAGGAGTATCCGAAGTATATCCAGGGCCTCCGCTCCCAGGCGGATATCCAGGTGCTTCTAAACCGTTGAACCCCCGCGGTCGGCGGAAAGCCCTGCCCCTATGAAACTCATCCGCCTGGCCGTCGAGAGGCCGGTCACCACGGTCATGTTCTACGCGGCCCTGGTGCTCATGGGGCTCATCGCCCTGGCGGCCCTGCCGAGGGAGCTTTTTCCGACGATCTCCTTCCCCGAACTCCTCGTCGTGACCCGATACGGGGCGGCCGCCCCCGAGGAGCTTGAGAACATCGTCACGAAAGTGATCGAAGAGCAGGTGGGCACCGTTCCCAACTTGAAGCGCGTCCGCTCCATCTCGAGGGAAGGGGTCTCCGTCGTGATCCTCGAATTCAATTGGGGGACGGACATGGGTCTGGCCCACCTGGCGGTCCGCGAGAAGATCGACCTCATCAAGGACCGTCTGCCCGTCGAGGCGGAGGAACCCATCGTTCAAAGGCACAATCCCTTCGCCCAGCCGATGATGGTCCTTTCGGTCTCCGGGAACCTGCCTCTCGCGGACCTGACCCGCCTGGCCGACGACGTCGTCAAGAAGCGCCTGCAGAAGGTGGATGGCGTGGCTTCGGCGTCGGTGAGCGGCGGCCAGGAAAGGGAGATCCTCGTCGAGGTGGACCTGGGCAAGATGCAGTCCTCGAACATCTCCATCTCCGGGGTCGTGGACTCCCTCAAGACCTCGAACGTGAATTACCCCGCGGGGACGACGCAGGGCCGGTTCTACGAATACCTGGTGCGGACGATCGGCGAGTTCTCCAAGGTGGAGGACGTCGGCAAGACGGTGGTCGCCGTGGACGCCCCCAGGGAGAGCGCGGAGTATCTCTTCCGGGCGCAGGAGAAGAGGCGCGGGGGCGACAGCTTCCAGCCCAAGGCGCAGCGCCTCGTGCCCCTGAACGCCATCGCCGACGTCAAGGACGCGTTCAAGGACCCCGAAAGCTTTTCCAGGCACAACGGCAAGTCGAACGTCTCCATCGCCATACAAAAGCAGTTCGAGGCCAACACCCCCA
>MGUT01000020.1:4471-11635 GCA_001800095.1 Elusimicrobia bacterium RIFCSPLOWO2_01_FULL_64_13 | reverse complement strand
GATGGCGGCCTTGACGGGCGGTATGCTCGCTTTTTTGGTGCTCCTCTTTTTCTTCCGGAACCTCAACGATTCCCTCATCGTCACCCTCGCCCTCCCCCTTTCCATCCTGGCCGTTTTTTCCTGCATGTATCTCACCGGAAGGACCATCAACGTGATCGCCCTGGCCGGGCTGTCGCTCGGCATCGGCAGCATCATCGACAACGCGGTCTGCGTCCTGGAGAACGTCGTGCGGAAACGGGCCCAAGGCATGGACCGGAAGGACGCCTCGATCACCGGGGCGTCCGAGGTCGCCGTGGCCCAGCTGGCCTCCATGCTCACCAACGTCACGGTCTTCCTGCCGCTTCTCTTCGCCAAGGGCCTCGCCCAGCAGCTGTTCCGCGATCTCTTCTTCGCCGCCGTGATCTCGAACGTCGCGGCGCTGATCGTGGCGCTCACCCTCCTGCCCCGGATCACCGCCTTCCCTTTCAACTCCGGCCGGGCCCCGACCCCTCCGCCCGGACCCTTGAAAAAGAGGCCGCTCCTGGTCGAGGGACTGACGGAAGAGCGCACGCTGAAACTGATAGAGTCCTACCGCCGGCTCCTCTATTTCTCCATGGACCGGAAGAGGAAGGTGTTCATCCTGGCCTGGGGGATGTTCCTGGCGTCCCTGGGCCTTCTGGCGCTCAAAGAGAGGATATTCCTGCCCAAGATAGATCAGGGCCAGTTCCTGGTCCGGGTCAACATGCCGGTCGGGACGCGCCTGGAAGTCACCGACAGGGTGATGGGAAAGATCGAGAAGGTCCTCGCCGGGATGGGCGGCATCACGGACACCCTCGTGCGCGTGGGCTCGAGCGCGCAGGAGTCCATCGAATCATTGGGCGGGCACCAGGGAGAGTGCGTCGTCACTCTCGACCGGAAAAAAAGGAAAGGACCGACGGAAGACACGATCGTGCAGCTGAAGGCCGCTCTGGAATCGGAGGACCTGGAAGGGGCGGACGTCGAATACCTTCTCCAGGATTCATCCCTGAAGGCGGTGACGGGCGGCTCGGCCCCCATCTCGATCACGGTCCAGGGTCCCGATCTGGGGACGCTGCGCAAGATCTCCGACGACATCCAGGCCATGCTTCGGGGGGTGGAGGGGTGCGAGGGCGTGCGGACCGGCCTGGCCCTGCCTTCCTATGAGACGCGGGTGTCCATCAACAAGGACCGTTCCAGCGGTTTCGGGCTGTCCGCCTCGGACATCGCCCGCGCGTCCCTGATCGGCATCCGGGGGTTCGTGGCCACGTATTTCAAGGAAGAAGGGAAAGAGATCCCCATCCGGGTCCGCCTGCGGGAGGTCGACCGCCGGGACCCTTCCGCTTTGAGAAGGATCACGGTGCGGAGCCCGCAGGGGGTCATGGTCCCCCTGGGGGACGTGGCCGAGATCAGCGCGGGCTACGGCCCCAGCGAGATCCAGCGGCTCGACCAGCAGAGGGTGATCGTGGTCTCCGCCCAGGTCCTGGGGAGGAGCCTGGGCGAGGTCATCGGCGGTGTGGACGCCAAACTTGAGAAGTATCGCTCGCTCCGGGATTATTCCGTCCGGCTGGGAGGGACCAAGCAGGAGATGCAGGAATCCTTCGGCGGGCTCATGCTGGCGTTCCTTCTGGCCGTCATCCTCATCTATATGATCATGGCGGCCGGTTTCGAGTCGCTCATGCATCCCCTGCTCATCATGATCACGGTCCCGTTGGGCGTCATCGGGGTGGCCGCCATCCTTTTCCTGACCGGGACCCCTTTGAGCGCTCCGGTGATATTGGGGGTGGTCCTCCTCGGCGGGATCGTGGTGAACAACGGCATCGTGCTGATCGACCATATCAACCATTTGAGGCAGAAGGAGGGCAGGAGCATCCTCGAGGCGGCCGTCGAGGGGAGCGCCAACCGCCTGCGGCCGGTGCTGATGACCGCCTTGACGTCCATCCTGTCCCTCGTCCCCACCGCCCTCGGCCTGGGAGAGGGTACGGAGGTGGCTTCTCCCATGGCCATCGCGACTTTGGGCGGACTTTTCGTGTCCACGGTCCTGACCCTGGTGGTCCTGCCGGTGCTCTACGTCGCCGTCGAGGAGAAGAGGTCCGCGCCCCCGGCCCCTCCCGGCCCTCCGGGACACAGGATGATTCTGGACTGATCCCTTGGAAAGGAATCTAAGGTACGCCGCCCTCGGGGTCCTGGCCGCGGCCATCCTCGCGGTCGTCAAGGTCCAGTTCCTGACGCCGACCCTTTGGGAGGCGGACGGATACTACCACATCCGGGTGGCGGACCTCATCCGGACGACGGGTCCCTTGAAAAGCTTCCATTGGGCCCGCTATTCGTTCTTCGCCGACCGTTTCGCCGACAAGGATTTCCTCTACCATGTCCTTTTAGTCCCCTTCACCATGGTCCAGGACCTGGTCCTGGGCGGGAAGCTCGCCGCCTGCTTCACCGCCGCGCTTTTCATCATCGTGTTCTGGCTGGTCCTGAAAAAATACTCTCATCCCGCCCTAGTCCCCTTATTTCTGGCCGCGCTCCTTCTTTCGGACCATTTCCTTTACGCTTTGAGCCGGCCACGCTCCATGGTGGCGGCCATGGCCCTGATGGTCCTGGGGATCCATTTCCTTATCCGCAGGAAACTGCCGTGGATCTTCGCGTTGGCGTTCCTCTACGGGCTGGAGCACATCACGGCCCCCCTCATGGTCTTTTTCGCCGTCGCCATAGAACTTGTCAGGCATTTCGAGGATGGCCCCGAAGGGGGATTTTCCTGGAGGCCGGTCGCGGCTTCCGCCGGTGGGCTCCTGGCCGGCATCCTCCTTCACCCTAATTTTCCCAACAATATCCTCTTCACCAAACTCAATCTTTTCCTGGTCCCCTATTACGCCGCCAAAGGCGGGGTCCTGGAGCTGGGGGCCGAGTTCTTCCCCATCTCCACCCGGGACCTTCTCCTGGGGTATCCTCTCCTTTTTCCGGCCATATTGTTCATGATCGCGGCCCTCATGGTCCGGCCCGTGAAGGCCGGATTCCCGGCCAAGGCGTTCTTCGTCTGCTCGGCCCCCTTTTTCCTGGGAATGTTCCTGTCCCAAAGGTACGCGGTCCACGGATACCCCCTTTATCTTCTTTGGATGGGGGCGCATTTTTCCGCCTGGGATCGGGAGGACGTCCGGGGCATGGGGAGGGCGGCCCGCCTCCTGGCCCTGGGGGGACTGGGAGCGGCCGTCCTGGCCGCCGGCTTCCTCACGGCGGGGCAGATCCGCCGGCGCGCTCTCATGGAGAGTTTCGTCAACGGGCATTACGAGCGGGTAGCCGGGTGGTTCAGGAGGAACGTCCCCCCGGGAGAGGTCATATTCCACGCCAACTGGTCCGATTCCCAGTATTTCATCGGACTCAACCCCCAGAACGACTACTTCGTCACTCTGGATCCCATCTACATGTACGCCTGGGATCCCGGCCTCTACCAACTCTACCGGGACGCGGCCCACGGCCGTACGGCGGACCCTTACCAAATCCTCAAAGACGTCTTCCGCGTCCGCTACGGCTATGCCGGAAAAAACTTCTTCGGGAATTTGATCGCGCAGGTCCGGGCGGACCCCCGGTTCCAGGTCATGGCGGAGGACCCCCTCGGAGTGATCTTCAAGCTGAAATGAAGGCGATCAGGTTCTTCATCGACCGGCCCGTCGCGACTCTCATGATCTACGCCGTGTTCGTCATCCTGGGCGCCGCTTCATTCTTCAGGATGCCGGTGGACCTCATGCCGGGGGCGGATTCGGGGGTGCTCACCATATTCATCGGCATCCGGGGCGGCCTGCCTCCGGAGGACATCGAGTCCCTGGTGACCAAACCGGTGGAGGACGAGATGGCCGCCCTGCCCAATCTCGACGATACGGTCTCGGTCTCGCGCAAGGAGCGGGCCGTCATCACTCTGATATTCAAGCCGGGCACGGACTCCTCCCGGGCGGCTCTCGAGGTGCAGGAGCGCCTCGCGCGCATCAAGGGCAAGCTCCCCAGGGAGATCGAAAAGCCCGTGGTCTCCCGCTACGACGAGAACCAGTCCCCCATCCTGATCCTGGCCCTTTCCTCGAAACATTTCAACCCGGAGGAACTCCGTCAGCTCGCCGACGACCAGCTCAAGCCCGCGCTCAAGCGCATCGAGGGAGTGGCCAACGTCGAGGTCGGCGGAGGGAGGGAGCGGAAGATACTGGTGGAGTTCGACAAGACCCGCCTGGAAGCGCACGGGCTCCCCATCCGCCAGGTCATATCCCAGATCGGCTCCGAGAACCTGAACATCCTCACGGGCAAGATGGAGAGGTCCAAGGGGGCCTATTTCGTGCGCACCGTAGGGGCGTTCAAGACCATCGACGACATCGGGGCCCTGCCCATCGCGGTGACCAAGGAGGGGTCGCGCATCCTCTTGCGGGACATCGCCGACATACGCGACTATTATCTCGAGCCGGAATCCTATTCCAGATTGAACCGGGAGCCGGTGGTCTCGGCCTACGTGCAGAAGGAGGCGCTCGCCAATACCCTCACCGTCACCAAAAAAATAAAGGAGGAGATCAAAAAGTTCGAATCCGGCCTGGACCCGCGCATCAGCTTCTCGACCGTTTCGGACCAGTCCATCGCCATCAGCCAGGCGTTGTCGCACGTGCGCAGGTCCCTCTTCGAAGGGGCGGTCCTGGCCGCCATCGTCCTCCTGCTGTTCTTGCGGAACATCCTCTCGGCGTCCTTCATCTTCGTGTCCATCCCGCTTTCCCTGATCCTGCCCATGATCGTGATGGATTGGGCGGGCTTGAGCCTGAACGTGATGACCATATCCGGATTCGCCATCGCCACGGGCATGGTCGTGGACGATTCCATCGTGGTGCTTGAGAACATCATCAGCCACAGGGACCGGCTCTTCCACCAGCGCAGCCGCATCGGCCACAGGCACATGGTCGAGGAGGACCCGGACGAGGGCCGCAGGACCCTTCCCGTCCGGGCCACGGGGGAGATGTTCCTGGCCCTTTCCGCCTCCACCCTGACCCGCGTCATCGTTTTCGTCCCCATCCTTTTTCTGAACCCCCAAGTGCGCACCCTCTACACCGGGCTGTCGATCACGGTCACGGCCTCGTTGATGATCTCTCTTTTGGTCTCCGTTTCCGTCATCCCGTGCCTTTCAGGGAACATCCCGGAGCGCTGGACCAAGGAGACAAGCTTTTTTTCGTCCTACGCCTGGCTCTATCTGGGCAAGCAGGCGCGCCGGCTGAACGCGGCGCTCGGCCGCTGGTCGTCCCGCGTCAAGGCCAGGGTCAAGCGCCTCATGAGGAGGAAGGGGAAGGAGGATGAGGACTCGTTCGTCCTATTGGGAGGGTCCGCCGTCCTCATCCGCGGCCGGAAGGGATTCCGGCGCTACCGCCATTGGGTGGCGGTCTCCATGCGCCACCGCTACAGGATGGCCGGAACGCTCCTGGCCCTGATGATCGGGTGCGGGTTCCTGTACGGCCGCCTGGACAAGGAATACGTGGGGTCCACGGAGGAGAACGAGTTCACCATATTCGTGGAACTGCCCAGCGGAACGAAACTGGACGTATCGAACAAGGTGGTCGGCGTCGTGGAGAAGCTCCTGGACGAGACCCCGGAGATCAAAAAGGCGGTCAAATCGTCCGTGGCGCGGATCGAGGGATGGTCGTCGAAGATATACGTGACCCTGTACTCGCAGGCGGAGCGGACCCGCTCCGCCCAGGACGTCATCGATTCCCTGCGGCCCCTGGTCGGGCAGGTCGGCCAGGAGTTCGACGCCTTCGTCTATTTTTCGGAGCCGGTGAGCTCCAAGGAGTTCCTCATCGACGTCTTCGGCTTCGATTACGAGAAACTGCGCGACCTGGCGGTGCGGATCGCGCAGGGACTGGAGAAGGTGCCGGGACTCGTGGACGTGAAGCTGCGCTACAAGCCGGGCCGGCCCGAGGTCAGGATCGAGATGGACAGGGAGAAGGCCTCTCTCTTCAATCTGACGGTCCAGGACGTGGCCGAGTCCCTCCACGCGCAGATCCGCGGCCTGCGCGCGACGTATTTCCTCACGCCCACCGCCCAGGTGGAGACCGTGGCCCGCTTGAAGGAGCAATACCGCAAGACCCTCGAGGACGTGGAGGACCTCACCCTCATCAACCCCAGGGGCGTGCTCGTCCCCATACGCCAGATCGCCGATTTCGAGTTCGGGTTGACGCCGAGCGAGATCTGGCGCAAGGACCGCGAGCGCATGATCCAGGTGAGCGCGAACCGCGGGGGAACGGCCTTGAGCAAGGTGGCGGAATCCGTCGCGGGCGTCCTGGGCGGGATCGAGGTGCCCACCGGCTACTACTACGAGTTCGGCGGGGACTTCCCCAAGATGGTCGAGACGGAGAAGGAGTCGCGGTTCGCGTTCCTCATCATGCTCCTCCTGATCTACGCGGTGCTGGCGAGTCTCTTCGAGTCCTATTCCCAGCCCCTCGTGATCCTGACGGCCATCCCCCTGACCGTCCTCGGGGCCATCCCCCTACTCTACGTCACGAAGACCTCCGTCACCTTGAGCGCCATGATCGGCTTCATCATGCTGGGGGGGATATCGGTAAGCAATTCCATCATACTCATCGACGTTTTCAACCGGATCCGGAGAACGAAGGGCGAACTCCGCGCGCTTCTGCAGGCGGGGCAGGAAAGGATCCGTCCCATCCTCATGACGTCCCTGACGGCGATCCTGGCGCTCGTGCCTCTCACTCTGGCGCGGGAGGGTTCAGGTTCGCTGTGGAAGCCCATGGCCGTGACGGTGATCGGCGGGCTGACCGCCTCCACGTTCCTCGTCCTGATCGTCCTCCCCGGCTTTTACCTCATCCTCGAGGACGTCCGCTCCCGCCTGAAAAAATCTGTGACTGTTAAAAACCACCCCCCATCCTAACCTTCCCCCACAGGGGGGGAAGGAATTTGGTTTCCTCCCCCTTGATGGGGGAGGTCGCCACACTGCAAGGCGACCCGCCGGATGTGTGGCGGGATCAAGGTGGGGGTGAATGCTCCAGCATCTTCTACCCATGTTGACATAATTCCCCGGATATCAAACTCACACAAAACTCCTACCATATCCTCATGCTATCCAGGGTCTGGTCGTGCGCGGTCCGGGGGGTGGACGGGATCCTTATTTCCGTTGAGGTGGACGTGTCGAGCGGCCTGCCC
>MGUT01000020.1:1821-4442 GCA_001800095.1 Elusimicrobia bacterium RIFCSPLOWO2_01_FULL_64_13 | reverse complement strand
CGTCCGCAACAGCGGGTTCGACTTCCCCTCCAAGAAGATCACCGTGAACCTCGCCCCGGCGGCGGTCAAAAAAGAAGGTCCGGCGTTCGACCTTCCCATCGCGGTCGGCATCCTGGCCGCCATGGAGCGCGTCCGGCCGGAGCACCTCGACGGCTGGTGCCTGGTCGGGGAACTGGCCCTGGACGGGGCCTTGAAACCGGCACGGGGGATCCTCCCCATGGCCCTTTCGGCCAAGGAATCCGGACGGGCGGGGATGATCCTGCCACGCGACAACGCCCCTTCCGGCGCGGTCGTGGACGGAATAAACATCGTGGCCGAGGATAATCTGGCGGGAGTCATCCGGCTTCTGAACCAGGATTCCGTCGGGCCTCTGTACGTCGGGACGGCCGCGGGACCCCGGGCCGGGACCGGCGAGATCAGGGATTTCGCCGACGTCAAGGGCCAGGCCTTCGCCAAGCGCGCCCTTGAGGTGGCTTCGGCCGGAGGCCACAACGTGCTCATGGTGGGGCCTCCCGGTTCCGGCAAGAGCATGCTCTCCCGGCGCCTGCCTTCCATACTTCCGCCCCTGACGAGGGAGGAGGCGATCGAGACCACGAAGGTCCATTCCGTATCCGGAGCGGATCTGCGGGAAGGGCTCATTTGGGAGAGGCCTTTCCGGAGTCCGCACCACTCTATCTCTGACGCGGCCCTCATTGGAGGCGGCAGCGTTCCCAGGCCGGGAGAGGTGTCGCTCGCGCATAACGGCGTGCTTTTCCTCGACGAGCTGCCCGAGTTCCATCGCGGCGTCATCGAGGTCATGCGCCAGCCGCTCGAATCGCGCAGGGTCACGGTCGCCAGGGCCAAGGACACCCTGACGTTCCCCGCGAAATTCATGCTCGTGGCCGCCATGAACCCATGCCCCTGCGGTTTCAGGGGACATCCCCTGAAGGAATGTCTCTGCAGTCCGGTCCAGGTGGCGAAATACATGGGGAGGATATCCGGTCCTCTCCTGGACAGGATCGATATCCAGATCGAAGTTCCGGCCCTCAAAATGGACGAGATATCCGCTGATGAGGGAAACGCGGAAAAATCAGAAGGGATATTGGCGCGCGTGGCCATGGCGCGGGAAAGGCAGTTGGTCCGGTCCGCCAAGACCAACGCTGAAATGAACACGGCCGACATCCGCAGGCATTGCTGTCTGGATGAAGGGGGGAAGTCTCTGTTGCGGGCGGCCATGACCCGACTCAACCTCTCCGCCAGGGCGTTCCACAGGATCCTCAAGGTCGCCAGGACCATATCAGACCTTGAGTCGTCAGAAAGTATACAAGTGACGCATGTCGCGGAAGCCATTCAATATAGGAGTTTAGATAGACAGATTATTTGAATAATTAGTATTATTATAATATAGGTAATTAATGTATGGAAAGTTTCCATAGATGTATGGAAACTTTCCATATTTTTTACATGGAAAGCGCATTAAAACTCTCTTTTTATTAAGGCATTAATGTTGCATATAGTTAATATGAGTAGATTTAAGTTATAATCATCATGAAAAAATACTATAAAACCCAGTCTGTGAGGCCAGCCCAAAGAATATTATTTGGGCTATTTTTTGTCATTTTTTCTGCGGTCTCATCCCTCCGTGCGGGGGCCCCCATGACCGGCCTGACCCAAAAGGACTGGAGGAACGCCCTTAACGTTTCCGGGAGCACGTCCGTTTCAACCACTTACGGAGACTTCTCCGATTCCGACCATCACGAATCGGAATCCGCGGCATCTTCCGGATACAAGGACTTCCCCGGGATAGGGAACCTGATCGTACATCCTCATTCGATAACGGACCTGACCGGATTCCAGACCGGGGCGGGGGAGATCACGCTTTCCTGGACGGCGCCGAGAGTCATGGACGGAGTTTCCGCCGCCGCCGGCTCTTATTTTGTGAGCTGGTCCTCCCAGGCCGTAATGGACTCGGAGGAACATTACGCCCAGGGGGTGCCGTTCGGGCAGGGCTGGAGCCCTCTCGCGCCGGGAAGCCGGGAATCCGGCAGGATGATCACAGGCCTCACTCCGGGAGTCACCATATACCTCGCGGTTAAGGCCCAGGACCCTGCGGGAAACCGGGGCTACGTCTCCAGCGGCACCGCCTCCCGCATGGGCGTATTCATATCCTCCGAGCCGACGCCTCCGTCCAACCTGGTCGCGACGGCCCTCTCCACCTCGTCCATACAATGGAACTGGTCGGACAATTCCGGGAACGAGATCGGGTTCCGGCTTCTGGCTTCGTCCGGCGGTTCCGTGTCCGGCGACCTGGGACTGGACACGACCTTCTACATCCAGCGCGACCTGTCCGGCCCCAACACGTCCTTCTCGGCCCTGGTCCAGGCCTTCAACCAGTTCTGGGTGTCCTCCACCACCGCCGTCAGCACTTTCACCCTGGCGAACCCTCCCGCCGGTCTGAACCTGGGCTCGATCAGCTCGGACAGCGTCACGGCCCGATGGACCCAGAACGAGAACCCCCACGCCGCGACGGCCTACTCTCTGGAGATCTCGACAAGCGATGATTTCATCCCGGTCCAGGACTCGAGCGGGACGGTCCTGACCACCGCCTCGATCGCAGGCCTAACGCCCAACACCTCCTACTC
>MGUT01000020.1:1419-1813 GCA_001800095.1 Elusimicrobia bacterium RIFCSPLOWO2_01_FULL_64_13 | reverse complement strand
TCGCGGCCTTGAATGGAGACGGGATCCCGGCCGGGCCGGCCGGGCCCATCAGCACCGTCACCCTCGCCGCCGCTCCCTCCATTTCCAGCTTGACCGTGTTCCAGACGTCCATCACCGCCGCCTGGGCGGCCAACAATAATCCTGGCGACACGCTCTACACGATCCAGATATCCACGGAACAGGGTTTCGCCAACCCCAACGTCGCGACCAGCGCGGTCCTCACGGGGCTGGTGACCGATTTCGTCAACCTGGCTTTGAACACGACCTATTATCTGCGGGGCCGCTCCCAAAACCGGATGGAGCTCGCGACCGATTTCTCCGATTTCGGCTCGACGGTGACACTGGTCCGGGAGCCGCAAGCCGTATCCTTCAGCATATACGCCACGAGCGTCAC
>MGUT01000020.1:0-1373 GCA_001800095.1 Elusimicrobia bacterium RIFCSPLOWO2_01_FULL_64_13 | reverse complement strand
CTCTCCTCGGGGGGGTTCGCCGTCAGCGAGACGACCGCCGGGGTCCTGCCCGGAGCCGCGGTGACGTTCACCCTGTCGGCGCTGGCGCCGAATACCACATACACCCTTCAGGCCAGGGCGGTGAACGGGGCGAATAATCCCAGCACCATCACCCTGGTCACGACCTCCGCCACGTTGGCGGCCATTCCCGGGACCGCCGCTTTCTCCGAGGTCTGGGTGACCAGCGTGACCCTGGATCTGACTCTTTCCGGGTTGGAAGGGGTCAATCCCGCCGGGACAGAATTCCTGGTCGAAAGAAGCACGGAGCCGTCCCTTGATCCCCTTTTCCAGGGGGGCTGGAGCGCGGCATTAAGCTCCGCTCCGGCGGACCTGACCCCGAATACGTCCCAGTATTTCAGGGTGAAGGCCAGGAATTTCAACCGGATCGAGACGGATTATTCCCAGACGGTCACCACCACGAACCTTGCCGCGGTCCCCGGAGTGCCGGTCCTCTCCAACGTGGACATATCCAGCATCACCCTGGTCCTCGAAGACCCGTCCGTCAAGGGGAACCCCGCCTATACCCAGTTCGCCATCCTGAACGTGACGGACGGTCAATGGCTGCAGAACCCGTCGGGAGGAGAGAGCGCGTCGGGAGCTTCCGAGGCCTGGCGCACCTACGCGGAATGGGGGGGCGCTTCCGGCGTGGCGAACACGGGACTCATTTTCAACACGTTCTACTCCTATCAGGTCAAGGCCAGGAACCAGCGCCTCACAGAGACCGTTTTAGGAGCCGCGTCGGAATCAACCTCCACCCTCGTCGAACAGCCGCAGGTGGTCGAGTCCACCCCGTCCCTCAATACCTGGGTGAATTACACGACGGCGACGTTCAAACTGGCGGGTTCGTCCATCTTCCATTACCGCTACAACACGAATGCCGCTGATTTTCCCACGCACGAGACGGACCCGGCGATCTATTCCACCATGACCCAGGTGCTTATCGCCACCGTCACCGTGGAGGCCACGAACTACCTGCACTTGAGGGGAGAAAACTCATTCCACAATTTCTCGGGCAACCTGACCTACGGACCCATACTCGTGGACACCACTCCTCCGTCCAACGCTTCCATCGTGGGAGTGGACCCGAGCACCAATGCCATGAGCCTGAACGGCTCGAACGCGGTGGATATTTTAAGCGGACTGGCCGCGTTGCCTTACCAGTACCAGGAGCTGACGGGCAATCCCGGCTCGTTCGGCCTGACCCTCTACCAGGTGAATTCGAGCACGGTCAACTCCGGCCTCCAACCCAATACGAGCTATTCTTATCAGCTCCGCGCCAGGGACTTTGCCGGGAACGTCAGCAATTTCACCGCCGTCGTGACCACGGCGACCCT
>MGUT01000019.1:35485-37667 GCA_001800095.1 Elusimicrobia bacterium RIFCSPLOWO2_01_FULL_64_13 | reverse complement strand
CAGGGAGGGCGTTCCGTGCTTCTTCTTGAGGATATCGGCGATGCGCCGGCCGACGAACACCCCGCGGGTCTGGATCCCGACGATCCCCGGCTCCGGGGAGCCGCCCTTCCCCGCGGCCCGCAGGTCCTTCGAGAACCGGGAGGCGATCTTCTCGAGAAGTTTCTGGAAATCCCCCGCTCCGGCCGCGCGCCCTAGCATTTCGGCCCCTTCTCCCCGCCGTGGATCTTGGTGAGGTACTTGCCGGTGAAGCAGCTCGTGCAGAACCGGGAGTCCTTGCCCGCCGCCGCCTTCACCATGCCGTCCACGCTCAAGTATTTCAGGCTTTTGACGCCCAGGAACCTGCGGATCTCCTCCACTGAATTGTTGGCCGCGATCAGCTCGGACCGGGTCGGCGTGTCGATCCCGTAGAAGCAGGACCCGATGATGGGCGGGGAGGAGATGCGCATGTGGATGTCCCGCACCCCGGCGGCTTTCAGCATGCGGATCAGCTTCTTCGACGTGGTCCCCCGGACGATGCTGTCGTCGATCAGGACCACGTTCTTCCCGCGCAGGTTCTCCTTGATGGGATTGTACTTGACGCGCGCCCGGAAGTCCCGCATGGGCTTGGAGGGCTCGATGAAGGTGCGGCCCACGTAGTGGCTGCGGATGAACCCCACATCGAAAGGGATGCTCGCGGCCTCGGCGTAGCCGATGGCGGCCACCACGGAGGAATCGGGCACGGCGATCACGCTGTGGGCTCCGAAAGCCGGCGCTTCGCGGGCGAGCTGCCGGCCCATCTCGCGGCGGACCTCGTACACGCTCCGGCCGAATATCTTCGAGTCCGGCCTGGAGAAATAGACGAATTCGAACACGCAGAAGGCCCGCCGCGCGTCCTTCGTCCAGGGCAGGCGCAGCGAGCGCACGGTCCTGGGGTTATCGATGACGACCATCTCCCCCGGCTCGATCTCGCGCACGGTCTTGGCGCCGATCAGGTCGAACGCGCAGGTCTCGGACGCCACCGCCCAGGCCCCGCCCAGGCGGCCGAGGACGAGCGGCCGGAACCCGTGCGGGTCGCGCACGGCGATCATGGACCCGTCCTTGCTTCCGGCCGGGCCGCGGTCGGAGGCGAAGAGGAGCGAGTAGGCCCCCTCCACCTTCTTGAGCGCCGCGACGATGGCCTCGGGCAGGGTCTTCTCCTTCGAGCGGGCGATCAGGTGCAGGATGACCTCGCTGTCGGTCGTGGTCTGGAATATCGCCCCGGAGGATTCCAGTTGCTTTTTGATCAGCTCGGCGTTGGTCAGGTTGCCGTTATGCCCCACGGCCACCTGCCCGTACGGCGTGGTCACCAGGAGCGGCTGGGCGTTCTTCAGGACGGAGCTCCCGTGGGTCGAATAGCGCACGTGCCCGACGGCCGAGCGGCCCTTGAGCATGCCGAAGTGGTCCTTTTTGAACACGTCGAAGACCAGCCCCATCCCGGCGTAGCGGTTCATCTTCCCGTTGAAGGATACGATGCCCGCCGACTCCTGTCCCCGGTGCTGGAGCGAGGTGAGCCCCAGGTACACCAGGTGCGCCGCGTCGCGGCGGCCGAAGACCCCGCAGACGCCGCATTCCTCGCGGAGGGCGGAAAAACCTTCCGGCGTTCTCTCGATCATGATAGTCCTTTCGCGTAGTCCGCGGCCGACTTCCAGAAGAGGTGCCCCGGGGCCTGCCCGCCCGTCGTGTGGCGGGATTTTATCGACGTCCAGGCGGGATGCTGGAACGCGTTCACGTAGCGCTCGGGATGGGGCATCAGCCCCACCACGTTGCCGCCCTCGTTGCAGATCCCGGCGATGCTCCCCTGCGAACCGTTGGGGTTTTTGGGATGGTAGCGGAAGACGACCTGCCCCTTCCGGAAGAGGGAGCGCAGATGCCCCGCGTCCCGCGCCACGAACCTGCCTTCGCCGTGCGCGATGGGCAGCTCGAACGACCTCGGCAGGCCGGAGAGCCATTCCGCGCGTGAATCCTCCCGGCGGATGCCGGTCCACTCGCATTGGAACCGCCCGGAATCGTTGTCCGTCAGGGAAGCGGTCTGGGCGGGCCCCTGGCCTTCCCCGGGAAGGAACCCGGCCTTGACCAGCGCCTGGAACCCGTTGCAGACGCCGATCACCAGCCTCCCCTTCGCCACGAATCCGGCCAGTTCGCTGCCCAGCTTGAAACGCAGTTC
>MGUT01000019.1:33508-35477 GCA_001800095.1 Elusimicrobia bacterium RIFCSPLOWO2_01_FULL_64_13 | reverse complement strand
AGCCCGCGGCGTCACCGCGCCTCCGAGAAGGAATTCCAGGACCGTTTCATGTCGGCGACTTTCAGGCGCAGGAGCGTCTTCCCGGGAGCGGACCGGACCTTGAGTACCGGCGCGCGGGTCACCGACCCGATCGCCGCCAGGGGCAGGGAACGGAAATGCTTCTTCAGTCCGGCGAGATTGGCCGGGGAGACCTCGATCAGCCACCGGCCCGCCGATTCGGAGAAGGCGGTCCGGATCCCTGCGTTCTTCCCGGAAAGAGGCCCGGGGGCCTTCGCCAGGTCCGCGTCCGCTCCCAGGTTCCCGGCGATGCACATCTCCGCCAGGGCGACGGCCAGGCCGCCTTCGGAAAGGTCGTGGCAGGACTCGATCCATCCCTTCCCCATGGCGGAGCGGATCGCTCGCATGAGGGCGAGGGAGGTCCCCGCGTCCACCTTCGGGACCTCTCCCGAAACATTCCCGGCGACCAGGCCGAAGTGCGACCCGCCGAACTCGTCCCGGGTCTCTCCGGCCAGAAGGATCCGGTTCCCGGGACGCTTCAGATCCATGGTCACGCATTTCCTGACGT
This sequence comes from Elusimicrobia bacterium RIFCSPLOWO2_01_FULL_64_13, assembly GCA_001800095.1. Lineage (GTDB taxonomy): Bacteria > Elusimicrobiota > Elusimicrobia > 2-02-FULL-39-32 > 2-02-FULL-39-32 > 2-01-FULL-64-13. The sequence goes on along the minus strand of MGUT01000019.1, from coordinate 34,912 downwards.
CGTCGATGACGCCGATCGCCGATATGAGGAGCGTGCCGGGGATGGAGGAGATCTTCCCGTCCGGGCCGCGCCAGGTGTTGTTCAGGGAGTCCTTGCCGGAGATGAACGGCGTCCCGAACCCCTTGGAAAAATCGTAACAGCCCCGGGCGCAGCGCACCAGGTCCCCCAGGATGGACGGGTCGCTCACGTCTCCCCAGCAGAAGTTGTCGAGGATGGCGCAAAGATCCGGGTCCCCGCCCACCGCGACCAGGTTGCGCAGCGCCTCTTCCACGGCGTTGGCGGCCATCCAGTAGGGATCGATCTCCCCGTAGAACGGATTGATGCCGTTGGAAAGGACGAGCCCCTTCCAGGAATCCAGGTCCGGCCTGACGACGGCGGCGTCGCTCGGCCCCTCGCCTCCCGCCCCGGCGAAGGGTTTGACCACGCTCCCGCCCTGGACCTCGTGGTCGTACTGGCGGACCACCCACTTTTTCGAGCCGATGTTCGGGTGGGCCAAAAGTCTTTCGAGCGCCCTGCCCGCGTCCGCCCCGCGGACCGGTCCCGCGCCGGAGCTTCCCGCCGGCCTCGCTGGCCTGGGACGCCAGACGGCCTCCTTGCGGACCCGGGGGATGCCGCGGTGCAGAAAATCCAGATCGAGATCGCACACCATCTCCTCCCCGTGATAGACCTTGAGCCGGTTGTCCGAAGAGAACGTCCCGATCACGCTGCACTCCACGTCCTCTATCCCGCATATCTTCCGGAATGCGTCGAGGTCCTTCTCCGGGACGGCGGCCACCATCCTCTCCTGCGATTCGGAGAGCCAGATCTCCCAGGGCGCGAGCCCGGCGTATTTGAGCGGGGCGTTCTCCAGCTGGATCCGCGCCCCGGCGCCGTCGGCCAGCTCCCCCACGGCGGAAGAGAATCCTCCCGCGCCGCAGTCGGTCACGGCCCGGTAGAGTCCGGCGTCCCTCGCGCGCAGCAAAGCGTCGGCCGTCTTTTTCTCCACGATCGGGTTGCCGATCTGCACCATGCTCGAAGAGATGCCTTCCTCGAGAGCGAGGGAGGAAAAGGTGGCCCCGTGGATCCCGTCGCGGCCCGTGCGCCCGCCCAGGGCCACGACCAGGTCCCCGGGCGAGACCTTCTTGGCGATCTTGTCCTTGGGGATGACGCCGGCCGTGCCGCAGAAGACGAGAGGGTTGGCCCGGTAGCCGTCGTGGAAGAGCACGGCGCCGTTCACGGTGGGGATGCCCATGCGGTTGCCGTAATCGCGGACCCCGGATACGACCCCGGACAGGATCCGTTCGGGGGACAGGATGCCCGCCTCCGCGGCCCCGTCGCCGCGGCCGAACCGCCCGACGCAGAAGACGTCGGTGTTGGCCACGGGCCTGGCGCCCAGTCCCGCGCCCAGGATGTCGCGGATCACTC
>MGUT01000019.1:27212-33502 GCA_001800095.1 Elusimicrobia bacterium RIFCSPLOWO2_01_FULL_64_13 | reverse complement strand
TCCCGGTGCCGGCCCCGCCGTAAGGCTCGAGGGCGGACGGGTGGTTGTGCGTCTCCACCTTGAACGCGGCGGCGTTCTCCCCGTCGAAATCGATGATGCCGGCGTTGTCCTCGAACACGGACAGGCAGAAGGGCCGGTCCAGCTCTTTCGTCGCGCGCACGATGGTGGCCTTGAGGAGGTCGTCGAAGGTTTCCTCGGAGAGGCCGTCTGGTCCGTGCTCCACGTAATGGATGATCCCTTTGAAGGTCTTATGCTTGCAATGTTCGGACCAGGTCTGGGCGATGGTCTCGAGCTCCACGTCGGTGGGGTCGCGCCCGAGGGTCCTGAAATGGGCCTGGACGGCGCGCATCTCTTCGAGGGAAAGGGACAGGAGCTTCCGCGCCGAACAGCGGACCAGGTCCGCGGCGTCGAGGCCGAGCAGGGGGACCGCGCGCGGGTTCCCTCCGGGGGCCGGGACGGGGGCGGTCACGGCTTCCGGATTCGGCATTCCTGCACCAGGGGATTCAGGAGTTCGCGCTTGGCGAAACCGGGCAGTTTTTCGGACGCGTCCGAGGCGGGTCCGGAGGAGAATTCGTAGCGGACGCCGGAGGAGGCGGATTCCGCCCCGGAGATCCCCAGGCAGCCGATCGCTCCCAGCACGCTTTCGCCCACGGCGTCGGTCACGCCCGCCTTGTACCAGACGTCCGCGAAGACCGTCCCTTTTTTCAAAGGCGCGCGGTCGATCGAATAGTCCTCCACGATGGGATCGGAAAGGAGGTCGCGGGCGACCGTCTCGACCCGGCCGGGAGACAGGCCGCCATGGATCCGGTAGAGCTTGGAGACGTTGAGGCAGGATACGCGGCCGAGGTCCCAGGAGGCCAAAAGGGCGTTCACGCGCTTGGCGGCCGCCGCCTTCCGCGCGCGGGTCCGGGTCGAAACCTCTATGAGAACGGCTTCAGCCATTCGGTTCTCCCGTCCGGGCCCGGCAATGGGTCCCGGGTGTTGAATTTGGATGCGGCTTGTTCAGTTATTTACTATTGATGAGAGTTTGGGACCCGCACCTGCCGGGGCGATTCTCCGGGGATATTTTACCTTATTATTTGAGGGGATGCAACGCTTCCAAGCCGCCGTCCCAGAGGGCTCCGGGAGATGAGAGCCGAGGCCAGATCGTGATCCCGCGGCAGCCGCGGGTCCCGGCGCAGGACGGCCAGGACGGGGATATTCTTTTCCCTGAAATAGAGGAGGTTCGTTCTCGCCGCGAGGTCCCCGGGGTCGAAGAAATTGAGGACGATCCCCAGGACCTCCACATTTTTCCTCCGCAGGGACTCCAGAGTCAAAAGAGTGTGGTTGAGGGTCCCCAGCCCGGCATGGGCCACGACCAGGGCCGGAAATCCCATCTCCTTCATGAGATCGCGGACGAAATAATCCTTGCCCAGAGGGACGGCGACGCCGCCCGCGCCCTCCGCCACGACGAACCTTCCCGACGAGCGCGCCGCGGCGATGGACCGCCTCAAAGCGGACAGGGAGAACTTTTCACCGCCCAGCTTCGAAGCCGCGTAAGGAGCGAGGGGTTCCCTGTAGAAAAAAGGGGTGATCTCTTCCGGGGTCTGGGAACTGCGCGCCGCTTCCTTCAGCCGCGACGCGTCCGCTCTCGACCCCGAGGCGAAGGGCTTGAAGACCAGGGGGCCCGCCCCTCTTTTTTCCAGGCATCGGGCGATCCCGCAGGCGACGGCCGTCTTGCCCACGTCCGTTCCGGTCCCGGCGACGAATATCCCTTTCAGGATTCCTCGGGATCGCGCTCGATGCATTTGGACAGGGAATCCAGGAGCAGGCGGACATCCCGTTCCGAATGCTCGCTGGACACGGATATCCGCAGCCGGCTCTCGTTCTTCGGGACGGTCGGAGGGCGGATGGCGGGGATGAAGAACCCTTCGTCGGAGAGGGCCTTGGAAAGCCGCAGCGCCCGCTTGGCGCTGCCGGCGTGGACGGGGATGATCGGGGTGACGTCCGGACCGATGAGCCTCGATTCGGACGGAAATTTTTCCTTGACCGCCTCCCGGACCTGGCGCGCCGAATTCAGGAGCTTCCGCCTGCGCTCGGGCTCCTTCTTCACGAGGTCCAGCGCCGCGATCGAGGCGGCGCAGTTCACGGGGGAGAGGGCGGTGGTGAATATGAACGGCCTGGACTTGTTGACGAGGTATTCGATCAGCTCTTTCGAGCCGCAGATGAACCCGCCCTGGGAGCCGAGCGCCTTCGACAGAGTCCCCATCACGATGTCCACCTGCCCCATCATCCCGAAATGGTCCGCGAGGCCCACCCCGTTCTCCCCGAGGACGCCGGTGGCGTGGGCGTCGTCGATCATGAGCCAGACCTTGCGCTCCCGGCAGACCCGCACGAGGTCCGGCAGGGGGGCCAGGTCGCCGTCCATGGAAAAAAGGGAGTCCGTGGCCACGAGGCGCTTCCGGTAGACCTCGGTCCTTTCCAGGACCTTCTTCAAGGAAGGGACGGAGCCGTGCTCGTACACGAATATGCGGCACTTGGACAGCCGGGCCGCGTCGATGAGAGAGGCGTGGTTCAGCCGGTCGATGAGGATGGCGTCCCCCTCCCCGAGGACGGAAGAGACCAGCCCCAGATTGGCCATGAACCCCGTGGGGAATATGAGGGAGGCCTCCGTCCCCTTGAAGGCGGCGAGCTTCCTCTCCAGCTCCCTGTGGAGGTCCAGATTCCCCGATATCAGCCGCGAGGACCGGCCGCCGGGACCGTAGCGGTTCAGGGCCTCGATGGCCGGACCCACCACGCCGGGATGGCAGGAATAGCCCAGGTAATCGTTGGTGGAAAAATTCAGGAGCTTCCTTCCGTCCACCAGGATCTCGGTCGCCGACAGGTTCTCCACGGTCCTAAGTGTCCTCCATAAAGACGCTTCCCGGGTCTTCCGGTTCTCTTCCGCGAGGAATTGGTCCAGGGCCGCCACGTCTCATTCCGCCTTGATGACCGCGGCGCCTATGGGCCCGCCGAACCCGAAGGAAAGGGAGAGGGCGGCGCGGAAGGACCTCTTCCTCCCCCTCAAGGCCGTATAGTCCAGATCGCATTCCGGATCCGGCTCCTCGAGGTGCGGGGTGGGAGGGACCCAGCCGTCGCGCAGGGCCAGGCAGGCCAGGCCCAGCTCCACGCTTCCCGCCGCCCCCAGCAGGTGGCCCGTGGCCGGTTTCGTGGACGAGCAGGATATATCATACGATTTTTTCCCGAAGGCCGCTTTCACGGCGCGGGTCTCCATGAGGTCGTTGGCGGCCGTTCCGGTCCCGTGGAGGTTGACGTAGCCGACGTCCCCCGGAGCGATCTCCGCCCGCGCGAGGGCCCGGGAGATCACGCGGGCGACGGACATTCCGTCCGGAAAGAACCGCGTCGGGTGGGAACAGTCGGAGCCGACGGCCGCGGAGGCGAGGACCGCGCGGACCTTCGCGCCGCGCGAGAGGGCGCCGCTTCTCCTTTCCAGCACCAGGACGCCGGCTCCTTCGCCCAGGATGAATCCGTCCCGCCTCCTGTCGAAAGGCCTCGGAAAAAGGGAAAGCACTCCCATGTTCCTGAAACCCGCCACGAGCAATGGATGCATGGACGATTCCGCGGACCCGGCCAGGGCGGCGTCGCAGAGGCCTTCCTTCAGCCAGCGCGAAGCGAGGAGCACGGAATGGATCCCCGTGGCGCAGGCCGCGACCAGGTTCAGGGCCGGCCCGGAGAAGCCGAGCTCGCGCGCGATAAAGGCGTGAACGGATTCGGGGGAGGCGGGGGCCGAGAGTCCCGCGGGAAAGACCGGCTTGGAAACGGAAACGGAGCAGCCCATCCGCCCTTCGGGGACATCGAGCGGCTCCAGCCCGGCGTCCCGCAGGGCTTCGCGGGCGGCGCGGAGCGCGATGGGGTAGACCGGGTGGAGCCCGTTCGAATGATGGAACGGCGAAGGGCGGACGTAAGGAGAAAGTTCCGGACCGAGGACGGGGTCCGTTCCCGAAAAGAGGAGCGTTCCCCCTTCCCGGACCATGCGCCACGTGCCTTCCCGGTCATCGGCAAGCGGAGTGACCAGGCCGATGCCCGTGACGCAGACCTCCGGATCTCTCACGGACGGCACGGGCGGGACCCGCCCCGTTCAAAGGACGCGGGAGTCGAAATTGTACACCTGCCCGCTGGCGGATCCCTGCTCCGCCAGGAAGACGACGAACCGGCCCAGCTCCTTGACGTCCGTCAGGCGGCCCAGGACGTGCTCGGAGAGGATGCGCTCCCCGTGCTTTTCCCACACTTCCATGCCCATGTCCGTCTGATGATAACCCGGCAGGACGGCGTTCACGCGGATATTGAACCGGCCCAGCTCCTTCGCCGCGGACTTGGTCAGGCCGATGAGCCCCGCCTTGGAGGCGGCGTAGTTCGAGGCTCCCGCGGACCCGCGCAGTCCCAGGATGGAGGCGACGTTGATGACGGCTCCGGATCTCCGCCGGGACATGACCCTGGCGCATTCCCGCAGGCACCAGAAAGCCCCGGTAAGGTTCACGCGCAGGACCTCGTTCCATTCCTCGTCCATCATCTTGAGGATGGAGCGGTCCCTGGTGACGCCGGCGTTATTGACGAGGGCGTCCAGCCGGCCCCATGTCTTTTCCACGCGGGACGCCAGGTCCGCCGCCTCGGCCGGGTCCCCGACGTCCGCCCCGAAGACGGCCGCTTCCGCGCCCAGGTCCCTCGCCCGCCTCGCCGTCTCTTCGGCTTCGCCGCGGGACCGGCCGTAATGGACCGCCACGTTCCAGGATCTCTCCGCGAAGGCGAGGGCGATATTCCGGCCGATCCCGCGGGAGGAGCCCGTCACGAGAGCGACAGGACGATCGCTCACGCTACTCCGAGAGCCGGAGGAGAAGGCCCGTCCGGCGCGCGCGCGAGACGGCGGCGCGCACGAGGCCGATCCCCAGGACCGCGTAGACGGCGTTCAAGGCCCACCCTTCCCATATCCCGCGCGGGAAAAGGAGAGGGAAGCCGTAGGCGTGCCGGAGGGAATCGAGGAAGTAAGTCAGCGGAAGGAGCCGGGCGAGCGCGTAGAGGGGCTGCGGGAGGAGGTCCACGGGGTAGTAGATCCCGCAGAGGAGCATGACCACGTAGGAAAGGGCCCAGACCGATATCTCCGCCCTCTGGCCGAACGTGAGGATCAGCACCCAGACCACGATGCCGGCGAGGAGGGCCGTCCAGAAGACTCCCGCCGAGAAGACCAAAGCGGGCCATAGCGGAGGGAGGGGAAACCCGAAGGCGCGCGCGGATAGCCCCGTCAGGACCGCCATGACCGCCGTTCCCCGAGCGATCCCGATGACCCAGGCGCCCAGGATGGCCGGCGTCATGCCGGCCGGGGTGAGGAAGGTGTGCTTCACGCTCTTGGACCAGAGGTCGTAGAGGATGGAATAGCCCACGTCCAGCTGGGCGATCTGGAGCACGCCCGAAGCGATGGCCCCGGTCATGACGAACGCGAGCGTCTTCTCCTCCAGGGCCAGGAAACTGCCCATCAGGCCGATGGTCAGGACCGTGATGACGGGCCAGAATACCATCTCCACAACCACGAAGATGTTGCGCTTGGCGAATATGGCGTTCCGGTAGGCGAATGCCAGGGTATGGATGATGAAGATCCTCATGCCTCCTCCTCCCCGCCGCGGCTCAAGCGGAGGAAGACCTCTTCCATGTTCTGCGCCCGGACCTCCTTCTTCAATTCCGCGGGCGTGCCCAGGGCGAGGATCTTTCCCGAATGGAGGAACGCGATCCGCCCGGCGAGCTGTTCCGCCTCGACCATGTAGTGGGTGGTCAGGAGCACCGTGATCCCTTCCTCGCGGTTGATCTTCCGGATGAAGGCGCGGATCTTGATCGACACGTCCGGGTCGAGGCCGATGGTGGGCTCGTCCAGGAAAAGCAGCTCGGGGCGGTTCAGGAGCGCCTTGGCCAGCGCCAACCTCTGCTTGGTCCCGGTGGAAAGCTCGTCGAACCTGCGGTCCCTGAAAGCCCCGAGCTCGAGGAGCCCGATCAGCTCCTCGACGCGCCGGGAAAGGTCCTTCCCGAAAAGCCCGTAGAGCATGCCGTAGAACCGCAATATCTCCCGCACGGTCATGCACCAGGGGAAGTTGGCGTTCCCGGAGGAGAGGTTCAACCGCGCGCGCAGATTGCCGTCGGACCGGCGGACGTTCTCCCCGAAAAGCTCGATGTCGCCTTCGTCCGGATAGAGGAGGAGGGAAAGGCAGTTGAGGAGCGTGGTCTTGCCGGCGCCGTTCGGGCCGAGGATGCCGAAGATCTCCCCCCGC
>MGUT01000019.1:25984-27193 GCA_001800095.1 Elusimicrobia bacterium RIFCSPLOWO2_01_FULL_64_13 | reverse complement strand
TGGTAGGTCTTGCGGATGTCCCTGGCGGATACGACCGTCACGGCCGCGTTACTTCAGCCGCACGGCGAACTCTTCCTCCGGCGCCGCCGCGGGGACGCCGGCGCCTTCGATCTCGAAACCCAGGTCCCGGATCATGGCGATGTCCGATTCCGGCTTCTGGCCTTTGGTGGTGAGGTAGTCGCCTATGAATATGGAGTTGGCGGCATAGAGGCCGAGGGGCTGGAGCCAGCGCAGGTGGACCTCGCGGCCGCCCGCGACGCGGACCTCGGACTTCGGGTTGACGAACCGGAAGAGGCAGAGGATCTTGAGGCACTTCTGCGGGGTGAGCCCGCCGCCGCCCTCGAGGGGCGTGCCCGGGATGGGGATCAGGAAGTTGAGAGGGATGGAATCGACGCCGGTCCTCCCCAATGTCTCCGCCAGGTCGACGATCTCGTCGTCCGTCTCGCCCATGCCGAAGAGGCAGCCGCTGCAGGGGGAAAGCCCCGACTTCTTGGCCGCTTTCAGGGTCTCGACGCGGTCCCGGTAGGTGTGGGTGGAGCAGATGGAGGGGTACCGGCTCTCGGCTGTGTTCAGGTTATGGTTGTAGGCGTCCACTCCGGCGGCCTTCAGCGCGCCGGCCTTGTCTTCCCCGAGCAGGCCGAGGCAGACGCAGATTTCGAGGGAAGGATAAGTTTCCCTCACCTTCTCCACCGCCCCGGATATGGCCCGGATCTCCCCGTCCGTCGGCCCCCGCCCGGAATTCACGAGGCAGAGCCGCCTGGCGGAGAGGTTCACCGCGCGCCCGGCCGCGGCCAGGATCTCTTTGTCCGACAGGAAGGGATAGGAATCGATGTCCGCTTCGGACACCTTGGACTGGGAGCAGTAGCCGCAGTCCTCCGGGCAGAGGCCGGACTTGGCGTTCAAAAGATAGTTCAGCTTCACCCGCTTCCCGAACGCGGCGCGGCGCACCCGGAACGCCGCCTGGAGAACGGCCAGGACGTCGTCGTCGGGAGCGCGCAGCAGGGAACGCAGGTCTTGCCGCGGGATTTCCTTCCCTTCCAGGGCCAGGTCCGCCAGGGTCTCGTAGTTCATGGTCCCCCCTAAAAACAAATGTCAACCTCGCTTAAACAGCAAGGTTGACATATTCTAGCACATTCTGCGCCCGCCGCGTCGCAACCCCTACGGCCAGGCACTGCCCCCGGGCAGCGCCCAGCCATCGGGATTGCTAAA
>MGUT01000019.1:22139-25971 GCA_001800095.1 Elusimicrobia bacterium RIFCSPLOWO2_01_FULL_64_13 | reverse complement strand
GCCACACGTCGGGCGGGCTCACGGCTTTGCGTCCTCCGATTTCTCGAAGTTTGCCTTTCGATCCCCGACGGAAACCAGTCGGGGCCGCCCGCCGAGCCATGGCGGGTCGGGCTATTTACCTATATAGCAGGACTTCCCCCCCTTTTCAACCCCTTCATTTTTACCAAATTTATGCGATGCTAAATTAGCGTTTCTTATTTCTCGGGTCCCGGAGGAGGCCGGTCTCCCACTTGGCGGCGCGAACGGTGCCGAAATGCCTGACCGCCTGCGCCCGCAGATATCCCGGCAGCTGGCCCGGCTTGTGGTAGCCGTACCGGCAATGTTCCCGAAAAACCTCGATGAACCGCTTCTTCGACCATAGGCCGTTCAAATCGACGCGGCGGCGCTTCTTCGTCCGGGGGTCATGGATGACCCCCGCCTCCCACTTGGCCTTGCGTATGGACCCGCAGAACCTCTTTGCCATGGTCCGCATCCGCGCAGGCCAATCCTTGTCTTCCCTGTACTTCTTTTTGGCGAACTGGGCGACCCACTTGATGAACTTTTCATAGTCCCAGCTCCTGCCGTGTATGACCTTCGCCTCCCACTTGGCGGACCGGACGCCCCCGCAAAATTTATTACATAGCTTGTAAAGGTAGGAGGGAAAGTCCCGTGCCTTGACGTACCGGCCCTTGCATAGATGGTAGACCGATCGCAGGACGTCTTCTTTGGCCCATCGGGCCGGCCGGCCGATCCGGCTCTGTTCCGCTACCATAATTGCAGTATACTTGATTTGGACCATGAGGACCGTGAGGGACGTTGCTAAGTATCTAAGTTATCGAGCCCATATCTTAGAAACTTAGCAACGTCCCCTAGACCCTAGACCTCTTAATCAGCTGGCCGATTCCTTTAGACGGGAATCGCCGTTCGTCATTTGTTTGAGAATGGCCCGGGAACGGGTGTCCAGGCGGTAGAGGCCCTTCTCGTACTTATAAGAAAGTTGGGGGTAGGCCTTTTCCCGCCCATCCCCGACCAAACCGGCTATGTAGAGCGTCTTGCGCACGCCGCCTATCTTGCGGTGCGCGGCCCTGAACAGGGCCGCCGCCGCCTTGTCCTTGACCTTCGGGACCCTCCTGATCTGCCTGCCCAGGTTGTAGAGCCGGGTGAATAACTCGGGGATGTCCATGCAGCCCTCCTTTCATCGTGCAAAGTTCTATGATTACAGTTTATAGGAGCGGCGGCGGGCGGACAATCAGGGAAATATGTCCACATGCGCAGGAAGGAAATACCGACGGGGTTTCAGGGCAAAGCGCGTCCCCCGGTCGGAGCGGATATACGCTCGCGAGGGCGCGCTTGGCAGAGAATCAGGTGATGGCGTTAAGCAGTGTCTGGAGCGGGGACCTGCGGTTGAATTGAAAGCGGTTGATCTCCCCGCTTTCAACCCTGTAATGGATCGGGCGGGCGGACATGCTGTCGCCCTTGCACAGATGGAATTCGAGGCCTTCGAGGGAAACCTTCGGGGAAAGACGCTCCTCCAGCTTGCGGTGAAGGTCCTGGATGAACATGTCCTCGTCGGCGCCGGAGCCGGACGCGACGCAGTAGAACAGGAACTCGAGACCCGATTCGTGCGGGAAGATGCGGTGGGAACCGGAATTGAAATCCTTCTTCACCACCTCCTCGATCCGGTAATCGTCGATCACCAGGAGGTAGCATTTCCCTCCATCTCCGATGGGACCGCCGGGATGGGGGCCGGATGAATGTGGTATGACGAATATATGCATGACGGGGGCGTCTGCGCACTACTATTTATACCTGCCCCCGCCTCAACAATTCTTAAACTTTTTGTAAAACTATTGTAACAATAGATTCAACGGATCTTCAACGTATTTCGCCGAAATAGGAAATAAGCTCCCCGGCGATCTTCGGGTCCCGCAGCAGCAGCGAGGCCTCGTTGTTGTACTTCAGCCCTGAATCGGTGTAATTGTGGCTCCCCAAAATGACCGTCCGGCCGTCCACCACCAGGACCTTGGCGTGAGTGGTGGTCCCGGTGGAGTCGTACTTCACGTCGATCCCGGCGTCCTTGAGACGTTGATAGACCTCCCGGTTCTCCGGGCCGGCCTTGGGCATGTACTTGAGCTTGGGGGCGTCCAAGATCACGCGCACCGGCACTCCCCGCTTATGCGCCGCCTCCAGGTCCGCGAAGAGCCGGTTGGGATAGGACAGGGACTTGCGCTTGTAGTAGAGATAACGGTACATGATGAGATGGATGGACTCTTTCGCCGATTCTATCTCTCTGTGCGCGGCCTCGAAATAGCTCTCGTTCAAGAGCAGCACGGTCTCCGGCTTCGGGGAAGCGCTCCCGGCGAAAGCGGCGCAGGCCGCCAGAACGATCAGGACTTGTTTCAAATTTTTCATGGGCTCCCCCTCAAAATTTGCGGTTGACGGAAACCCGCGCGGCCTGCTGTTTATCGTCTTCCTTGAACTTATTGTCCGTGAACCTGAACTTGAGGTCCAATGATCCCGAAAACTTCCCGTCCAGGAAAGACTTCTCCCCGGAAAGGAGGACATAGGCCCGCGTCTTGTCGTTCGCGGGATTGGAATAGTCGTAGAAACTGCCTTCCACCCCGGCCGAGGCCTTCCAGCTCCTCTTCCTGCGGTAGGCGATCCGCGACTCCAGGGTCTTTTTCCTGTAGTTCCGCGCCGGAGCGAGATCGTACTCCAACTCCTTGAACCTGCCGTCCAGCTCCACGGTGAAACTGCGCGAGCCGTCGCTGAACAGGCGCCAGTCCCAGCCGTTCTCGAACTCGAAACCGGAATGGTCCAGGTCGAAATCGACGTAGTCCTTCTTGAACAGCTCGAGCTTGAAATGGGTTCCCATCCAGGGCAGGAAAGGATGGTCCGTCCTGGCGTACGCCCGCCAAAATTCGAAATCGCGGTCTTCGTCCCTCTCCTCCCCGTCCTTCGTGTCCCTCTGCCCCCATGCCCCGCGCAGGCGCAGGCGCGAGATGAGAAAATGCCCGAAAAGAGCGTCCATGCCTCCGGAAACTTCCTGCTGGGTCCTCTTGCGGTCCAGCCGCCTCTCCCTGGCGGTCGATACCTTATAACCGGACTCGAGCTCGAGCTTCTTCTCCAAAAGGACCGCCTTGGCTTCCGCCTCGCCGAAGAACTTGAGCTGGTCCCGGGAGGAACCGGCCAGATAGTTGTAGTTGTCCGCCCCGGCGGACATCCCCAGGGAATGCCCTTCGGGGCTCTTGTAGTCCAGGCCCGCGGACCCGGCCGCCTGGTCATATTCCCCGGCGGGATTATCCCCGAAACGCTTCTGCCTGTACCGGGCCCTGAACCGCGCCCGAAGGGATGTGTCCTTCTCCTTTTTCAGGAAGCCGGTCCAATGGCCGCTGTAGAGGCGGGAAACGTTGTCCAGCTCGTTCTTGAGGTCGTAGTTCTTCCTGGTGACGAAGGAACTGAAACCGAAATCGTGAAGATCGAACGGCTCATAGCCGATCTTCAGGTGGGACGTGTCGTAAGAGTAGAGATCGTCGTCGTCCTCCTCGGAATAATCGTCCGCGGTGGAACGTTTTCCCGCCTCGTAGAAACCGCCCAGCTCGTATGACGCGGCCCGAACGGGAGAAGCGCCGAACAGGACGGCCAGGAAAACCAGACGCGCCCTCCGGCTCACTGGACGCCCCCCTCCGGCGGCTTCCAGGCGTGGGAATGAACGGACCCGTCCGGGACCGCGAAGGCCGCCAGGAACGAAAGGAGCGCGAAGGCCAGGGAGACGCGGAACACCTTCCGCAGTCCGTTCGCCATCTCCAAAGTGACCGCCGCCAGGACCTCCGGGGCAAGCTCCCGCCGGCCC
>MGUT01000019.1:19559-22122 GCA_001800095.1 Elusimicrobia bacterium RIFCSPLOWO2_01_FULL_64_13 | reverse complement strand
CCGGAAAGAGCGTCGGCGCTCGCCTGGAGATGCAGGCTCAAGGTCGCCCCCAGGAGCGCCACGCCTATCGCCCCGCCTATGGTCCGCACGAACTGCGTGGAGGACGTGGCCGCCCCCATCAGGTCCTTGGGAACGGCGCTCTGCACGGCGATGAGAAAAGGCGCCATGCTGAAACCCATGCCGGCGCCCTGGATGGACACGCACAGCATGACCGTCCGAGGGCTGGACGCCGCGTCCAGACCCGACATGAGAACGAATCCCGACACCAGGATCACGCCTCCGGCCAGGATCACGGACCTGTAACCCGCCTTCATGAGGATGCGCGCCCCCGCTATGGAAAAGACAACCCAGGTCAGCATGAAAGGGATGAGCACCCGGCCCGCCTCCGTGGCGCTGGAGCCCAGGACCGACTGCATGTACAGGGGCACGAAAGAGATCACCCCGAACATCGCCATGCCCGAAAAAAGCCCCGAGCCCTGGGCCGCGCGGAACATGCGGATGGCGAAAAGTTTGAGGGGCACGAGGGGATGTTCGGCCTTCTCCTCCATGCGGACGTACAGGAAGATCAGGAGCAGGAACGTCAGGAAAAGGAACGAGCCGGCGAAAAGGTTGTGCTGGACGATGGACAGCCCCAGGAGGAGCGAGGCGGCGGATATCGTGAAAAGCGCCGTGCCCACCACGTCCAGGGACGCACGCCCGGCCTCGCGGGGCTCCTCCTTTTTAAGACCGATGGCGATGAGGAGGATGGACAGGAGTCCGAACGGGATATTCACGTAGAAGACCCAGCGCCAGGTCGCGTGGTCGGCCAGGTAGCCCCCCACCATAGGCCCCACCAGACTCGCGAATCCCCAGACGCCGGAGAACACTCCCTGCATCTTCGTCCTCTGCTCCAAAGAATAGATGTCGCCGATGATGGTGAAGGTCAGCGGCATCACCGCCCCCGCGCCGATCCCCTGGATCAGACGGAAAAGCACGAGCTGGCCCATGTTCCGGCTCAATCCGCACAGGGCGGAGCCCGCGATGAACGTGAGGACGCCGGCGAAAAATAGAGGCCTGCGCCCGTGCAGGTCCGACAACCTCCCCCAAAGAGGCATGGTGACGGTGGAAGAGAGAAGATATCCGGAGAAGACCCAGCTGTATATCGCCAGGCCGCCCAAGCTCGAGACGACTGTCGGCATGGCCGTGGCTATGGCCGTGGCCTCGAGAGCGGACAAAAACAGCCCGAGCATGATGCCGGCCAGAACGAACCACTTGTGACGCACCTGGGCCATGTGAGCGTCAGTCCTCCAGGTCCTTGTTCCAGAGCTGGAGAGGGGAGAGCATGACGGCCTCTCCCCCGTTCAGGGTCTTCTGGTAAGGAGTCTTGATCCTCTGCCGGGCGGTCTTGCGCGAATCCCATATGTCGGTAAGGTCCAGGACCGCGCGGTATCTCTTGAGGGCCTGGTCCCTGCGGTTCTCCAAGTCATGGATCTCGCCCAGCCGCAGCTGCCCCATCGTCCGCCAGCCGGAGAATTCCGCGGGCTGGTCGACCGCTTTCTCGAAATAGCCCTTCGCCAGGTCGATCCGGCCCAGGTTGAACTGCGCGGCCCCGGCGTGATAGAAGACCTTGGCCAGGAGAAGGGAATAGGTGTTCCGCATATCGGCCGAAGGAGCGACCTCTCCGGCTTTCACGGCGAATTCCTCCGCCTTCCTTAAGACCTCCTGCCACCTCTTCTGGTAGAAAAGAGTCTGGATCTCGCACCAGGCCATGAAGGGACTGCCGGGGTAGGCGCGCAGGAGCGCCTTCACCTGTTCTTCTGCTTCCGCCAGGCGGCCCTCGTCCATGGCCGCGTTCCAAAGGAAGTAGGCCGCTTCCGCGCGGACATAGCGGCCGCGGGACTCGGCCAGGCGCAGATGCAAAAAAGCCTCCTCCCGGTCCCCGCGGATGAAGAAATAGGAAAGGACCTTGAGCGCGGGGCCCAAAGTCGCCGCATAATACTGGTACATGCCCATCCCCAGGTGCGCGTCGTAGATGCGGGGATTCAGCCGGAGGACCTTCTTGACGTAGGCGAGGCCTTTCTTCCCGCTGAAATAGGCGCGCACCCACTGCCGCTTCATCACGTAGTACCAGCCCGTCGCTCCCAGGGCTCCCCCCCAATAGAGATAGCCGATGGCCTTGTCCCGGTTCAGCGAGTAATTTTCCGCCGCCCGGGCCGTCCGCTCCGCCTGCTCCCCGAACTCCCTCTCCAGGGCCTGGTCCCTGTTCAGGAGCGAATCGTAGGTCAGCCGGTACCAGATCAGAATGAGCCTGAAGAAATGGGCCGAGGGATGGTCCGGGCGCTTGCGGACGGCCTCGGCGATGTGCTCCTCGGCATGGTCGAAATCCAGACGGTAGAGGGCGGTGGCTCCGGCGGAGAGGTCCGCCTCCAGCTCGGGCGGGAACGGGTCCTCGCCGTCCGTGGATTGCGCCCGCGCCGGGGCCGGCAGGAGGGACGCCGCGAGGACCGCGGCCAGGACGAGCCGGCCGATGGGGATCGATCGCATCACGCGTATCATTATAGTTATTTCCGGCCCGTCACGCAGT
>MGUT01000019.1:18699-19547 GCA_001800095.1 Elusimicrobia bacterium RIFCSPLOWO2_01_FULL_64_13 | reverse complement strand
GGTAAGATAGTCTCCGGGACCTGGATAATGGTCTCGCGAAGAATCGAGCAAGGAGGTCCGTGTGGACTACGCCGGAAAAAAAACCAGCAAACCGCTCCACCCCCGGGCGAACCCGGGTGCCCTGTTCCCTGGATATCCTGGATTCAGCAAGCGGGACATTGTCCATGCTGGCAAGGTCTTGAGCCGGGCCGCCGGGATGTCGTGCGCCTACTCCGGAAGAGCGGGATGAACATTCTTTTCGACGACCCCATTCGCAAACACGACGCCATCCACGCGGACCGCGTCGTGGCCATCCTGAACGCCCACGTGAAGCTGGTCGGCCGGCTCATCCACGACCTTGGCGCGGACCAGTTCGACCCGCAGGCCTTGCGCCACCGCCTGGACGAGATCGAAGAACACTTTAAGGAAGGGCGCAAGATCGCATGATCCTATGTCCGCACGACCTCACGCCCATGAACAAGACCTGGGAATGCTGTTCCCTCTTTTACCGGTACGAATGTCCGGAATGCGGCCGCCTCTTCCTGGAGGAACCGTCCTGGAGGGCAGGGACGGGCGGCCGGCAGCGCGACGATTCGCAACGGGGCGGGCACTTGAACCTCCTTGTTGCCCGCTCCGACAATTTTACGGGACAAGCCGGACCGCAATAACAAAGAAGCGTGAAAACTAAGGAGGTAACATCCATGAATGCCGAGAGACTCAAAAGGGCCGCGATCGCTGGGTTCTTATGTTCCCTGATCGCGCCCGCCATGCTGCAGGCCGACGCCACGTCGGCCAACGTCTCCATCGCCAAGTTCGTCTCCAACATGAAGATCGGAGGCGACATGCGCCTCCGACAGGAGAACTTCTGG
>MGUT01000019.1:15752-18691 GCA_001800095.1 Elusimicrobia bacterium RIFCSPLOWO2_01_FULL_64_13 | reverse complement strand
CAGAGGGACCGCTCGAGGCAGCGCTTCCGCTTCCGCCTCGGGGTCGAGAACACGATCCAGGACGTCAAGATGGCCTTCAAGCTCGCCTCCGGAACCGGCGAGCAGGTCTCGACCAACCAGACCTTCGACAACCTGAATTCCCAAAAGTCCATATTCATCGACCAGGCCTACCTGTCCTGGAAGGCGAGGGAATGGCTGACCCTGTCGGGCGGAAGGATGAAGAACCCCTTCTGGCGGGTCACCAGCTCCGACCTCATGTGGGACGATGACGTCAACCCCGAAGGGTTCGCCGAGCAGTTCAAGCTCGCCTTGAACGAGCGGCTGGGCCTCTTCGCCAACTTCGCCCAGATGCCCCTGGACGAGGACTCTTCCGACAACCGCGACCAGTGGATGTTCGGCCACCAGCTCGGCGCGAACGTCAAGGTCAGCCAGCAGTCGAAATGGAACGTCGCCGCGACGCTCTACCACTTCAAATACGAGAACCTGAACAACTTCGGGGCCGCCGCCAACCAGGAGGGCAACACCAGGAAAACGGCCGGCTCGGGCTCATCCGCCCAGACCGACGTCCTGGCCGCCTCCTTCACCATCGTCCAGCTGACCCAGGAGTTCTCGACGAAGCTCGGGAGCCTGCCCTTCAAGGTCCACGCCGACTACGTGAAGAACGTCCAGAGCAACGGCGCCCTGGGCGCCGCGGTCTCGGACCAGCAGTCGGGCTACCAGGTGGGAGCCATCCTGGGCAAGGCGGGCAGCGCCAAGACCTGGGAAGCCGCCTACTTCTACAAGTGGCTCGAGACCAACGCCGCCATCGCCGACCTCTCCGATTCGGACTTCGGGGACGGGGGAACCAACCGCCGCGGCCACATATTCTGGCTGGCCTTCAACCCCAGGGACTACGTCCAGGTCAAGGCGAAGTACTTCAACACGAAGGTCCTGCGGACGAACATCCCCCCGGGAGCCGACAACATCAACCGCCTGCAGGTGGACGTGTCGGTGAAGTTCTAGAAAACGATATATTGTAAAATGATAAGGAGGAAGCAAATGAAAAGGTTCATCTCAATCACGGCCGCCGCCGGGCTCCTGCTGGGCCTGACGGCGACCGCAAAATCAGCCGGCGGCATCCTCATCAACGGGGCCGGGGCCACGTTCCCCTACCCCATCTACTCCAAGTGGTTCGACGAGTACCACAAGCTCCGCCCGGAGTACAAGTTCAACTACCAGAGCATCGGCTCGGGCGGCGGCATCCGCCAGATCACGGCCGGGACCGTGGACTTCGGCGCGAGCGACGGCCCCATGACCGACTCCCAGATGGAATCGGCCCCGGGTTACCTCTACCATATCCCGACCGTCCTGGGAGCGGTGGTGCCCACCTACAACATCGAGGGGGTGGGCGAGACCCTCAACTTCACCCCCAAGGCGCTGGCGGGCATATTCCTGGGAAGCATCAAGACCTGGGACCACCCCGAGATCAAGAGCGCCAACCCCGGCGCCAGCATCCCGTCCAAACCCATCGTGGTCGTCCACCGTTCCGACGGTTCCGGCACGACCTACATCTGGGTGGACTACCTCGCCAAGATCAGCCCGGAATGGGCGGCCAAGGTGGGGCGGGGCACCTCCGTCGCCTGGCCCGTGGGCCTGGGAGGAAAAGGCAACGAGGGAGTGGCGGGCCTGGTCAAACAGACGCCCAACTCCATCGGCTACGTGGAGCTCATATACGCCAAGCACAACGACATATCCTACGGGAAGGTCCGGAACAAGGCGGGAAAGTTCGTGGCGGCGGACCTGGATTCCGTCTCCGCCGCGGCCAGGGCGAAGATGCCTTCGGACTTCCGGGTCTCCATCACGGATTCCCCGGACCCCGAGGCCTATCCCGCTTCCGGGTTCACCTGGCTCCTGGTCTACCGGAAGCAGAAGGACCCCGTGAAGGGCAAGGCCCTCGTGGACTTCCTGAACTGGATGCTGGAGGAAGGCCAGAAGTCAGCCGGGGAGCTCGGCTACGCGCCCCTGCCGCCGGTGGTGAACGGGATGGTCAGGAATACCGTGCGGAAGATCGAGGTCAAGTAAGTTGAGATCCAAGGGACAGGGTGACGCCATTTTCAAGGGCGTCACCCTGTTTTTTTCCCTTTCCATATTCGCGCTCACGGCCTGGATCGGCTGGGAGCTTTTCAAGAACTCGAAGCTTCCCATGGAGAAGTTCGGTTTCGGCTTCCTCTGGGAGCAGGTCTGGGACCCGGTCCGGGAAGAGTACGGGGCCCTTCCTTTCATCTACGGCACGGTCGTTTCCTCCATGCTGGCGCTGGCCATCGCAGTCCCCCTGGGGCTGGGCGTGGCCGTATTCCTCTACGAGCTCGCGCCTCCCGGGATCGGCAACGCCATCGCGTTCCTGACGGAGCTCCTCGCGGCCATCCCCAGCGTGGTCTACGGCCTGATCGGGGTGTTCGTCCTGGTCCCCGTCATGAGAAAGGCCGGCGCTCCCTACGGCGTGGGCATGCTGACGGCGGGCATCATCCTGTCCGTCATGATCCTGCCCTTCATCGCCACCATCTCCCGGGAGATATTCAAAACGGTCCCCCAGACCCTGAAGGAATCGGCCATGTCCCTTGGGGCCACCCGCTGGGAGGTCCTGCGGATGGTGACCATCCCCTTTTCCTTTTCCGGCATCCTGGGCTCCGTCTTCCTCGCCCTGGGCCGGGCCCTGGGCGAGACCATGGCCGTCACCATGGTCATCGGCAACCGTCCGGAGATACGGTTCTCCCTCTTCGAGCCGGGCTACACCATGGCCGCCGTCATCGCCAACGAGTTCACCGAGGCCACCTCCGACCTCTACGTCCAGACCCTGATTCAGGTGGGGCTGGTCCTCTTTTTCATCACCATCGTCGTGAACGGTATCGCGCGCTACCTGATCCACAAGGTGGCCAAACAGGCGGAGGTAGTGGCGTGAG
>MGUT01000019.1:603-15741 GCA_001800095.1 Elusimicrobia bacterium RIFCSPLOWO2_01_FULL_64_13 | reverse complement strand
CGGAGGCGGGCCGCCAGCTGGACCGCGTTCCTCCTGACGGGGCTGTGCGCGGCCTTCACCATCGGCGTCCTTTTCTTCATCCTGGGATACATCGCCTACCATGGTTTCTCCTCCCTCAACTGGGACTTCTTCACCAAGCTGCCCAAACCCGTGGGAGAGACGGGCGGGGGCATGGCCAACGCCATCGTGGGGACGGGCAAGCTCCTGGGTCTGGCCTCGGCCATCGGGGTGCCGGTCGGGTTCCTGGGAGGGGTGTACCTGTCCGAATACGGCCACAACAAGACCGGTTTCTTCGTGCGCTACGCGGCCGACATCCTGAACGGCGTCCCCTCCATCGTCGTGGGCATATTCGCCTACACCGTCGTGGTCCTCCCCATGGGCCATTTCTCGGCCCTGGCGGGCGGCTTCGCCCTGGGAGTCATGATGATCCCCATCGCCGTCCGCAGCACGGAGGAGTTCCTGAAAGTCGTCCCCCACAGCGTCCGCGAGGCCGGGTTCGCCCTGGGCCTGCCGGAGTGGAAGGTCATCTGCTTCATCGTGATCCCGACGGCCGCGCGCGGGCTGATCACGGGCATCCTCCTGGACCTGTCCCGGGTCGCCGGGGAGACCGCGCCCCTCCTCTTCACCGCTTTCAGCAACCGGTTCTGGGCGGAGGGGTGGCTCGAGCCCATCGCTTCCTTGCCCGTGATGATCTTCACCTACGCGATCTCCCCTTACGACGACTGGCACCGCCAGTCCTGGGCCGCCGCCCTCGTGCTCATGATGCTGGTGCTCTTCACCGGGCTGGCCGCCAGGATCTGGCTTAGGGAAAGGCGCTGAAGGCCGCGGCATGACGGAAAAAATCGCGGTCGAAGTCGAAAAGTTGAACGCCTATTTCGGGGCCCTCCGGGCCATCAAGGACGTGTCCCTGGACGTATTGGAGAAAAAGGTGACGGCCCTGATCGGCCCTTCCGGCTGCGGAAAATCCACGTTCATCCGCTGCCTGAACCGCATGCACGAGGTCACGCCCAAGGCGCGGATGGAGGGGAAGATCCTCATCCACGGCGAGGACGTCATGGAGCGGGACCCCGTGCTCCTGCGCAGGGACGTCGGGATGGTCTTCCAGAAACCCCAGCCCTTCCCCTCCATGTCCATATTCGACAACGTGGCCGCGGGCCTGCGGCTCAACGGCATGAGGAACAAGGCCGTGCTGGCGGAGCAGGTGGAAAAGAGCCTGCGGGACTCGGCGCTCTGGGACGAGGTGAAGGACAACCTCGACAAGCCGGGGACGTCCCTTTCCGGAGGCCAGCAGCAGCGGCTCTGCATCGCCCGGGCCCTGGCCGTCCGGCCCAGCGTCCTACTCCTGGACGAGCCCTGCTCGGCCCTGGACCCCATCTCCACGGCCAAGATCGAGGAGCTCATCCTCGAGCTCAAGTCCGGCTACACCATCGTGATCGTCACCCACAACATGCAGCAGGCCGCGCGGGTGTCGGATTTCACGGCTTTCCTTCTCCTGGGGGAAATGATTGAATACGGCGTGACCTCGAGGATATTCACCAATCCAGGGAACAAGAAGACGGAGGACTACATCACGGGAAGGTTCGGGTGAGCCCATGAAAAGACAGATCCAGGAAGAGATCAACCAGCTCAAGGCCAAGATCCTCCACATGGGAGGAGTGGCCGAGGACATGATCCGTTTCTCCATGAAGTGCTTCACGGAGAGGGAGACCGGCGCCGGCGACAGGGTCTTCCGGAGCGAGGAGGAGGTCAACCGGCTCCAGATAGAGGTGGACGAGCTCGCCTGCCGGATCCTGGCGCTCTACCAGCCGGAGGCCTCGGACCTGCGCGCCATCCTCGCCGCCATGAAGATCAATTCGGAGCTGGAGAGGGTGGCGGACCAGGCGGTCAACATCACCCAGACCTGCACCTACCATCTTTTTAAGGAAGTGCCGGTGAAGACCATGATGGAGATCCCCCGCATGGCGGCCATCGCCCAGGAGATGATCAAGAACTCCCTGGACGCCTTCTCCCGTAGCGACGTGGAGCTGGCCCAGGACGTGCTCAAGAAGGACGAGGAGGAGGACACCCTGAAATCCAAGGTCTTGAGCGAGGTCATCGGGATGATCCGCAGGCAGCCCTCCCAGACCAACCAACTCGTGGACCTGATCCTGATCTCCCGCAACCTCGAGAAGATCGGGGACCACGCCACCAACATCGCCGAGGACGTGATCTTCATGGTACTGGGCAAGGACATCCGCCACCACGCCCAATAGCGGTCCGCCGCCGGCGGCCGCCCCCTCCCATATCCACCCCCCTTGACAAAACGCCTAATTGGTGTTAAACACCTATTAGGTATAAAACAGTTAAATCATATGAAAAGAAATGCGCTCGGCACCCACGACATCGCCCAGATCTGCCAAGTGACCCCGGCCACGGTCGGGAATTGGATAGAAAAGGGGCTCCTGCCCGTCTTCACCACGGGCGGGGGGCACAGGCGGGCCTGGCCGGAGGACGTGGTGGCGTTCCTCAAGACCCATAACATCCCCGTGCCGGAGGAGCTGAAGGCCCAGGCCTCCCCGCGGATATTGATCGTGGACGACGAGGAGCCGGTGCGGAACTTCATCAGGCGCGCCCTGCAGAAGATCTACCCCGCGGTCGAAATACAGGAAGCCGCGGACGGTTTCGAGGCGGGGCACAAGCTCGGCCAATTGACACCCTCCCTCGTGGTGCTGGACCTGAAACTGCCGGGAATAGACGGGTTCAAGGTCTGCGGCCTGATCCGCTCGGACGAGCGGCTCAAAGAGACCAGGATCCTGGCCATCTCCGGCCACAACCAGCAGGAATCGGAGAGGCAGTCCCTCGCCGCCGGGGCGGACGCTTTCCTGGGGAAACCATTCGACGCCGCCAAACTCCGGGAAAAGGTCTCCCTTCTCCTGTCATGACGCCCCTACCCGGCTCATTCCGGAACTGGTCCATACGCAAAAAACTCCGCGCGATCATAATCAGCGTCGGCGCTTTCATGATCGCCTCGATCGGCATCTGGTTCCTGACGCTGGAGATGCGCACCCGCCATATCCATCGTCTGACGACCGCCATGGAGCTCGATAACGTCCTCCACGAATATGAGATCGAAGTCATGAACAACCTGGTCCATCTGCACCGGCTTGCTCACCTGGGTCGGAAGTACGAAGGCGAATTGGACCCGGAGACGTGCGGGTTTGGAAAGTGGTACAAATCGTTCCGCCCACCCTATCAGGATGAGAAATTCATGACCCCATTCGGCAGATTGGGACACATCCATTCAGCCCTGCATCATACCTTCGATGAAATCGTCAAACTGCACCAATCCGGGAAAAGAGTATTGGCTTTTAAACTCGTTTCAACGGCCTTGACGGATAACATCGATATGGCTAAATCGAATTTCAACCTTCTGACAGAATTCATGGATACGAAGGAGGAAAGGGCAAAGGAGATGATCCGCCTCCTGACCCTGATCCAGTACGGTCTGATAGTCCTTTTCGCCGTCGTCTGGGCCGTTTTCCTCTGGCTGGGAGTCAAGTTCGCGAAGTCCGCCTCGCGGACCCTAACCGAGCTCAAATCGGCCGCGGATGCCGTCGCTTCGGGAAGCCTGGGAAAAAAACTTCAGGCCGCGGAAGCCGGAGGGGAGATCGGCGCCCTCATATCCTCCTTCAACAATATGTCGAATAGCCTTCGTAGGATAACGGGGTTCCTCAACGCCATCACTTCATCTTCGCCCGTGGCCCTGATATCGAGCGACCTGGACGGCAAGATCACCTTTTTCTCCCCCTCCGCGGAAACGGTCACGGGCTATCCTATCGGAGAAGCCATAGGTCAACCCCTCACCATGCTGATACCGCAAAGGTACAGGAAAGCCCTCATGGAATCCTTCAAGCGCGCCGTGGAGAGCGGAGACTTGAATAAACTGAATTCGTCCGCAAAGGGAGGAACGGAGATCTCGATGAGGATGAAGTCCGGCGAAGAAATCCCCTGCGAGATCTATCTTTCCTCCATGCGCGGCTCCAACGACCCGTCCCACGCGGGAGAATTGATAGGTTTCGTGGCCGCCGTCCTCGATCTAAGGGAGAAGAAAAAACTCCAGGGCCAGCTCTTCCAGCAGGACAAGCTGGCCGCTGTGGGCCAGCTCGCGGGCGGCGTGGCGCACGAGATCAACAACCCCCTGGGCGTGATCCTCGGCTTCGCCCAGAGTCTCCTGAACCGCATGGGGAAGGAGGACCCCATGCGCATGCCCCTTGAATCCATCGAGCGCGAGGCCGGGCGGTGCCGGGACCTGGTCCAGAACCTCCTGACCTTCTCCCGGATGAGAAAACTGGAAAGGGAGGAATGCGACCTGAACGAGGAGGTGGGGAAGGCCTTGAGCATCGTGGAGGCCTCGACCAAGGCCCATTCCGTGGAGCTGGAGAGGGATTTGGCGGAAGGCCTGCCCAAGCTCACGGCCAACGGCACCCAGATCCAGCAGGTCGTCATCAACCTGGCCAACAACTCCATCGACGCCATGCCCAGGGGCGGGATCCTGACGGTCCGGACCCGCCGGGCGGAGAACGGGGGCCGGGAATTCCTCCAGATCCAGGTCGAGGACAACGGCGAAGGCATCCCCGAAGAGATCCGGTCCCGGATCTTCGACCCCTTCTACACCACCAAGGAAGTGGGGAAGGGCACGGGGCTCGGCCTCTCCATCGTGCATGAGATCGTCCAGATCCACGGCGGCGGCGTCGCCGTGCGGAGCGAGGCGGGGAAGGGGTCCGAATTCACCGTTTCCATCCCCCTGTCAAAGGAAGCGCCGCGAGGTGACCAGCCATGACCGGAGAAAAAGCGAAGATCGAGCCGCCCAAGATCCTCGTCATGGACGACGAGGAAGGCATGCGCGACCTGCTCTCCTACGAGCTGGGCGCCAGGGGCTACGACGTGGACACGGCCGCGAACGGCCAGGAAGGGGTCCAGAAGATCGCGAAAGGCGACTACCGCCTGGTCATCAGCGACGTCAAGATGCCCAAGCTCGGCGGGCTGGACGCGCTCGAGTCCATCAAACAGATGCACCCCTCCGTCGAGGTCATCATGACCACGGGATTCGCCACCATCGACATGGCGGTCGAGAGCATGAAACGGGGCGCTTACGATTTCATCACGAAGCCCTACAACATCTCGGAGCTCGTTTCAAGGGTCGAGAAAGCCCTGGAAAAGCAGGCGCTCGCCAGCGAGGTCGCTTCCTTAAAGGAGATCAACCGCCTGAAATCCGAGTTCCTGGCCAACATGAGCCACGAGCTCCGCACGCCCATGAACGCCATCATCGGCTACAGCTCCCTCATCCTGGACCGGCTCTACGGGGACCTGACGGAGAAACAGGACACGGCACTCAAGCGCATCAGCGCCAACGCCCAGAACCTTCTCCAGCTCATCAATAACATACTGGACATATCGAAACTCGCCGCCGGCAAGATGCCCCTCTATTTGGAAAAGTTCAACCTGAAGGACCTCGCGACGGAAACGGTGGAGATGATGGAGGCCCTGGCCCGTGAAAAACATGTCTCTCTCGCTCTGGATAACGCGCCCGACTGCGCCATCATGAGCGACAAGACCAGGGTCAAACAAATATTGATCAACTTGATCGGCAACGCGGTGAAATTCACCAGCCAGGGCGGGGTCGCCGTTTCCTGCGAGCCCGATCCCGCCGCCGGGACGGTGAAGATCCGCGTGAAGGACACTGGAATAGGCATCCAGCCCGGCCACCTGGAGCTGATCTTCGAGGAGTTCCGCCAGGAGGACGCCTCGACCACGCGGGAGTTCGGCGGCACCGGTCTCGGGCTGTCCATCGTCAAGAAACTGTCGGAGCTTCTGGGAGGCGGGATCAGCGTCGAGAGCGTCCCGGGGGCGGGGTCCACGTTCACCGTCTCCCTGCCCCTAAAAGCGGCCTCATCCGTCGATGGCGCCGGGGATATCCTCCGGGAGGCCCCGCCCGCCGACGAGGGTCTCCCCCCCAGAAAACAGAAGGTCATCCTCTCCATCGACGACGACCCGGAGGTCCTCCAGCTCCTCAAGGACAGTCTGCAGGGCACGGAATACAGGTTCCTCGGGGCCCAGAACGGCGACGAGGGCATCGCCCTGGCCAAGCAGTTCCGCCCCTTCGCCATCACCCTGGACATCCTCATGCCTCACCGCGACGGCTGGTCCGTCATCCAGTCCCTTAAAAGCGACCCGGATACCCGGTCCATCCCCGTCATCATCGTCTCCATCATGGAGAACAGGTCCCTGGGCTATTCCCTGGGCGTATCGGACTACCTCATCAAGCCCTTCGACCGGAAGACTCTCCTGGAAAGCCTGCGGCGCTCCGCTCCGGCCGAAAAAAAGAAGATCCTCATCGTGGAGGACGACGCCGAGCTGAACTCCTTCATGCGGACGCTCCTGGAGAGCGAGGGCTACAAGGTCAGCTCGGCCTTCGACGGCGAGCAGGGCGCCGCGATGGCGGAGCTGGACAGGCCCGATCTGATCGTTCTGGACCTGATGATGCCGCGTCTCGACGGGTTCGGCCTCCTGGAGAGGATCCAGCTCAACCCGGCCCTCGCGGACGCGCGCGTGGTCGTCATGACGGCCAAGAACCTCACCCCGGAGGAGACGGAGGCCTTGAGGAAGCGCGCCGAGCTCATCATCGAGAAGGGGTCCAAGAGTCTGAAGGAGATCCTGGAGATCATCAAGCGCAAGCTGGAATGGGCGGAAAAATCCCTGGAGGAGAAGGTCTAGTGGGCCGCGCGATCCTGGTCGCCGACGACGACGCGGATAACCGGACCATCGCGTCCGATGCCCTTCAAGCCGCCGGCTTCGAAGTGCTCGCGGCCTCCGACGGCCATGAAGCCATCGAGCTGGCCGTCAGCCGGAAGCCGGAGCTGATCCTCCTGGACCTTTCCATGCCGAAATTGGACGGCTGGCAGGCCGTCAGGCGCCTCAAAACGATCGCCGAGACCCGCGGGATTCCCGTCATCGCCTTCACCGCCCACGCCATGACGGGGGACGACCGCAAGGCCAGGGAAGCCGGGTGCGACGACTATATCTCCAAGCCCTGCCTGCCGGGCAAGATCATAGAGAAGGTGAAGGAATGGCTCCCAAGATCCTGATCATAGACGACGACTTCCAGAACCGCGAGATCGTGCGCGAACGGCTCACGCGGGCGGGCTACGACGTGGCCGAGGCCGCGAACGGAGAAGAGGGGCTCCATCTCATACTCAAGGAAAAGATCGACCTGGTCATCCTCGACATCATGATGCCCAAGAAGGACGGCTGGCAGGTCTGCAAGTCGCTCAAGACCGCCCCGAAGACGAAGGACATCCCCGTCGTGGTCCTGACGGCCCGAAACCAGTCCATCGACGAGCTGCGCACCTGGGAATGCGGCGCGGACGACTACGTGACCAAACCGGTGGACCACGTCCGCCTCATGTCGATCGTCCGGGGATTCCTGCCCCAAGGGGAGGATCCCAATGGAACGTGAGAAAGCCCCCAAAGTCAACCTGGCCGCATTCAAGATCTCCAGGGAGGTCCTGCGGACCGTCCCGGCGGAGCTCCTCTTGAAGCACCTCGTGGTCCCTTTCGACCTCCAGGACGGCCGGCTTTCCCTGGCCATGGACGACCCCGAAGACGCCTCCGTGGTGGACAAGGTCCGGCTCGTCTGCGGCTACGAATGCGACCTCTTCCACGCTCCGAAGGAATCCATCCTCGATTGTCTCAAGCTCTGCCTGCCGGAACTGGCCGCGGCCGGCCATGTCAAGGAGTTCCAGATCGAGGAGGGCCCCGCGGGCCGGGACGGTCTCCCCCGGGAAGTCGATATCGTCAAGGCGGCGGACAAGCTCTTCGAAATGGCCGTGTCCCAGGGGGCGAGCGACATCCACATCGAACCCCAGGAGCACAACGTGTTCGTCCGCTTCAGGATCGACGGAATCCTGACCACCATCCACAAATTCCCCAAGAGCGTCCAGGCCCCCGTCACGGCGCGGATCAAGGTCCTCTCCAACATGGACATCACGGAGAAGCGCCTTCCCCAGGACGGACAGTTCTCCGGCGTCGTCATGGAGAAAAACATCGATTTCCGGGTCTCCACCCTCCCTGGCAAGTACGGGGAGAAGGTGGTGATCCGCGTCCTGGACAAGTCCAGTTTCGCCCTGGAACTCTCCCAGCTCGGCTTCGAGCCGACGGTGCAGAGCATGTTCGAGACCCTGATCCAGAAGCCCCAGGGCCTGCTCCTGGTGACCGGCCCCACGGGGTCCGGCAAGACCACCACCCTTTATTCCGTGCTCAACCGCCTCCGCTCCCCCCTGAAGAACGTGATCACCCTGGAGGACCCCATCGAATACGAGCTACTCGCCGGCAGATCGAACGAATCGGGCATCACCCAGGTGCAGATCAACCCCAAGATCGGCATGACGTTCGCCGCCGGACTCCGCTCCTCGCTCCGGCAGGACCCGGACATCATCATGGTGGGCGAGGTCCGCGACAAGGAGACGGCGGAGATCGCCATGAAGGCGTCCCTCACGGGGCACCTGGTGCTTTCCACCCTCCACACCAACGACGCCCTGGGCACCCTCCTGCGGCTCCGGGACATGGGCATCGAGTCCTACCTGATCACCTCCACGGTCATCGGCGTCCTGGCGCAGCGGCTGGTGCGGGTCATCTGCCCCGCCTGCAGGGAACCCTACCGCGTGCCCCAGAAGGCCCTGAAACACCTCTTTCCGGGAGCGGAGAACCAGTCCAAGGAGGCCGCGCTCTACCGCGCCAAGGGCTGTGAAAAATGCCATTTCACGGGCTACCACGGCCGGATGGGCATCTTCGAACTCCTGGTCATGACGGAGGACCTCAAACAGCTCATCCATTCCAAGTCGTCCCTCGACGGCTCCGAGGACGCGGTATGCCGCGCCGTCCTCAAGACCCTGCGCGAGAGCGGGCTGGACCTGGTCAGGCAAGGCGTGACCACCGTGGAAGAGGTCTTCAGGACGACGGCGGAATAATCCCGAAAGGAGAGAAAACCCTTGTACGACAGGCAGAGCGCCAGGATCCTGATCATCGACGACGAAAAGGGGATGCTCGACCTCTTGAGCTACGAGCTCGGCGGGCAGGGCTACCAGGTGGTCACGGCCCAGAACGGCAGGGAGGGGCTGGAAAGGGTCAAGCGGGACCGGTTCCAGCTCGTCATCACCGACGTGAAGATGCCCGGGATGGACGGCGTCGAGGTCCTCCAGGAGATCAAGAAGCTCGATCCCGACCTGGAAGTGATCATGACGACCGGCTTCGGCACGATCGAGACCGCCGTGGCCGCGATGAAAAAGGGCGCCTACGACTTCATCCAGAAGCCCTTCAATCTGAACGAGGTCACGAACCTGATAGAAAAGGTGCTGGAGAGGTCCGAGCTCAAGTCCCTCGTGGCCCTTTACGAGGCCTCGAAGGCGATATTCTCCTCGGTCAGGATCGATTCCCTTCTGCCCATCCTCGCGGACCTGGCCCAGAAGCTCCTCCGCGCGGACGACGCCTCCATCATGCTCCCGGGGTTGGACGGGAAACTGGCCATCGCGGCCTCCCGCGGCCTCGAGGGCGAGGCCGAAAAAGCCGCGCGCCTGGCCCTGGGAGAGCGCATCGCCCTCGGCCAGGCGGCGCAGGAGCCCGTCATCTTCGAAGGGCCCATCCACAGGGACCCCCGGTTCTCCGACCTCCGGCTCAAGGACTCGATCCTCTCCGCCGTGGTCTGCCCGCTGCGCTCGAAGGACAAGGTCCTGGGGGCGCTCTGCGCGGCCCGCACCGCGAGCGACGTTCCCTTCAATTACTCCGACCTCCGCCATGCGCAGATCTACCTTTCCCAGGTCGCCCAGGCGATCGACAACGCCCGGCTGGTCCAGGAATTGGAGAACAAGATGGAGGACCTGAAGGGGGCCTACGCCGAGCTGGAAAAGATGAAGGACGAGCTGGCCCAGGCGGAGAAACTGCGGGCCATCGGGGAGCTCGCCGCCGGGGTCGCCCACGAGCTCAACAACCCCCTGACCACCATCATCGGGCTGGCGGACCTCTTGATCGAGGACGGCGACCCCTCCGCGGAAAGGATGCAGGACTTCTCTTCCATCAAGAGCCAGGCCGACCGCTGCCGGAAGATCATCGTCAACCTGCTCCATTTCGCGCGGAAACAGAGGTTCGAGATGCGGCAGGCGTCGGTCAACGAGATCATGGAGAACACCCTGGAGCTCGTGAAGTACGAGCTTCAGTCCTCCGGCATCGAGATGGTCAAGGAACTGGACCAAGCCGTCCCGACCACCCGGCTCGACCCCAACCGCATCCAGCAGGTCTTCCTGAACCTGGTCACCAACGCCCGAGACGCCCTGGCCGGCAGGGAACGCCCTAAACTCGTCGTCCGCAGCTCATACGCCGGAGACCTGATCCGGGTCAGCGTCTCCGACAACGGCTCGGGGATACCGGAAAAGGTCCTCCAAAGGATCTTCGACCCTTTCTTCACGACCAAGGACGTCGGGAAAGGCACGGGACTGGGATTGAGCATCTCCTTCGGGATCGTCAAGGACCACGGCGGCGCCATCCGGGCCGAAAGCCGGGAGGGCGAAGGCACCGCCTTCACTGTCGAACTGCCCGTCACCATCTAACCCCCCAGCGCCTCGCATTCGTCTCCCCTTCATTTCCGTTCAGATAAATCGATATGATAAACCATATCGTTTTTTTTAAGCTTGCTCTGTAAAAATATTTTTGATTTAGACCTTGACAAAAATTCTAACCCCTGGTATATATAGATTGGGATTATTGGTTTAGATAGATTTACTAGGATACATTGAAATTCTGGAACCAGGAGGAAAGAGTCCGATGATCGCGAGCGAGATGCCCCCCCTCACCACCTACGAAATCAGCCGCTACCTCCACGTGGACCTGACCACGGTCATCAGTTGGTGCGAGCTGGGGAAGATGCGGGCCTACAAGACTCCGGGGGGCCACCGCCGGGTCCAGCCGGGGGATTTCCTGGACTTCCTTAAACAGTTCGGGATGCCCGTTCCCAGGGACTTCAATAGCAAGATGAACGGCGCCCTCAAGGCGCTCATCGTGGACGACGAGGACAATATCCGCAGGGTCATCCGCAGGGCGCTCACAAAAAACGTGCCCAAAGTCGAGGTCTTCGAAGCGCGGGACGGTTTCGAAGCGGGCAAAATGCTTTTGGACGCCCATCCTCATCTGGTCGTATTGGACCTCATGCTTCCGGGGATCAACGGGTTCCGGGTCTGCTCCAACATCAGGAAGGACCCCAGATTTATGAAAACGAAAATCCTGGCCATCACCGGCCGGGACACGGACGAGAACCGCGAGAAGATACTCAAGGAAGGCGCCGACGCTTACCTTGCCAAGCCGTTCGACGTGGACGGCTTCATGGAGCAGGTGCGCCGGCTCGTAAAAATCGACGAGGAGCAGGAAAAATGGACATTGGCGGCGCGGTAATTCAGGGGGCTTTTCTCAAGGGGCTGACGGCCCGCGTCTTCACGCCCGGCCGGAAGTCCACCCTCGTGTCGTTCCGGACCATCATCTCCCTCGTCCTCCTTTTCTTCGCTCTCTACTGCCAGGAGAACCCCCTTACCTCCCAGGCCGCCGCGGGGCTCCTGGCTCCTGAAATGAAGGCAGTCGCCCTCCACTTCTTAAGCAACTTGTTCGTCCTCATCCTGCCTTCCAGGTCGCTGGGGAAGGGCATGGTGATCGGGCTCTTCCTGTTCGACATCGCGGCGATCTCCGCCGTCGTCTACCTGACCCAGGGGTTCCAGAACGACCTTTTCTTCACTTACTTTCTGGTCGTCTTCATGACCGTGATCGCGCGCAAGCCCTCCGTCAGCTTCCTCGTGGCGGGGATCTCCTGCCTCCTTTACGGGTTCTTCTTCTTCAAGTCGCACGCCTGGACCGATTTTTTCCAATCCTTCATCATCATCCGGTTCTCGCTCCTCCTGGTGGTGGCCTTCTTTTCCTCCACGATCGTCGAGGACCTGGAGGCGCAGGAGGACGTGGTCCACCACTTGAGCCACGAGCTGCGCAACTCCCTGGCCTCCATCCACGTGGCGTCCCGGCTTCTCCTCCAGGAGACCTCCGCCGGGAACCCCCGGCCGGACCAGGCCGGCCAAGCGAAGATGGCCTCCATCATCGCCCGGAGCTCCGCCAGGATGATCCAGATGGTGGACGACATCCTCGAGCTTTTCCGCTACGAGACGGGGAAGGTCTCCCTGAAGCGGACGCCGGTGTCGGTCGGCGGCATCGTGCGGGAATGCGCGGAGGAGTTCTCCCTCTCCTGCCGGGAGCACGGGCTCACCCTCTCGGAGGAGACCGAGCCCGTCCTGCCGCAAGTCATGGCCGACCCCGTCAAGCTCCGGCAGGCGCTCCTGAACCTGCTCGGCAACGCTCTCAAGTTCACCCCGGCCGGCGGTGTCATCGCGGTCGGAGCCCGGCTCTGGGATTCGGACCCCAAGGCGCGGACGGTCGAGATCTACGTCGCGGACACCGGGACCGGCATGGCGCCGGAACAGCTGAAAAGGATCTTCGAGAAGTTCTACCAGGCGAACGGCCCGGCCGCGCATGGCAAGCTCGGGATCGGGCTGGGGCTGGCCCTCGTCAAATCCATCATCGAGGCCCACGAGGGCTCCATATCCGTGAAGTCCGCCCCGGGGAAGGGCACGTCGTTCTCCATACGCCTCCCCGCCGCGGCCGGCGCCGCCGACGCGTTTTTGACAAACCTTCGAAAGGACAAATCCCATGTTTAACTCGAATAAGGACGTCAAGATCATCGTGGTGGACGACGAACCCGAGATCCTCCGGACCCTGCAGAGGGCCCTGTCCCGGAAGGGCTACGGCGTCGTCACGTTCGAAGACCCCTTCCTGGCGCTGGAGCACGTCAGAAAGGAAAAAGTCGACCTGGTCTTGAGCGACCTCAAGATGCCCAAGATGGACGGCCTTCAGCTCCTTTTGCAGGTCAAAGCGGCGCGCCCCGGCGTCCCGGTCATCATGCTGACGGGGTTCGCCACCATCGAGTACGCCGTGACCGCCATGCAGCAGGGGGCGTTCGACTTCCTGCGCAAGCCGTTCGAGATCAGGAACATCTACGAAGTCGTTCAAAGCGCTCTTGATTCACGCAAACGCTGAAGGGAAAACAGTTTTTGCGGGTAAAATGCCATGGAAACTAAAACGAAATTCCTTTTCTGGCTCGCTCTCGCCGCTTCCCTCGCCGGATGCGCCGCGGAAAGGGCATCCATCCAGAGGCCCGGCCTGCGGGGCCCATCCCACCGCCTGGCCGTCCTGCCGTTCGAATCGGCCAATCCCTATATCCCCGGCGCGGTGCTGGGCGACTATTTCACGGTCTCCATCCTCCAGAATCTCGACGACGTGGACGTGATAGAGCGCAAGGACCTCATGAAGGTGCTCCAGGAGCAGAAGCTCTCCCTTTCGGGCGTCATCCGCCCGGAGAAATGCCTGGCCATCGGGTCCATCCTGGGAGTGGACGCCGTCATCGTGGGTTTCGTGCAGACCTTGGAGACCATCCAGAGCGCGAGCGGGGCCATATCCGTCACCGTCAAGATGGTGGACGTCGCGACGGGCAAGGTCCTCTGGGCCGACAGGGAGAAGATCTCTCACGCCACCTGGTCCGCGCGCGAGGTGCCGGAGGTGGCGGCGATCATCATGGAGAAAGCCGCGGAGAAGATGGTGAAGAAAATGGCGGGCCGCCTGCCGCCGCGTTCGGAACTCACGGCCGGGCTCGCGGACGAGCTCATAAGGACGGCCGCGCCGAAGATCGCCCAATCCAGGTGGACCGGAGGACGCCATGAAAGATGAAAAGGCCATGCAAAACACGGTTCTTATCGCCGACGACGAGCCCGAAGTCCGGAACGTCGTCAGGAGGGTCTTGAGCCGGCACGGCTACGACCCCGTGGTCGCTTCCGACGGCAGGGAGGCCCTCTCCATGGCCAGGGTCCGGAAGCCCGGCCTCATCCTTTTGGACGTCAACATGCCCGGCCTGGACGGCTTCGCCGTGTGCAAGGAGCTCCGGGAGGAGCCCTCCACGCGGCTCATCCCCATCCTCATGCTCACGGCCCGCATGTCCACGGACGACAAGGTCACGGGCCTCGGCCTGGGCGCGGACGACTACCTCACCAAGCCCTTCGACATGCCCGAGCTCCTGGCGCGGATCGACACCCTCCTGCGGCGCAACCACAGGATGGTCTCGGCCAACCCCCTGACCCGGCTTCCCGGAGGCCCCGCCATCCAGGAGGAGATCGAGTCCCGGATAGGGTCCGGGGAGAAGTTCGGCGCGGCCTACATCGACATCGACAATTTCAAGGCCTATAACGACGCCTACGGCTACCACCAGGGCGACGAGGTGATCAAGTGGACCTCGCGGATCATCCAGGAAGAAGCGTCGCAGGGGGGTTCGAAACGATTTTTGGGGCACATCGGCGGGGACGACTTCATCCTCGTGGCGGACGCCGCGTCCATGAAGGACCTCTGCGGGCGCATCGCGGACCGGTTCGACAGGGAGATCAAGGCCTGGTACAACTGGTCGGACAACTTCCGGGGATACGTCCAGGCCAAGGACCGGCGGGGCGGCTTGAGGAAGTTCCCCCTCGCCCGGCTCTCCATCGCCGTCTCCACGAACGAGAAGAGGCCGCTCACCCACTACGCCCAGGTCGCCCAGATCACTTCGGAGCTCAAGGGGTTCGTCAAGGGGCGGGCGGAAAAGAACAAAAGCGCGGTCGCCTTCGACCGCAGGACGTACTGACCCTCCAATACGCTTCCCTGTCCGTTACCGCCTCGGAGGTGGTAACGGTGTAAGGAAACCGCCCCTCGAACGACCAATCCAGCGAATCCCCGCACCTTTAAGGAGGAATGAGACATGACAGCGGCTCTCATATTATCGGCGATGCTTTTTCTCGCCTATTCCAACGGCGCGAACGACAATTTCAAGGGAGTGGCCACCCTCTTCGGCAGCGGCGCGTCGGATTACAGGCGCGCCCTCCTCTGGGCGACCGCCGCCACCTTGGCGGGGTCGCTCTGCGCGATCTTCCTGTCCGGAAAGCTGGTGGCCGCTTTCAGCGGGAAAGGACTGGTCCCCGACGAGATCATCGCGTCTTC
>MGUT01000019.1:0-593 GCA_001800095.1 Elusimicrobia bacterium RIFCSPLOWO2_01_FULL_64_13 | reverse complement strand
GGCGAAGACCGGTTCCCCCATCTCCACGACACACGCCCTCACCGGCGCCCTGGCGGGCGTCGGGATCGCCTCGGGCGGCGGCATCCAGCTCGCCAAGCTCTGGGGCGGCTTCTTCCTCCCGCTTCTCATCTCCCCTTTCGTTGCCCTTCTTTTGACGGTCCTGGTCTATCCTGTCTTCAAGCTCGCGCGGCGCGCCATGAACGTGACCAGAGAGACCTGCTTCTGCCTGGACGGGAGAGAGGAACTCGTGCGCGTGACCCCGGAGGGCGCCGCCGTCCTCCGATCCAGCGGCCTGATCCTGACTGTGGACCAGATCAGCCGCTGCACCATGACCTACCGGGGAAGCGTCGCCGGAGCCGGGGCGCAGACCCTCCTGAACGGTCTCCATTACCTCACGGCCGGAGCCGCCAGTTTCGCGCGCGGCCTGAACGACACCCCGAAGATCATCGCGCTGATCGTGAGCGCGGGGGTCCTGCGCCCGCAGTCCGCGGTCCTTTGAGCCGCCAGTTTCGCGCGCGGCCTGAACGACACCCCGAAGATCATCGCGCTGATCGTGAGCGCGGGGGTCCTGCGCCCGCAGTCCGCGGTCCTTT
>MGUT01000018.1:15354-15873 GCA_001800095.1 Elusimicrobia bacterium RIFCSPLOWO2_01_FULL_64_13 | reverse complement strand
TGTAGACGGCCACGGCCCGTTCCAGGTCCCCTTCTCCGTTCCTGCGGGCGTAGAGGTCCCCCAGGAGGCCGTGGACGGGACTGCCCAGGGCCGCCCAGCTCGAGGCCTCGTCGATGGCCTGGTCCCAGAGGCCCCGCTCCAGGAACACGTTCATGAGGGATTCCCTCTTCCAGGTTCTCCGGTCCAGCTCCAGGAGCAGGTTCAGGGGGGAGTCTCCTTCCGGGACGGAATCCGCCAGCTCGTAGAGCGCGGTCCCCTCCGCGTAAACGGGAAGGGCGCGCGCATGCTTCTTCCAAAATTCGTCGAAGACCCGCCGGTCCTTCTCATTCCAGGGGCGGCCGTGCAGGCGGATGAATTCGCGGTAATTGATGATGATGTGGGTGATGCCGCTGCCGCGCATGGTCCGGTAGAGGTCCTCTCCCGTCCGGGACTGCCCGACCCAGGTCTGGAGGACGGGGTGGTTGTATTCCACGGTGTAATAGAGGAAGCTCCTCTCCAGGCCGTAGGCCTTGTTGTCGC
>MGUT01000018.1:10724-15345 GCA_001800095.1 Elusimicrobia bacterium RIFCSPLOWO2_01_FULL_64_13 | reverse complement strand
AGGGGGGCAGGTTCCGGTTGGCGTAGAGGTAGACCAGGTACGACGGGTTGGGGTAGGTGTTCCGGGAACGCGAGAGGTATTCGTCCCGGGTGATCGTTCCCGTCAGGAATTCCCAGGGATGATAGGCGTATCCGGCGAGGAGCGCCAGAGGGGACCAGACCAGGAAGGCCGCGGCCGCGGGAGCCAGGAGGACCGCCTGCCGGATCCCGCGGCCGAACTGGCCGGCCAGGATGGCCCAGCCCATGGCCAGGGCCGCCGCCATGCAGGGATAGGCCGGAGCGAGATACCGGGCGAATTCGTTCCCCAGGAACCAGAAAAAATAGGCCAGGAAAAAAACGGACGCGAAGATCTTCAGAGAGACCGTCCAGCGCTTGATGAAGAAGAGGCACGGCCCGAAGAGGAGAAGCATGGGCCCGGCGCTACGGACGGAATCCATCCCGGTCATCGCGACGCGCCGGAAGGATGTGGCGAAACGCCATAGGAAGTCCAGGCGGAAAAGTCCGACGAGGTTGAATTCCGCCCCGGGATTGGTCCCGGTGATGCTGCTCGCGGCTTCGATGGAGAGGTTCTGCGCTCCCAGGACGTTATAGAGGAAGGGATGGAGCGGATTGCCCGTGAAGACCGCGTTTTTTATAAGCCAGGGGGACCAGACCAGCCCCATCACTCCCGCGAAGACCGCCACGGACCGGACGCGCTCCTTCCACGGCCCCGGGCCCCGGAAGCGCAGGGCGGCCGCGGTCAGGAACGTCGCGGCGGCGCCGAAGACGGCGGTATATTTGGAGCTGAAAGCCGCTCCGCAGAAAAAGGCGGACAGCAGCCACCACGGCCCGGCGGGACGGGGTTCATTCCCGGCGGAGGCCGGGGCCTGGAGGCCCTCCTCCCGCCAGAGGATGAGGCAGAGGACGGCCAGGGTCTGGAAGAAGCCCGTGCCCACGTCGTTGCCGCTCGTCCAGGAATTCATGGTGATGACGGGAACGGCGTAGAGGAAGAGGCAGGCCAGGAGGCCGGCGGCCCTGCCCTGCCGGCGGGCCGTGAAATCATACAGCGCGGCGGTCATGAGGAGCGCCGTGGAAAAATGGAGGAGCTTGGCCAGGACGTCCCCGTGCAGGAACCCGAACGCCCTGTCCGCGGCGAATCCCCAGGCGTAATTGAGCTGGAGGAGCGACGGCATGGTGGAAAACGCCAGGAAGGGCTGGGGCGAGAAAGCGTGCTCCGTGAGCCACAGGGCCGGCAGGGCGAGGTGGTACACCAGGGAATCGTAGAAAAGCTCGGGGAGGAGGATCACGCTGGCGATCGTGCCCAAGTAAGCGCACAAAACCAGGGTAAGCAGCTTTTCGACGAGGGAGAGTTCTTTCAGGCGCGCGAGGAAAGAAAAGGACGGCAGGAACCGCCGGCCGGTCCTGTGGTGGCGGACGAGCGCGAACATCCCGAGGGCGGCTTCCAGGGCGAGGAGGACCTGCGCGTAAAGGACCCGGACGGCGGTCAAGAGGAACAGGGTCATCGAGAGGGCGAAGAGGCCCGTCCCCGCGGAGAGGGCGGCGTTCAGGACGGGCGACGCGTCCCGGAGTCCCGTCCGCCGGAGGAGCGATTCCCCGACATGGAACGCCGTGAAAAGGAAGAAAAGGACCCATGCCGCCTGGAAGAAGTGCCCGGCCAGGAGCCGGGCGGGCGCCCCGAGGATCAGGGAGAACCTCGTCTCGAATATCATGGAGAGGGCCGCTGAA
The DNA here is from genome assembly GCA_001800095.1 of Elusimicrobia bacterium RIFCSPLOWO2_01_FULL_64_13. Taxonomy (GTDB): domain Bacteria; phylum Elusimicrobiota; class Elusimicrobia; order 2-02-FULL-39-32; family 2-02-FULL-39-32; genus 2-01-FULL-64-13. The sequence goes on along the minus strand of MGUT01000018.1, from coordinate 13,621 downwards.
ATTCCCGGGGAGTGCGCCGGGTCGGAAAAATAGGCCCTTCCGGCCCAGAATATCCAGCCGAGAAGGACGGCAAGGGCCGCGGCCCCGGGAAGGCGGAGGGCGGGGGACCCCTCCCGGTCCGACCGGGGCGGGGGCGGCCCCTTTGGGTTTTTTTTCTGATGGGCCATCGGCCTATCCTCTCCCCGCTCCGCCGGCCATGCCCTCGAGAATCCGCGCGATGGCTTCCGAGCTTTTGTCCCAGGTGAGTCCCGCGGAATATTCATAGGCGGCGGAGGCGAGCTTCCTCCGCAGCGGGGCGTCCGTGAGGAGCCGGACCGCCTCCCGGGCGAGTCCCGCCACGTCCCCGAAGGGTACGAGGGTCCCGGTCCTGCCGTTCCGGATCGAGTCCCGCGTTCCCGGCACGTCCCACCCTACCGCGGGGGTGAAATTGGCGTTGGCCTCGAGGACGTCGATGCCCCAGCCCTCCCGTCCCGAGGTCTTGGTGAGGATGTGGGCCCGGGCGAGCTCGGCGAGCTTCTCCTCCTCGGAGAGGCGCCCGAGGAATTTCACGCTCGGCTCGATGTCCAGGTCCCGGACCAGGGCCCGCAGCTCCGGCTCGTAAGGGCCCGTGCCGATGATGCGGAGCTCCGCGTCCGGGACCTTGGGAAGGATCTCTTTCATAGCGGCGACGGCGAAGTGGACCCCTTTCCAGGCCCGGAGGCGCGAGAGGGCGGCGATCACCGGCCGGTCCGGCTTGCGCTCGAAGGCCCCGCGTCCGCCCGCCAGGACGGCGGGGTCCAGGCCGGGAGGGACCATGTCCAGACTTTCCGCCGGGAACCCGAGCTCAAGCAGGGACGCCCGCGTGCTGGGAGAGATGGAAAGGACCCGCCTCCCCCTGTAGAGCTTGTAGAGCCACGGCTCAAGACAGTAGGCGGGGGCCGCCTTCCACCAGGGCAGCTCCAGAAAAAAATTCCCCTTTTGCAGGTGGAGGCAATGCAGGAGGACGGGTTTTCTAGTGAAGAGAGGAGTCATCCAGGGGACGGAGAAATCCACCTCGTCCCAGACCACGTCGGTGCGGTCTTCGAGGTTTTCTTTATACCAGAGCGGGATCTTGGCCCGGAGGGAGAGCGGATTCCCCGGGAACCGGATGATCCTCACGCCTGCGCAGGTCTCTTCCCTCCGGAGGCCGGGGCTCCACCCGCACAACAGACGGATCTCGAACCGCGAGGCCAGCCGTTTCAGGTTCTCTTCGAGATTGACGTTGGCCCCTCCCGCCAGAGGGTGCTTCAAGTCATGGTCGGCGAATACGGTGACCCGGATCACGGGACCTTGAGCTAGCGGATGGGCCCGAACCGTCCGAACGGCCAATAGACCAGCCAGGCCCGTCCTTTCAGATAGGCGTGGGGGAGAGGCCCCCAGAACCTGGAATCGAAGGAGCCGTCGCGGTTGTCCCCCAGGACGAAATAGCCCCCTTCGGGAACGGTCACCGGACCGAAATTGTCCCGGACCGTTTCCGCGGGAAGCGAGGCGAACTCGCCGGCCTCCCAGCTCTTCTGGTATTCCTCCCGGGTCTTCCACAGGTCCATCCGGGGGTAGACCGTTTGGTGGAAGAACTTCCCGTAAGGGTCGCCGGAGGGCTTGCCGTTGATGAAGAGGACCTTGTCCTTGATCTCGATCACGTCTCCCGGGATCCCCACGGCGCGCTTGATGAAGTCCTTTTTCACTCCGGCGTTCCGCTCTTCCTCCGAAAGCGCTTTCGGAGGGCACAGGAACACCGTCACGTCGAATCTACGGACGGGTTTGAGGTCCCAGAGGCGTTTGAGGGTGAAGGGGACCTGGGTGCCGTAGATGAACTTGTTCACGAAGAGGTGGTCGCCGATCTGGAGGGTCGGCTGCATGGAGCCCGAGGGGATCTTGAAGGCCTGGAGGAGGAACGCCATGATCAAAAAAGCCAGGGCCACGGCCGAGACGCCCGTGTCCGACCATTCTACGGCCTCCGCGGTCAGGTGGTCCAGGCGCCCGCCCGCCCCGGCTTTCCGGCGGAGCCAGCGGAAGAGCACGGCGGAGACGGCGAAAGAGGCGACCACGGCCACGATCTTCCCCTCCATGGGCTGGTCGGGCGAGCCGAAGAACTTCCAGCCGATGACTCCGACCGCCGCCAGGGCCAGGGTCCAGAACAGGGTCTCGAACAGGCGCTCTCTCGGGGTCATTTCTTTTCCAGCTGCAGGACGGCCATGAAGGCCTCGTTGGGGATTTCCACGTTGCCGATCTGTTTCATTCGTCTTTTACCTTCCTTTTGTTTTTCCAGGAGTTTCCGCTTCCGGGAGATGTCCCCTCCGTAGCATTTGGCGATGACGTCCTTGCGGAAGGACCGGATCGTTTCGCGCGCGATGACGCGCCCGTTGATCCGGGCCTGGATCGCGATCTCGAACATGTGCCTGGGGATCATGCTCCGGAGCTTCTCGGCCATTTGCTTCCCCTGGGCGTAGGCCTTTTCCTCGTGGACGATGGTGGAGAGGGCGTCCACCACCTCGTTATGGACGAGGATATCCATCTTCACGAGGTCCGCCGGCTCCGTGCCCATGGGCTCGTAGTCGAAGGAGGCGTAGCCCTTGGAGACCGATTTCAGGTTGTCGTGGAAGTCCACCAGGATCTCGGCCAGGGGCATGTGGTAGCGCAGGAGGACCCGTTCCGGCGTGAGGTAGCGCATGTCGATGAACCTGCCGCGCCGGTCCTGGGCCATCTGCATGACGGCGCCCACGTGTTCCGCGGGCAGGAGGATGATGGCGTTGACGATGGGCTCCTCGATGGAAGCGATGTCTCCCGGCGGCGGCATCTTGGAGGGGGAATCGATCTCGATGGTCCGCGCGGGCCGGCCCCCGGAGGGGCGGACATGGACGCGGTACACGACGTTCGGG
>MGUT01000018.1:0-10714 GCA_001800095.1 Elusimicrobia bacterium RIFCSPLOWO2_01_FULL_64_13 | reverse complement strand
AACTCGCGCATCACCCTTTCTTTGAGGATCTCCAGGTGCAGGAGCCCCAGGAATCCGCAGCGGTAGCCGAAGCCCAGGGCCTGGCTCGATTCCTGCTGGAACTGGAAGGCCGAATCCTGGAGGTGGAGCTTCTCCAGGGCGTTCTTGAGGTTGCCGTATTCGGACGGGATGGGAGGATAGAAGCCGGCGAAGACGAAAGGTTTCGTGGGCCGGTACCCTTGGAGGGCTTTCGTCGCGGGCCGGGTCTTCCCGGTGACCGTGTCCCCGACCGTGATCTGGTGGATGTCCTTGAGGCCGGTGACGATGTAGCCGACCTCTCCGGTCCGGATGTTCTCCGAGGGAACGGGCTTGGGAGTGAGGTAGCCGATCTCCTCCGCCGCGATCTCGAGCCCGTTGGAGAGGAACAGAAGGTTCTGGTCGCGCGACACCTCGCCGTCGAAGACCCGCACGAACACGACCACGCCCTTGTAGGGGTCGTAGAGCGAATCGAAAACCAGGGCGCTCAACGACCCCGATCCCGGGCATGCCGGCGGGGGGATCCGGTCCACCACGGCCTTGAGGACGGAATCGACGCCGGTCCCTTCCTTGGCGCTCACCAACAGCGGCTCGCCCTCCACTTCCAGGATGTCGCGGATCTGCTTGGCCGCGGCGGCCGGGTCCGCTTGGGGGAGGTCGATCTTGTTGATGACCGGGATGAGCGTGAGGCCGGATTCCTGGGCGAGGTGGGCGTTGGCGAGGGTCTGGGCCTCCACTCCCTGGGAGGCGTCCACCACGAGGAGCGCCCCTTCGCAGGCCGCCAGGGCCCGGCTGACCTCGTAGGAAAAATCCACGTGGCCGGGGGTGTCGATGAGGTTGAGGACGTAAGACTGGTAGAGCATCCGCACCGCCTTGGCCTTGATGGTGATGCCCCGCTCCCGCTCCAGCTCCATGCCGTCGAGGATCTGCTCGCGCATCTGCCGGAGGGCGATGGTGCCCGTGGCCTCGAGCAGGCGGTCGGCGAGCGTGGATTTCCCGTGGTCGATGTGGGCGATGATGGAGAAATTCCTGATCCGGCCGGTGTCGCGGGGCTCGTCAGCCACTAGATGATCTTCAGCTTGGCTCGATTGAATATCTCCCGGACGGCGCGGAAATCGGTCGTGGAAAGGATCTCCTGCGCGAAGCGCTTGGCCGCGGCGAGATCGGTGGAGCGGATGGTCTTTTTGATCCTGGGGATGGAGGACGGCACGACGGAGAGCTCGTCGATCCCGAGGCCCAGGAGGAGCTGGGTGAAATTGGAGTCCGCGGCCATCTCCCCGCACATCCCCACCCATTTGCCGCAGGCGTGGGCCGAGTCCACCACGGCGCGCAGGAGCCGCAGGATGGCCAGGTGCATGGGCTCGTACAGGGAGGCCACGTTCTCGTTGACGCGGTCCACGGCCAGGGTGTACTGGATGAGGTCATTGGTGCCGATGGAAAGGAAATCGGCCTCCTGCGCGATCAGGTCCGCCGTGAGGGCGGCGGAGGGCACCTCGATCATGGCGCCGATGTCGATCTTGTCTCCGATGGGGACCCCTTCGGATACGAGCTCCGCGCGCACGCTCTCGAGGATCCTCTTGCCTTCCCGGAAGTCCTCGATGCCGCTGACCATGGGGAACATGATGCGGGTCTTGCCGTGGGCCGAGGCGCGCAGGAGCGCCCGCAGCTGGGTCCGGAATATCTCGGGGTTCTTCAGGCAGAACCGCAGGGCCCGCAGGCCCAAAAAAGGGTTGCGCTCCTGGGTATAGTCCTCGATGAAGGGGGCCAGCTTGTCGCCGCCGATGTCGAGCGTGCGGAAGAGCGTCGGGTAGGGGAGCATCTGCTTGGCCACGCGGGAGTATTGCTGGAACTGCTCCTCTTCCTCCGGGAGGTCCGGGCGGTTCGTGAAAAGGTATTCCGTCCGGAAGAGGCCGATGCCTTCGGCCCCGTGGGAGATGACGGCGGGGATCTCGTCGGCCGTTTCGATGTTGGCCGAGAGCTCGACCCTTTTGCCGTCGAGGGTCTGGGCCGGCAGGTCCTTGAGCTTGGTCAGCTCCTGGGATTCCCGGAGCAGGATCTCGCGTTCGCGCACGTAGTTCTGGAGGACCGCGGGCTCGGGGTCCACGAGGACCACCCCCTGGGAGCCGTCCACGATCATGATCTGTCCGGGCCGGACCTTGGCGGAGATGTCCTTCAATCCCACCACCGCCGGGATCTCGAGGCCTTGGGCGAGGAGGGCCGTGTGGCTGGTCTTGCCGCCGATATTGATGGCGAAGCCCCGGACCAGGTTGTTCTTCAGGGAGACCGTGTCCGACGGCAGGAGGTTGTGGGCGACGACGATGGATTCTTCCGTCATCTCTCCGAGGTTCTTTTTCTCGATGCCCAGGAGGTTGCGCAGGAGCTTCTTGCCGACCTCGAGGATGTCGTTCTTGCGTTCCCGGAAATATTCGTCGATGAGGATGTCGAAAGCGTGGCTGACCTTCTCCAGCGACGACTGGACGGCGTATTCCGCGTTGACGAGCTCCTTGGCGATCAGGCGCTCGACGTCCTTGGTGAGGATGGGGTCTTCCAGGATCAGAAGGTAGGCGTCGGCGAGGCGCGCGTGGCTTTTCCCCAGGAGCCGCAGCATCTCGTCCTTGTCGTGCTCCATTCCCTTGCGGGTCTTGTCCAGGGCCTTGCGGAAGCGCAGGATCTCCTTTTTCACGTCCTCCTTGGGGGTGGGCGTGCGGACGACGATCAGCTCGTCCTCCTGGAGGAGGAAGACCTTGCCGATGCCGATTCCCGCTGACGCGGCGATGCCGTGCTGGATGGATGTGGTCATGGGTTCGCTTTCGCTTCCGGGCCTTCGTGGTTCTCTCCGAATTTGGAGGCGAAGAGGTTCCGGAGGGTCTCCACGAGGTTCGCCTCGTCCTCCCCGTCCGCGATCACCTTGAGGACGGTTCCCATGGGCGCGGCCAGCATCAGGAGCCCCATGATGGACTTTCCGTCGACTTCCATGTTGTCTTTGATGACGCGGATCTTGGACTTGAATCGGTTCGTCGTCCGGACGAAAAGGGAAGCCGGTCGGGCGTGGAGGCCCAGGCGGTTCTCGATCTTCAATTCACATTCTATCATAATTGCGTTGAAGCGGCGCGGATGGATCTTCTCGCGTCCTGCGCGGCCTTTTCGGCGAGTTTGGAGAGGGGGAGCGAGTCCCGGTGGGAGAGGGCGGACACCACCATGGCCAGGTTCGCGCCGGATAGAACGGCCACCGGGCCCGCGCGGCCTTGGGCGAAAGCGAGAGCGGCGTGGGTGGGAGTGGAGCCGTGGAGATCGGTCAGGATCAGGAGCTCCCCGCAGCCGGGGCCGAAGCCGGAGACCGCCGCGGAGATCCGGGAAGCGTCCTCCGGCAGGGTCGAGCCCGGATTGATTCCGGCGGCCGAGAAGCATTCCTGCGGTCCCAGGATCCGCAGGGCCGCGGCCGCCAATTCCTCCGCGAGGCCGCCGTTGGCGGCCACCGTTATTCCGATCATGCGTCAGAGTCCGGAATGGTCCATGTCGCGGTGGTGGATCGACACGGGGTAGCCGCGCTTCTTCAGGAATCTGGCCAGCTCCATCGCGATCGTGACCGAGCGGTGTTTCCCGCCCGTGCAGCCGATGGCGATGGTGAAATGCGACTTGCCTTCACGGATGTATTGCGGAAGGCACTGGAGCACCAGGGAAAAGAATTTGGGAAGGAACCGCTTCGAGTCGGGGCGGATGAGCACGTAGCGGCGCACCGCCTTCGACAGCCCGGTCTTGGAATGGAGGGAGGGAACGTAGTTCGGGTTGGGGAGGAAGCGGACGTCCCAGACGAGGTCCGCGTCCGGCGGGAGCCCGTATTTGTAGCCGAAGGAGTAGATCGTGGTGTGCAGGGTGCGGTCGAGGGCGGTGGGGAGGGAGCTGGCCACCATCTCCTTCAGGTCCGAGAGGGTCAGCTGGCTGGTCTCGATGACGCGATCGGCCTTGGCCCGGAATTCCGCGAGCCTTTTGCGCTCCTTGCGGATGCCCTCGAGGACCCCTTTGCCCAGGGGGTGCTTCCGGCGGGTCTCGGAGTAGCGGCGCAGGAGCGTGGCGTCGTTCGCGTCGAAAAAGAGGATCAGGGCGCTGATGTTCCTGGAGCGGAACTCCCCCAGGACCCTTGAGAGGCCCTTGAAGAATCTGCCCTCCCGGACGTCGATGCCCAGGGCCACCTTCCTCATGGAGTCCCCCGAAGTGACCATGAGGTCCGCGAATTTGGGGATGAGCGGCGCCGGGAGATTGTCCACGCAGAAAAAACCGAAGTCCTCCAGGCACTTGATGGCCTGGCTCTTTCCCGCTCCGGATATTCCCGTGACGAGGACGCACAGGAACTTGGACGCCTTTCCGGGACGGGAGCTATCTCCTGCGGTACGGGGGGCGGCCATGTCCTTGGCGGGGAGGGCGGGGGGGTTCCTGGGCCGGACGTTTCTGCGGCGGCGGGGCCGCGCCTTCGCGGGTCAGGACCTGGATCAGGTTCTTTTCCATCTCCATGGCGGTGTTCACGCCCCGGGCCTTCAGGCGCTGGTGCAGGGCGGAGACCTCGATCAATATGGCCAGGTTCCTGCCCGGCCGCACCGGCATGATGATCCGGGGGACGCGCAGTCCCAGGATCTCAAGGGAGTGGTCCTCGATCCCGACCCGGTCGTATTCCTTGGCGTTGTCCCACATCTCCAGCTGGATCACGACCTCGATCCGGCTCGAGTTGAGGATGGCGCTCATGCCGAAGAGCTCCTTGACGTCGATGATCCCCAGGCCCCGGACCTCGATGTGGTGCTGCATGATCTGGTTGGCGGGGCGGCCGATCAATATCCCTCCGGGCAGGTGCTGGATCTGGACCACGTCGTCGGCCACGAGCATGTGGCCGCGCTTGATGAGCTCGAGGGCGCATTCGGATTTTCCGATCCCCGAATCGCCGGAGATCAGGACCCCGAGCCCATAGACGTCCACGAGCACGCTGTGGAGCGTGATGGTGGGGGAAAGCTTCTCTTCCAGGAAAGAGGAAAGTTCCGCCACGAGGGTCGCGGTCGGCAGGGTGCAGGAGAGGAGCGGGACGCGGTGCTTGTCCGCCAGAGCGATCAGCTCCGGCCGCGGCCTCCAGCCGTGGGTCAGGATCAGGCAGGGGATCTTGAAATCGAAAAAGTTCTTGAGGGAATCCAGGTCCCGCTTGAGCGCGACCTGGTCGATGTAGGCGTGCTCCCCCCGGCCGATGACCTGGATGCGCTCCCAGCGGAAGCTGTCAAAAAAACCGCCCAGGGCCAGGCCGGGACGGTTCAGCTCCGATACGGTGATCTCGCGCTCGAGCCCGGCCGAACCGGCCAGGATCTCAAGCTGGAGATCGGAGGATCTTTCCCTTAGGAAATCTTGGACGGTGAATGGCATGCTGGGAGGGGGGGTCAATATTCATTTTCGTCCCGGATGAGTTTGGTGAGCTCTTCGGGGGACTTGGATTCCCGGAGGGCCTGGCGGAAGAACTTGTCTTTCAGGAGGCGGGAGATCTTGGCGAGGATCTTCAGGTGGATGCCCGCGGCGTTGGAGGGGGCCACCAGCATGAAAAAGAGGTAGACCGGTTCGCCGTCGAGCGCGTCGAAATCGATGCCGCGTTTCGAGATGCCCAGCGCGGCGACCACCTCCGTGACCGAATCGGATTTGCCGTGCGGGATGGCGATCCCCTGGCCGATGCCGGTGGAGCCGAGCTCTTCGCGCTCGAGGAGGGCCTCGAGGATGCCGTCGGGGTTGGAGATGTGGTGCGCTTCCACGAGTATTTCCACCAGGTCCTTGAGGACCTCCTTCTTGGTCTGGCTCTTCAAATCGATGCGGATGGCCCGATCGGGCAGGAAGTCGAGCAGGTTCACGGTGGCGTCTTTGTTCATGTTCTTTGGTCTGCTCCTTGTCTAGGATTCTCCGAACGCTTCCACCAGGCCGACCTCTTCCTTGCCCTTGCGGTAGACCACGTTGATGTGGCTGGTGCGGTCGTTCACGAAGACGAAGAAAGGCAGCCGGTTGGAATGGAGCTCGCGGACGGCCTGCGGGACGGTATAGGAATGCAGGGAGACCCGGTTGATCTCGGTGATGGCTCCGTTGCCGGGAGTTTCGGCGGCGATCAGATCGGCGGGAGGGGGAGCGGTGCGGATGGAGAGGGTCCTTCCCGACCGGCCCTTGCGGCGCGCCCTCTGTTTGTCCTTGGCTTTCGAGAGGTGCAGGTCCAGCTTGTGCACGGCCAGGTCGATGGCGGAGTAGAGGTCCCCGGCTTCGCCGATCGTGCGGAACGTGCTTCCGGGGGTATGGACGACCAATTCCGCCGTCTGGCGGTGTTTCTCAACGGCGAGGATGGCCTGCGCCCAGACGATGGAATCGAAATACCGCTGGGCTTTCTCCACTTTGCGGTGCACGTAATCCGACAGCGCAGGGGTCAGGTCGATATGGCGGGCCGTGATGTTCAGCTGCATATATTTAGATGATTGTATCAACTTGACGGAAGAGTGTCAAACCCTTCCCGAAGGGCTCAAATCTCGAACTTGTCGCCCAGATACACCCGGCGGGCCTCCGGACTTTCCAGGAGGGCCTGGGCGTCCCCTTCGAGAAGGACCTTGCCCTGGGTGATGATGTAGGCCCGGTCGATGATCTTCAAGGTCTCGCGCACGTTGTGATCGGTGATCAGGATGCCGAGCCCCCGGGATTTGAGGCGCGCCAGGATCTGCTGAAGGTCCTCCACCGTGATGGGGTCGATGCCCACGAACGGTTCGTCGAGGAGAAGGAACTTGGGTTCGATGAGGAGGGCCCGGCAGATCTCCAGCCGCCTCTTCTCTCCTCCGGAGAGGGTCCCCGCCACCTGTTTCCTCCGGTCGCACAGACCCATTTCCTCGAGGAACTTGTCCCGGAGCTCCCGCCCCTGTTCGGGCTTGAGCGGCAGGTTCTCGAGGACGATGGAAAGGTTCTCCTCCACGGTGAGTTTGCGGAATATCGTCGGTTCCTGGGGCAGGTAGCCGATCCCCATCCGCGCCCTGCGGTACATGGGCAGCCCCGAGATCTCATCGGAGTCCAGGCTGACGGAGCCGGCGTCGCACCGGACCATGCCCACGACCATGTAGAAGGTGGTGGTCTTGCCGGCCCCGTTCGGGCCGAGGAGTCCCACGATCTCGCCGGAGGACACCGCCAGGTGGATGCCGTCCACGACCTTGCGGTGTCCGTAGCTTTTCTGGAGGTTCTCGGCTTTGAGGTTCAAGGCTGGGACCGCAGGAGCACGACCCCCTGGACTTGATGGGAGAATTGGATGCGCCTCTTGTCGGTCCAGGCGACGATGTCCCGCGACGAGATCCTCGTCCGGTGGCCTTCCTGCCGGATCGCGAATTCCGGCCGTCCGCCGTCCGCCGTCAGGCGTTTTTCCGAGTTGAAGAAGTGGACCCGCTCGGCCCGGAGGGTGCTCGAGGTCTGCGCCACTTCGACATGGCCTTCGGCCAGGAGTTCGGACTTCTTGATCAGGAGGGTGATCCGGTCCGCGGTCAGGTCCGTCTCGGGCTGGGCGGGGTCCTTGCGGGTCCAGACGGCTTTGGGGCGGTCCCAGATGACGCCGATCCCGGCCTTTTCATCGTAACGGGCGCGCTGGGAGAAGGTCTCCAGCCGGTCGCCGTTCTCCATGTCGTAGCCGACGGAGACGTCGCCCCGCGCCTCCACCTTCCCGCCCCGGTCGGTGGAAACGGTCTCTTCCGCCGAAATATGGACGGGTCCGCGGCGGACGTCCCGGCCGGCCGGCTCCATCGGCCCGGCCCGTACGGCGGAGGCCAGGACCAGGGCCAGGGCGAGACACGGAGCCGCCCGGCGGGTCATTGGACGGGCAGTTCCTTCGGGTAGATGGAGGCCTCGTGCCGGAATATGCGCACCGTGGAAAGGTCCGGGGTCGCTTCCATCCCCTCCCCGATCAGGATGGAGTCCCGGCGGACGATCCGTACCGGGGATTCGGTCCGGATCTTCTGGTCGGCGGTCGAATAGCGGAGCCGTTCGGAATAGAGCCGGGTCCCGTCTTCGGACTCGACCTCAACGCCGCCCCAGGCCAGGAGGTCCCTCGAATCCATGAAGACCTGCCCTTTGGGGGCCTCGAGGCGCGCCGAGACCGTCAGGTTCTTCTTGGCCATGAGGAGACTCTCCTTCGAATGGCTCCTCTTCGTGTCGTCGGATTTCATGAATTCGATATGGATGTTCTCGAGGGTGATCTTTTTGGATTGGTTGTAGACCTGGGCGATCTGGGAGTTCAATACCCACACCGGCACGCCGGCCAGGGTCTCCGTGATGGTGAACTCCTCGACCCATTGGTCCGGGACCTCGGCCGACTCGGCCGGGGGCTTGGCCCCTCCCGTGCATCCGGCCGTGAAAGCGGCGGGGAGGGCGAGGCAGGCCAGGAGCGCGAAATGTCCGAGGGCCTTTTTCCAGCGGCCCTGGGCCTTGAGGATGAGCTCGATCACTTCCCGCACCGCGCCCCGTCCCGCCGGCGTCTTCGTGACGAGGTGGCAGGTCTTTTTCACGAGTCCGGGGGATTCCGGCGGGCAGACGGCCAGGCCGACCCTGCGGAGGACGGGAAGGTCCACGTAATCGTCGCCGATATAGGCGATCCGCCGGGGGGGGATGCCGAGCTTTTCGGCGCAGCTTTCCAGGGCCCGCCATTTATGCAGGCACTTCTGGAAAAGGAAATCCACGCCGATGTCCCGGGCGCGTTTTTTCACCTGGAGGGAACGGCGGGCCGTCACCCAGGCGGTGCGGATGCCGGAATCCGAACGCTTGAGGAGGGCGAATCCCATGCGGTCCTTCACGCTCCAGATCTTGACCTCTTCCCCGGAGTTCAGGATGATGATCTCCCCGCCCGTGAGCACGCCGTCGACGTCCATGGCCAGGAGGCGGATGCCTCCGGCCCGGGACCTGATGCCGGCTCCGGGGGCCTTCACGTCAGGTCAATCCTTCCGCGAAAAGGTCGCGTTCATCGAGGATGCCGACCGGCCGGTTCCGGCCGTCCACCACGGGAAGATTGTCGCACCCGCGGCTCTTGAGGATCTCGAGCGCCTCGTGCAGGGTCTGGTCGGGGCGGATCCGGACGGGGCCGGCGGTCATGACCTCGCGGATGTTCCGGGACAGGAGCTTGGGATCCTTCTGCAGCCGCCGGCGGAGGTCGCCGTCCGTGAAGAATCCCGTGAGGGCCCCTTTGGAATCCACGACGCTCGTGGCGCCAAGGCGGGTGCGCGTCATCTCGAGCAGGGCTTCGCGCACGGAGGAACTTTCCGGGAGCACGGGATTCGACCGTCCCCGGCGCATGAGGTCCGAGACCTTGAGGGTGAGCTTCTTCCCCAGGGAGCCGCCCGGATGGAGCCGGGCGAAATCGGACGGGGCGAATCCCCGCCGCTCCATGAGGGCGATGGCGAGGGCGTCGCCGAGGGCGAGCATGGCGGTGGTGGAAGCGGTCGGCGTCAGGTTCATGGGGCAGGCCTCTTTCCTGACCCGCGTGCGGATCACCACGTCCGACGCCCGTCCGAGCCGCGAATGCCTCCGGGCGGTCATGGCGATGAGAGGGAGTTTCCTTTCCTTGAGCGTGGGGAGGATCCTGCGGATCTCTTCCGTCTCGCCCGAGGCCGAGAGGGCCAGGACGCAGTCGTTGGGCCGGAGCATCCCCAGGTCCCCGTGGATCCCCTCGGCGGGGTGAAAGAAGACGGCCGGGGTCCCGGTGGAGGAGAGCGTGGCCGCGATCTTGCGGCCCACCAGGCCCGATTTGCCGATGCCCATCACCACCACCTGTCCGCCGAGCCCCGTCGTCCGGTCCATGGATTCCGCCGCCCGGACGAACTCCGCGTCCACGTGGGGGATCTGGTCGCGCACGGCCCGGGCCTCGATGTCGAGAACGGCGCGGGCCCTGCGGATCAGGTCGGCGGCTTTTTTCGGCCCGGGTCTCATTGATGGATATTCTGGGACTTCTTCAGCCATGGGGTCACCTCCGGCGGGATCTCCCGCAGGTAGGGCTTCAGCATCCAATTGGCGAGAAAGTAGAAAACGACGAGCCCGGCGATGATGACTCCCAGGGTGCGGGCGTGCCACTGGATGCTCGGGGACCACATCACGATCAGCGACCCGCCGCATTTTTTGCAGTGGAGGGCGGTGTCCTTGTTGTCCGCGCTGCAGGATGGACATTTCATTTCAGTGACCTCCGGAGATTCTTTTGGCCTCGGCGTCGATGGCGATCAGGGATCTCAAGAGCGGGGCCAGGTCCGAGAGCTTGACGCTGTTGGGCCCGTCGGAAAGGGCGCGGTCGGGATCGGGGTGCACCTCCATGAAGACGGCGGCGACCCCCACGGCCGCGGCGGCGCGGGCGAGGGCCGGGACGTACCGCCTCTCGCCGCCCGAGGACGAGCCCCGGCCTCCGGGAAGCTGCGCGGAGTGGGTCGCGTCGAAGACGACCGGGCAGCCGGTCTCCTTCATGATCTGGAGGCCGCGCATGTCCACCACGAGGTTGCGGTAGCCGAAGGAGCTCCCGCGCTCGGTCAGGAGGACCTTGGGATTGCCCGCCCGCAGGATCTTTTCGACGGCGTTCTCCATGTCCCAGGGGGAGAGGAACTGGCCTTTCTTCACGTTGACGGGCCGGCCGGTCCTGGCGCAGGCCTCGAGCAGGTCCGTCTGGCGGCAGAGGAAGGCCGGGATTTGCAGGACG
>MGUT01000017.1:2128-12796 GCA_001800095.1 Elusimicrobia bacterium RIFCSPLOWO2_01_FULL_64_13 | reverse complement strand
TCCCGACCGCGAGGGTGTCGAGGACCCTTTTGCCGAAGCCGAAGACGTAGCCCGTCTGCGAGTCGGAGAAGTCCCCGCCCTCTTTAAGCTCTGTGATCTCGCCCGCGCTGTTCTTCTCCACCGAGATCTTCTCGAAGCCGCCGGACTTGAGTTGCGTCATATTGAGTCCCCAGACCCAGCCCTTGTTGGTCGGGTGCACGTAGTTAAAAGTGGTCAGGTTCGCCTCTTCCACCAGGCCCGCCTGCATGAAGGACACTTCTTTGCGCTGAAGCTGCGTCATGCCCGCCGGGTTGGAATAGACGCTCGAAGCGTCGTCCGAGACGGCGAAAAAGGCGCGGCCCATGGCCAGGGACCTTGCCCCGGCGCCGAAGGCCATGAACTGGGCCACTTGGCCGCCGGTATCCGCCCCCCGGAGCTGGGACCCGGAGGAGGCGAGGGAGACCGCGAGGACAGCATAAAAAACCCAGCCGCGGATGGATGCCGCCCATCCGCTCCGGACCGGTCCGTGTCTCCTCATGGGATCCGCTTCCGATTCTATCATAATCCGCCGCCCAATTTAACCTGATCTTGAGCTAAATTCATCAGTGGATGACCCCGATCTTCCTCACGCCCCTGGCCTGGAGGTCCCCCTCCACGACCACCTGGCAGACGTAGCCGCCCTTGGAGACCTTGCGGCCGGTCTCATCCGTTCCGTCCCACCGGATCCGGTTGGCTCCGGCCCGCGCGCCTTCCTCCCCCGGCATGAAGCGGAATTCCCTGACCTTGTAGCCGAAAAGATCGTAGATGCCGACGCGCACCGGGAGGTCCTGGGGGATCTGGTAGGCTATCCAGGTCCCTTCCCTGCGCGAATCGAAAGGGTTGGGGTAGTTGGTGAGGCTTTCCAGGAGGCCGCGGTTGTCCTTAAGGGCAAAAAGACCCCCCGAGGAAAGGATCATCAGGAGACACACCGCCAGTTTGATTCTGACTTGTGAGCTCACGTTCTCTCCTTATCGGCCCGGTTCCGGGCCTCATGACCACGAGCGCTCTCCACAAAAAAACCGACTGGTCCCACCCTGCAGGACTAGCCGGTTGCTCGAAAGAGGCTTAACGATGGCTCTTGAAATAGCGCTGAATCAAGAGCCCTTCGGGCCTTTGGTACTTCGGCAACCCAGCCAACTTGTCCGCCTGAAGCATGGCGGATTTAGTCCTGTACCCCAACCTTTGTTGGAGTCCCACCTTTCCTCTGGGGGCCCGCCGCATGTCCGGCGGGCTCCGCCTGAAGTCCGGCGGAGGCTTTGCGTCCTCCGGCTTTCGCCGGAGTTTGCCTTTGTCGGTCCATTGTGAAAGAGCTTTTTTCTCTCGCCCCGATGGAGGGCTTTCCTGCAAACAAAAACGCCATCGGGCTTTGAGACCGGTGGCTTTCCTGAACTGTCCGCGCGGCCGAATACGTCGAACGCGCGTCTATGTTGGAAAGCCCCGTGACCCGCAGGAATCACGCAGATTCCTCCGAATCAACCTATATTTACCAGGGGATCCCTATTTTGTCAAGGGGGAATTTATGATTTTTTTGAATATTTTTTGGAGGGAGGGGTGGATCCTGCCGTTCGACGCCAGGATTTGCCCGGGACGGTCCACGTCGATGGGCCCGCCGGAATAGTCCGTCACCCGCCCCCCCGCTTCTTCGACGAGGAGTATCCCGGCGGCTATGTCCCAGGGCTGCAGGTTCATCTCCCAGAAGGCCTCGAACCTGCCGGCCGCCACATAGGCCAGGTCGAGGGCCGCCGCCCCCAGCCTCCGCACCCCCTGGCAGGCCGCGAGAAGGGGCTCATGGAACTTGAGATAATAATGCGCCTTCTCCCTGCGGTCATAAGGGAAACCAGTCACCAAAAGACTGTCGAGAAGGACCCCTGTCCTGGATACGGCCAGGCGCCTGCCGTTCAGCCATGCCCCCCCGCCCTTTTCCGTGAAATAGAGCTCATTTAAAATCGGATTGAAAATTCCGCCCAATATGATATCCCCCCTATGTTCCACTGCTATGGAGACGCCGCAGAGGGGGATCTCGTGGGCGAAGTTCGTGGTGCCGTCCAGGGGGTCGATGATCCAGCGGTAGGGGGAACCTGTCAGGCTCGGTACGGATTCTTCCGTGAGGATGGCATGGCCGGGGAAATGCTTCCGGATGATGGAGATGACGGCCCTGTCCGCCGCCATGTCGATCTCCGTGACCAGGCTGACCGGGGCTTTTTTGCGGATGCGATGGGCCTTTCCGAATCCCTTACGGATGATGCCGCCGGCCTTTTCCAGGCATTGCAGAAGGACCTTTTTCATGAGACGCGGCAGGACCGGACGATGGCTTCCGCCAGGTGGCGGGTGGTGGGCTTGGCGGCGATGACGGATGGTTTCCAGCCGTACGTGGCGAGGGTCCCGGTCGTGATCGGGCCGATGGAGGCGGCCAAAGGGCGTCCCGTCTTGAGGATGTCCCTGCGGGCTTTGGGCCCGAGGAGGCGGAAGAAGTTCTTGACGGTGGATGACGACGTGAATGTCACGACGTCCACCAGTCCTTTCCCCAGATCCCCGCGCAACCGCGCCGATCCCGTCCGGTCCAGGACGGTACGGTAGGCGGGGACCACGCGGACTCGGGCTCCCCGCCTTTCCAGTTCCCTGGGAAGGACCTCGCGGGCCTGCGCCGCCCTCGGGATGAGGATTTTTTTGCCCCGCGGTTCCGGGATGGCTTCCAGAACGGACTCGGCGACGTATTCCTTCGAGATCCTGGTCACGGGGATATTCCAGGCGCGCATGCTTTCCGCCGTGGCCGGGCCTATGGCGCAGGTCCGGAGCGTCTTGGGGAAGGCCTTGCGGGGACGGAGGGCTTTCATTCTCCTGGCGAAAACGTCGGAGCCGTTGGCGCTCGTGAATATGAGCCAGTCATATGAATCCAGGTCCCTGATGGCCCGGTCCAGGGCGCGGCTGGAGCGGGGAGGCGCGACGCGGATGGTGGGGCAGGCCAGGACCCTGGCTCCGGCCCGGCGCAGGGACCTGATGAAGTCCCTCGCCTGGGTCCTGGGCCGGGTGACGGCTATGACCTTGCCTTGGAGCGGTTTTTTTGGAGCCAATCCAGTTTACCTCTCAATTTCACGACGTCGCCGACGATGGTGATCCCGGGCGGACGGAATATGCCGGGACGGTCCTTCACCAGATCCATGAATCCCGCCAGGGTTCCCGACGACGCCTCCTGGTCCGCGCACGTGCCGCGGCGGACGAAGGCGCAGGGCGTCGATTCCGGCCAGCCCCGGCGGATCAATCCCCGCAGGATGTGGCCCATCCTCTCGGCCCCCATGAGGATGACGATGGTGCCGGTCCTCGGGACCTCTTTCCAAGGGAGGTTGGGGCTCCCGGCCGGCTCGACCGAATGACCGGTGAGGACGGTCAGGATGGAGTTGAACCTGCGGTCGGTCACGGGAATCCCGGCGTAGGCCGGGACGGCCGTGACGGAACTGACTCCCGGCACCACTTCGAAGGGAATATCCGAAGACGCCAGGACCTCCGCTTCTTCTCCTCCCCGCCCGAAAAGGAACGGGTCCCCGCCTTTCAGGCGGACCACGTTCCGGCCCATCCGGGCGTAGCGGACCATGAGACGGTTGATGCGGTCCTGCTGGGCGCGCCGGACCGCTGTCCGGGACTTTCCCGGAAGGCGCAGGCGGGCCGGGATTTTAAGAGCCCTCGGCCGGGCCCAGCGCAGGATCTCCGGGTTCACCAGGGCGTCCGTGATGACGACGTCCGCCGTCTTGAGGCATTTCCGTCCCTTGAGGGTCAGGAGGCCCGGGTCCCCGGGCCCGGCTCCCACCAAAAAGACCTTGCCGCTGGTCCGCTTCATCGCCATGATTTTACAATATTTCTGAAATGCGCTTAAACGCTTCGACGGAGAACGTTTCCGCGCGGGCTTCCGGGTCCAGCCCGGCGGCCGTGAAAGCCTTGCGGATGCGTTCCGGGGGGATTTCGAGGTGGCGCGCGAGCGAGTTCTGGATGGTCTTCCTCCTGTGGGCGAAACTCCCCCGGACGGCGGCGAAGAACTTCTCCTCCATTTCCGGCTCGTAGACCGGCCTGGGCAAAGGGGTCAGGCGCAGGACCATCGAGTCCACGTTAGGGGCGGGACGGAAAGATCCGCGGTTCACGTCGCAGACCTTCTCGGCCTTCGCCCGCGACCGCACGCTGATGGCCAGGATCCCGTACTCCCTGGAGCCGGGGCCGGAAAGGATCCGCCTCCCGACTTCCTTCTGCACCATGACCACGGCCGCCGACCAGGCGGGCCAGGCCAGAAGTTTCTGGAGGATGGGGGAGACCACGGCGTAAGGCAGGTTGCCGATCACCTTCAGTCCGGGACCGGGCGGGAGGTCCGCCGCGGGCACGTCCAGAAAGTCCGAACACAGCAGGGTCAGGCGCCTTTCGCCCGCGAACTTCTCCCTTAAAAATTCGACCATGCGCGGGTCGATCTCCACCGCGAAGAGGGCTGGAGACGAGTCCAGGAGGATCTCCGTCAGCACGCCCCGCCCCGGCCCGATCTCGAGGACCGGCTCCTTTCCGTCGAGTTCCAAGGCGCGGACGCAGCGCTCCGCGACGGACCGGTTGGCGAGGAAGTTCTGGCTCCAGGGAGTTTTCATGGGGTCGGCCAAATGAGATATAATGGCTTTGGCCTGATGACGACTAGTTTAGAATATATGAGACGCCTTGTGAAATGGATCCCGCCGGCGGCGGTCCTGTTCTTCATGCCGCTGGAGCTTTCGGCGCGGCAGAAATCCTTCTCTCCCCGGGACGTCGCCGAGCTGTCCGCCCAGGCCTCGGCCGGGGATCCCAAGGCGATGGACCGTATCCTCCGCGCCTACCGTTCCCACAGGAAAAGGGAGAAGAAGGGACTATTGACTCTTTACGAGCGTGAAACCCTCGAGAAGCTGGTCGAAACTCTCCGGACCCTTTCTCCGGGGGCTCTCGCTCCGGAACAAAAGCCGCCGTTCGCCGTTGCCGCCGGAACGGACAGCGAGCGCGACTTCACGGCGTACTTTTCTTTCGGGCGCGGGGAGGAGATCCGGTTCGCGGGCAAGTCGAAAAAGTCCATCTTCGAGCAGGCCTGGCAGGATAACGGGAATGTCTGGAAGCGACATGTGATCCAACAGACGGTCCGGAAGGACGAGGGGACCAGGACCATGGTCCTCGACGAGATATTCACAAAGGGCGGGGACTGGCTGGCCGAGCAATCCTTCGTGACCTACCAGGTGTCGCAGAAGGGCGTGAGCGTCCAAAGGGACGTCGTGTTCCGGCAGCCGGAACCGGGCGGCTTCGCCCGGGTGGGCCGTCAGGAACCTTTCTGGCTGGCGCGGTTCCCCCTGAAGGTCGGGAACCGTTCCGGGGGATTGACCGTGACGTCCCTTTCGGACGGGAAGGTGCGGTTCTCCGGGCCGGTGGAGGAGCTGACCTTCTCCACCGGGACGGGTCTCGCGTCCCGGGTCATATTCGACGAAAGATGGGACGTGTCCGACAGCTCCCGTTCCGCGCCGGGGGAGGACGCGCTGGGTCCGCTTTCGCCGCGGGACCTCAAGCTCCTCGCGTCCGCGATACGGTCCTTCTGCAAAAAACAGGGGCTCAAGTTCAGATCGCTGCTTTCGGCGGAGCCTTCCGGTCCGGTCCCGGAGGAGGAGTCCGCGCGGGCGCGCTTCCTCGTCTTCAAACCGGACCCGTTCGATCCCGCCCAAAAACGCTACGAGGTCGTGACGCAGGAATGGAGGAAAGCCGTTTTTGAAGGGAAGACCCTATGGGGGCGGAAAGAATAAGCAGGCCGGCGAAGGTCGCCGCCAGCCCTTTGAAGAAGGCGGCGGGCCGGTACAGCAACCAGACGTTCTTGGAATTTTCCGGCAGGCGTACGGCCCGGAAGGCGAGGTCCGCCCTGAAAACTTCCGTTTCCGAGCCGTCCACCCAGGCGCGCCAGCCCGGAGAAAAACTCTCCGCGGCGTAAAGCCAGGAGTTCCCCTTCAGGGGCGGCAGGGTGAAGCGCATGGCGTTCTCCGTGCGGAGATCCGGGAACAGGGCCCGCGCCGGACCCTCCCGCGCCCTTCCATCTTCTTCCGCGAAACCCCCCGTTACGACGAGTTCCCTGTCCGGATCGAATCCGGTCCGGAGTATCTCCGTCAAGGAGGCGCCGTCCGTCGCCGCCGTCCGCGCCGGACCGTAGACCCTCGCTCTGGGAGCGGCCGCCCAGCGGGCTATCCGCGGTCTTTCGGAAGGGAGATAGATCATCCTCGCGTTCGAGCCGGACAGGCGGCTCCAGAGGCCGGGATTCCCTTTCAGGGAACGGAAGAGGACGGCTTTCCCCTTCGGCTCGATCAGGCCGTATCCTCCGGCGGAGTCCAGGTGCACGGGAACCGACAGGTTCGGCAGGAGGGCTTCCCGCGCCATGGCCCAATCCTCCGCGGTCGAAAGCCGCCCGTCGCCCAGGCCGAAATGGCTCTCCAAATGAGTGATCCTGGCCGGCGGTTCTTCCCGCATGATCTCCCGCGTTTCCTGGCCGGCGCCGCGGAAAAAATCCCGTCCGGCGATCCCCATGGGGTTCTTGGAAGCGAAGGCCAGGAGCTCCGCCGCCACGAGGAGCGTGAGGATCATCCGCACGGCGGAGGACCGGAGGGAATCGAGCCCCATGGCCGCCAGGACGGACGTGGAGAACGCGGCCAGGAACAGCCATTGCGCGGGAAAACGGAAGAAGCGCAGGCCGGGGACCGCGGCACGGAGCCAGGAGTATCCCGGAAGATGTTCACCTAAAGATAAAGCCAGAGGGACGGCGAGGCCCGCCGCCCAGAACCATCGCGACCGTCCCGGCCGCGAGAACATTCCCCGGACCGCGAGGGCCAGGGCCGCCAGGCCCATGTAATAGCCCGTGATCGTCGGGTCGCCGGCCGCCTGTTCCCCGGACCAGTTCCACAGAGGAACGAATAGAAAGCGGAGGATCTGCCGGGGCGGTTCGGAGAACGCCACAGCGTTCTGCAAAGGCACCGACAGGGTCTGGGAGGAATCCGAGACGGCTGCGAAGAAGGGAACGGCCTGTACGGCGGAGATCGCCGCGGCCAGCGCCGAACCTCCCGCCCAAACGAGGCAGGCCCGGAGGCGGGTCGCGCCCGCCGGGGGCCGGACCGCCAGGGCGGCAAGGACGAAGAGAGCGGCCGCGTAGGCGAAAAAAGGATTGCCGGCGAGGGCTTGCAGGCCGAGCGTTCCCGCCAGGAGCCACGGGTTCCCCGCGGACAGGAAAACGGCGGGCAGCCAGCTGATGGCGGCGGTCTGGTTGAAATAGGCGCCGTGAAGGAAGAAGAATCCGTTGCAGGCCAGGCAGACGGACAGGAGAAAGGAGCCGCCGCGGCCCAGGCCCAGGGACCGGCCCAGCAGGAACGCGAACAGGCCCGCGAACCCGGCGTGAAGGAGCAGGAAGATCTGGTTGGCGTCCGCTATTCCCAGGAACCGGTAGAGGAGGGCGGGGGGATAGAAGAGCCCCAGCCGCCAGTTCGCCGCGAAGGGCGAGCCGAGGTGGGCGTAGGGGTTCCAGAACGGGAAAGTGCCTTTCTGCAGGAGTTCGCTGGCGAAATGCTGGGTGGGCTGGGTGAAGAAGAAGAAGTCTCCGGCCAGGAACGCGCCCTTCCACATGCCCGAGGCCAGGGCGAGCCCTCCCAGGACGGGAAGGAAGACCCGGGCGAAAAGCTTTAGGTCATTCCTCGGAATCGTCTTCCTTGACGATGGAGCTGACGGCGGCGATCTTGTCGCCTTCCTCCAGCCGGACCAGGCGGACTCCCTGGGTATTGCGGCTGATCACGCGGATGTCCTTGCAGGGCAGGCGGACGGTCATCCCTTTCGACGTCATGAGCATGACGTCGTTGTCGTTGGTGACGAGGCGGATGCCCACGACCGAGCCGTTCCGCTCGGAGGTCTTGATGGTGATCACGCCCTTCCCGCCGCGGGACTGGTCGCGGTATTCGGCCAGGTCCGTGCGCTTGCCGTGCCCGTTCTCGCAGACCGTGAGCATCGTGGCCTTGGAGCCCGGCGGGGCCACTTCCATGCCGATGACCTCGTCGCCCTTTTCCAGGCGGATGCCCCGGACCCCCTTGCCCGAGCGGCCGACCACGCGGATCTCGGACTCGTCGAAACGGATGGCCATGCCGTTCTTGGTGCCGAGGATCACCTGGTGCTTGCCGTCGGTGTGCTTCACCTCCTCGAGCACGTTGCCCTCGTCGAGGGTGATGGCGATGATCCCGGAAGTGCGGATGTGGGCGTATTCCGAGAGGGGCGTGCGCTTGACGGTGCCGTTGCGCGTGCCCATGAGGAGGTAGGTCTCCTTCCCCTTCGGTTCCTCGAAGGTGTCGATGGGGATGGCGGAGGTGATGCGCTCCTCGTGTCCGAGCTGGACGAAATTGACGATGGCCTTGCCCCGCGCGGTGCGTCCAGCGTCGGGGATCTCGAAGACGCGGATCCAGTACAGCCGGCCGCGGTTCGTGAAGAGCAGGAGATAGGCGTGGGTGTTGGAGATGAAGATCTGTTCCAGAAAGTCGTCGTCGCGGTTGGTCATGCCGGCGATGCCCTTGCCGCCGCGCCTCTGGGACTTGTAGGTGTCGAGGGGGAGCCGCTTGACGTAGCCCGCGCGGGAGAGCGTGACCACGACCTCTTCCTCGGCGATCAGGTCCTCGATCTCGAACTCTCCGGTCTGGGCCGTGATCTTGGTGCGGCGGGGGTCCCCGTATTTTTCTTTCAGCTCCTTCAAGTCGTCCTCGATGATCGCGAGGACCTTCTTGGGATCGGCGAGGATGCCCTTCAAGCGGGCGATGGTCTTGATGAGCTCCAGGTACTCGTCCTCGATCTTCCTGCGCTCGAGCCCCGTGAGCTGGTGGAGCCGCATGTCCAATATGGCCTGGGCCTGGATGCGGGAGAGCCCGAACTCCTCCATCAGCCGCTGGCGGGCGATATCCACGTCCTTGGAATCGCGGATGACCTTGACGATCTTGTTCAGGTTGTCGAGGGCGATCTTGAGCCCTTCGAGGATGTGGGCGCGGTCCTCGGCCTTCTTGAGCTCGAAGCGGGTGCGCCGGACGATGACGATCTTGCGGTATTCGACGTAGTGGTGGAGCACCTCTTTGACGGGCAGGACTTTCGGCCTGCCGTTGACGATCGCGAGCAGGATCACCCCGAAGGAGACCTCCATCTGGGTGTGCTTGTAGAGCTGGTTGAGGACGATGTTGGCGTTGCCGTCGCGCTTGATCTCGATCATCACGCGGATGCCCTCGCGCGACGACTCGTCGCGGATCTCGGAGATGTCGGTGATCTTCTTGTCCCGGACGAGGCCGGCGATGGTCTCCTGGAGGGTGGCCTTGTTCACCTGGTAGGGGAGCTCCGAGATCACGATGGCCTCCCGGCCGCCCCGGATCTCCTCGATCTCGGCCTTGGCCCGGATGCGCACCGAGCCGCGTCCCGTCTCGAAATAGTCCTTGATGCCGGTCTTGCCCATGATGAGGCCGGCCGTGGGGAAGTCCGGGCCCTTCATGATCTTGAGAAGCTCCGGGACCTCGATCTTGGGGTCTTCGATGTAGGCGGCGATGGCGTCGCAGACCTCGGAGAGGTTGTGGGGGGGGATGTTGGTGGCCATGCCGACCGCGATGCCGGCCGAGCCGTTCACGAGCAGGTTGGGGAGTTTCGCGGGCAGGACGGAGGGCTCCTGAAGGGAGCCGTCGTAGTTGGGCGTGAAATCCACGGTGTCCTTGTCGATGTCGCCCAGGACCTCCTGGGCGATGCGGTCGAGACGGACCTCGGTGTAGCGCATGGCGGCGGGCGGGTCGCCGTCGATGGAGCCGAAGTTGCCCTGCCCGTCCACGAGGGGTTCGCGCAGGGAGAAGTCCTGGACCATCCTGACGAGGGCGTCATAGACGGCGCTGTCGCCGTGGGGGTGGTATTTTCCCAGGACGTCTCCGACGACGCGCGCGGATTTCTTGTAAGGTTTGCTGTGGGCCAGGCCCATCTCATCCATGGTGTAGAGGATGCGGCGGTGGACGGGTTTGAGGCCGTCGCGGACGTCGGGCAGGGCCCGGCCCACGATGACGGACATCGAGTAATCGATGTAGGACGTGCGCATCTCATCTTCGATGTTCCTGGGGATGATGCGCTCGCCGTTCGTGCTGAACTCGAGCTGGCTGTCGGCTTTCTTGGCCATGTCTTAGAAGTTCCTTTCTTTACGCGGGAAAAATTTTCGGCCCCAACGGGAATCGAACCCGTGTTTATACCTTGAGAGGGTACCGTCCTGGGCCACTAGACGATGGGGCCAGTCAAACTCCGTCGATAAAAGCTTTAATATGTTACCCTTTTCTAAGCGGCAAGTCAACGGAAACACGGCTCTCGGGGGTTCGGGAAGTCCCGAACCCCGATCAGCGGCCGGAGAAGGGGGCGATGGCGCGGTCGCGCAGGTAATGGTCGGCGAGGACCAGGGCCACCATGGCCTCGGCCGTGACCACGGCCCTGGGCAGGACGCAGGGGTCGTGCCGGCCGGCCCCGGAAAGGACCGTCTTCTTCCCCTTGACGGTCACGGTGGCCTGGGGCTTGCGGATGGTGGCCGTGGGCTTGAACGTCACCCTTAAGATCAGGTTCTCTCCGGTGGAGATGCCGCCGAGGACGCCGCCGGCC
>MGUT01000017.1:0-2053 GCA_001800095.1 Elusimicrobia bacterium RIFCSPLOWO2_01_FULL_64_13 | reverse complement strand
GGACCCCATGAGGCCCGCGGCCTCGAGCCCCGCTCCGATCTCCACGGCTTTCGTGGCGTGGATGGATTTCAACGCCTTGAAAAGGTCCGCGTCCAGCTTGTCGAAAACGGGTTCGCCGAGGCCTTTCGGAACGTTCCGGACCACGATCCCCACCACGCCGCCCAGGGAGTCGCCGGATTCCCGGGCCGCAAGGATCCGGTCCGACATCCTTTCGGCGGCGTCCGGGTCGGGGCAGCGGGTGGCGTGCGATTCCACCTGTTTCAAAGTCACCGTGTTCGGGTCCACCCGCGCGGCCACGTCCGCGACCCGCGCCACGTAGCCCACGATCTCGGTGCCCGCCGCGCGCTTCAAGAGCTTCTTGGCGACGGCTCCGGCCGCCACGCGTCCCCAGGTCTCGCGGTACGAGGAGCGGCCGCCACCGCGGTGGTCGTAGACGCCGTACTTGGCCCGGTAGGTGAAGCCGGCGTGGCCGGGCCGGTCCGTGGACTTGAAGACCTCGTAATCTTCCGGCCTCACGTCCGAGTTCCAGGCCAGGATGGATATGGGGGCGCCGGTCGTCTTCCCCTCGAAGATCCCGGAGAGGATGTGGGCCTGGTCCGGCTCCCGCCTCGGAGTGGTCAGGCCGCTCTGTCCCGGCCTGCGCCGGTCGAGCTCGGACTGGATCTCTGTGGAGGTGAAGGCCGGGATCTTGAGCGCCCTGCCGGACTTCTCCTTGACGTAAAGAGGCCGTTCCCGGCAGTCGAGGGGGAGGAGAGGGGGACAGCCTTAGATCACGGCCCCGATGGCGGGCCCGTGCGACTCTCCCCAGGTGGTCACGCGGAAAAGCTTTCCGAAAGAATCAGCCATGGTCTTCGCTCACCATTATAGGAATTCCATCGCGGATGGGGTAGCCCCTGCCGCAGACCGTGCAGACCAGGCGGGAGCCCGCGGCGTCCTCCTTGAGGGGCGGCCGGCTCTCGCAGGCCGGGCAGGCGAGGATGTTGAGGAACTCCGGATCAAGCATGAAGCGCTTCGCGCATGAGTTGGACCGGCGGTTTTTTGCCGGTCCAGATCGAGAAGGCGCGCGCCCCTTGATGGATCAGCATCTCTAGCCCGTCCATATAGCAATTTCCAGCTCGTTTGGCGGCTTTGATGAGCGGGGTTTCTTTATCATAGACGATGTCAAAAACAAAACTTTTTCGTGGAAGAATATGGATGGCCTCATCGGCCAATCGATCCATCGCGGTCTGCGTCGCGTTGATCAATAGATGACAATTTTCAAATGAAGGTTTGAGCTCCTTCATGTTGAATGCCCTGTTTTTTCCATGTTTGACATAGAGATTGAACGGTTCAACGACGACATTTTTGTGATGATTCGCAATATGAACGCATAAATCTTTCGCCCGCCCGAGGGTCCTGTTAAAAACAGCGATTTTCTTGACTTTTGCATCTGCCAACGCCATGGCTATTGCGTGAGCGCTTCCGCCCGCACCTATAATGACTACTGATTTGTCTCTGGGGTCGAGTTTCTGCTGGAGTGCTGTCATAAAGCCTTCGGCATCGGTATTGTATCCGATCAGATGTCCGTTTTTGTTGCATATAGTGTTTATTGCACCAATCCTTTCAGCCAAGGGGTCGATCTTGTAGTGTTTTCTGACGAAATACCGATAAACTTTTTTCTTAAAGGGGATGGTGATGTTCGCCCCCCGCATATCCAGATTCAAAATCAACCCGGCGATCTCTTCCGCCGTCCTTTGCCCGTCGTAGATCTTGTATTCAAAGGGCAGCTTTAATTTTTTGAACGCGTGATTGTGCATTTTCGGCGACAGGGTGTATCCGATGTCCTTTCCGAAAATGGCGATGATCCGCTTGGCCACTAAGCACCGCCGACCATGAGCCCGCCCACCCGGAACGTGGGGCAGCCCAGGGACCCGAAAAAAGTCAGGTCGTCGCCCACGAGGTCGATGTTCTTGAGGAGGTCCAGCAGGTTGCCGGCGAGCGTGACCCCGCGCACCCCTTCGCGCAGTTCGCCGTTCTCCAGCCGGGCCCCGATGACTCCCACGGAAAAATCCCC
>MGUT01000016.1:16388-25131 GCA_001800095.1 Elusimicrobia bacterium RIFCSPLOWO2_01_FULL_64_13 | reverse complement strand
CGCCGCCGTCAGCGTCGTCTTCCCGTGATCCACGTGCCCGATCGTCCCCACGTTGATGTGCGGCTTCGTGCGCTCAAATTTGGGCTTGGACATGGATCATGTACCTCCAGCGTTCGAGTGTGGAATGACGGCTTCCGCTTGAAAGGCCTGCCGATAGGCAGGCCTTTGGAAAAGATATTATAGCACAAAAAAATCGGGTTACAACCTCTTTTTTGAAATTTCAGCCGTTATGAATCGGATTCAGGGCGTATCTTGAGGAGGGAATCTTCCGCCAGGGACCTGGTCCGGAGGGGGACGCGCTTGTCCTTGGAGACCTTTTCCAGGGCCGGGATGGCCCGGGGGTCGCCGAGCTTGCCCAGGGCCGAGATGGCCGCGTGGCGCACGCGCCCCTGCGGGTCCGAGCCGGCCAGGGCGATCAGGTCGCGGAAAAGTCCGGGATAGGACTTCGCCAGGCGGGTCATCCCGCTCACCGCCGCGGAGCGGGCGGAAAGGGACCGGCCGTACGCCGCGTATTTTTTCAGGATCCTGACCGTCTCGGGGGCGGGGACATGATGAAGTGAGGACACCGCCGCGGCGCGGATGGTGTCGTTCCAGGAATCCCGTTCCAGGGCGTATTTCAGGATGGACGGGGACTTTGCCGACCGGGTCTTGGCGGCGCTCCTGACGGCCTCCGCCGCGACGAAATAGCTCCTGTCTTTTCTGGCGGCGCCGGCCAGGGCGGCGAGGGTCGCCGGGTCGCGGAAACGGGACAGGGCCTCGGCCACTCCCCGCCTCGCCTTGGGATGGCGGGTGGAGCGGAGGGCCCGGACCAGGAAATCCCTGGCCGGTTCCAGGTCGGTCTTTCCTATGGCCAGGGCCATTTCCACGGCCGCTCCCCAGAACTTTTCCTTAAGAAAGGCCCGCGCGAGGGCCCTGAAATTCTCCTCCGTCGGGACCTGGGCGACCTGGTCGGCGGCGTCGATTCTTCCCAGGGGGTTCGGGTCGGAGCCGAGCTGGTACGTCCACATGGAGTGGGGTTTGGAGAGCTTGATGGTCTTGGGAACGGCATGGTCCGGGTCGAACCGGAAATCGCGGGGTTCCGCCGCGAAGGGGTAGCGGAACTCGTGCTCCTTCCTCTCGATGGTCTCCGTGTAACGGCGCGGGCCCCGGTCCGTGATGAATTCCAGGACCACCGGCATGGAGAAAATGGAATGGTTGCCGACCGGTTTCTGGATCACCCGCACCCGGGCGGACTTGCGGGAGTCGTCCCACCAGTAATGGACGTTGTAGTCGGGATGTCCGGGCCCGTACACCCACTGGTCGAAGAATTTGCGCAGGTTCTTTCCCGTGGATTCCTGGATCGCGTTGATCAGGTCTCCCGTTTCCACGGCCTGGCCCTGGTGTTTTTCCACGTACCGGCGGATGGCCTTCCAGAAGAGGACGTCCCCGAGCCGGTGACGGAGGGCGTGCAGGACCAGGGAGCCCTTCTCGTAGAGGTGCCGGTCGAAGAGGTCGTCGGGCCGGCGGTAGACGTGGGTCACGATCGGCCGGCGGTAGACCTCCTTCTCCTCTTCCAGGTAGATGTGGAGCTTGTCCCGCATCTCGTAGAGGAACTCGTCCCGGCCGAGATCGTGCTCGGTGAAAAGGGCCTCGAAATAAGTGGCGAAACTCTCGTTCAGCCAGGCGTGGGACCATTCCCGGCAGGTGAGGAGGTCGCCGAACCATTGGTGGGCGAGCTCGTGCGAGACCAGCCAGTCCGCGGTGAATTCGGGATGGGCCCGCGCGTCCATGAGGACCCGGTCGGTCTGGGTGGTGGCGGTGGTGTGCTCCATGCCGCCCATCACGAAATCGGACACGGCGATCTGGGCGTATTTTTCGTAAGGGTAGCGCAGGCCGGTCGCCTCGGAGAAAAACTTCATCATCTTCGGGGTCTTGCCGAACGCCCGGCGGGCGTCGGCCTCGCGGCCGGGAGCGCAGTAATAGAGGACCGGGATCCCGTCCCATTCGTCCTTGATCTCGGAGAATCTTCCCGCGACCAGGGTCACGAGGTAGGGCGAGTGCGGGATGGCCTGCCGCCAATGGAAGGTCCGGGTCTTTCGGGCCCGGTCCTCCGCGACGCTCAAGAGGGCCCCGTTCGACAGGGCGAAAAAGCCCCGCGGGACGGTGGCGATCATCTCCGTGGTCGCCTTTTCGTGGGGAGCGTCGTAGCAGGGGAACCAGTAGCGGGACTCTTCCGTCTCGCCGTGGGTCCAAAGCTGGACGGGCTTGTCGGGACGCTTGCGGTCGGGCCCGATGAAATAGGTCCCGGCCACCGCGCGGGAGATGCGGTAGCGGATGGCGATCGTGACGGTCTCGCCCTGGCGGGCCGGCCGGGGGAGCTTCACGGCGATGACGTCGTTCTTGTAGGTGTAGCGGGCCGGCTTGCCTCCGGGACCGGCGACCGAGCGCACTCCGAGCCCCACCGCGTCGAAGCGGATCTCGCGGGTCCCGTCGTGGATGACCCGGAAATCGGTGGTGCACTTTCCGTTGATCTCTTTCCGGCGGAAATCGCAGTTCAGTTCCAGCTTGATGTGGAGGGTGTTCGCGGTCTGGTCCGGGGCGTAGCTGGGCTTGGAGCCGGGACGGGCGAACTTGGTCTCTCCGGCGGCGGACTCCCGCATCGCCGCGCGGCCGCATTCGAATCCGAACAGGATCTTCTCTTTAGCGTTCATGGGTTAAAGGAAGGCACATTATACTAATTTTTTAGATTTTGGACTCGATCCATCCGTGTTTGGCATTTCCGCGTCAAAATGATAAAATCAACGCAGTCCGAATGAGAATAATTTCGACGGACACGTCGGCCGGGGAGTAGGCGTTCCATGCGGGGATCCAGCATTCTGGGAGGGGCCCTCAAACGGAGGTCCCTGGGGTCCGTGCCGGAAGGCCTCCACACCCGCCCCATCCTGGCGCGGATCAAGAAGTCGCTCTTCGACATCCTTTCTCCCAGGATGGAAGGGGCGTCTTTTCTGGACCTCTTCGCCGGCAGCGGTTCCGTGGGGCTGGAAGCTCTCTCGCGCGGGGCCGGAAAGGTGGTGTTCGTGGACCGGGACGCCAGGTGCGCGAGATGGATCGAAAAGTCCCTCGCCGGCATCGTCCGGAGCCTGCCGCCGGGAGGGATCGGCGCGGCCCGGGTGGTCCGGGCGGACGTGCTCTCGGGCCTCGGTTGGCTGAACGAGGAGTTCGACCTGATCTTTTCCGGGGCCCCTTACGTGGACGAGAGCAAAAAACCCCTGCGGTTCATCGGAGACGTTCTCAATCTGATCGATGGGCGGGGGCTCCTCGCCAAGGGCGGATGGTTCATCGCCCAGCACCATTTCCGGGAACCGGCCGATCCCCCGCCGGGATGGGAGGTCTTCCGGCGGGAGCGTTACGGGGAATCCTGGCTCACTTTTTTCAGGCATGTTTGATCTCCTCCGTTCCTTTTTCAGGAAATGGTTAGCGCGGAAGGCCCCCCTCGAGCTTTCCTATTCCAAGATATCCGCTTACCGCTTCTGCCCCTGGAAGTACAAGCTCCTCTACCACGACGGCCGGCGCGTGCCGCCCAATCCCCATATCTCGCTCGGCCAGTCCGTCCACAAGGCGCTTGAGGAATTCCATAAGCGCGAAGGGAAGACCCTGGACGAACTGCTGGAGGCCTATGACAAGGTGTGGGTGAACGAGGGCTTCCAGAACCCCCAGCAGACCCAGCATTTCTACGAGAAGGGCGAGAAGATGCTCCGCCAGTACATCGACTGGTTCCATCTCCGGAAATCCGAGGTGGTCGCGGTGGAGAGGGAGTTCCGCTTCCCCGTCGGGACCCGGATCCTGCGGGGCATGATCGACCGGATCGACCGCCTCCCGGACGACACCTACGAGGTCATCGATTACAAGACCCACGCCGAGATGTGGGAACAGTCCCGGATCGACTCGGACCTGCAGCTGACCCTCTATTCCATCGGCTGCCGCCAGCTCATGAAGGCCGAGCCCAGCCTCCTGTCCTATTTTTTCCTGGCGCATAACAAGGTGGTGACCACCGCCCGCAGCTCCGTCCAGTACCGGGAAGCGATCGCGGAATTCGAGTCCGTGGCGGAGAAGATCGAGGCGGGCTCCTTCCCGCCCGACGTCTCCAAGTGCCCCCGGTGCGACTTCAAATCCACGTGCGCCTATTCCTCGGACAAGGCCCCCAAAGGCAATGGCAAATCTAAGTTAT
Organism: Elusimicrobia bacterium RIFCSPLOWO2_01_FULL_64_13; assembly: GCA_001800095.1. GTDB lineage: Bacteria > Elusimicrobiota > Elusimicrobia > 2-02-FULL-39-32 > 2-02-FULL-39-32 > 2-01-FULL-64-13. The sequence goes on along the minus strand of MGUT01000016.1, from coordinate 20,924 downwards.
AAATCAGCAATTTTCATAAAAAGTTATCCTTTGAGGTCATCCAGAATACCTCCCAAAGAAGCAATATATCGCTCCGTTGGGGAACATCTTAGATGATTTGACGACCCCCTGTTGGGGAACATCTTACGTGAGTTGATGCGAGACCTTGACAAGATTAGCAAGATATCTTATTCTAATAATGAGTGATCTCGTGTGGCTAGGTATTTCCTCTATCAGAATGTATCTAGCCATTTTGATTAATGGTAGAATTAAATGCACAAGGATTTCTGAAGGACTGAACCGTATTTTCACATCTCTGTCTGTGTTTACAGTAACCGGACACTTACCGATTTACCCTCTTTGCAGTTGAGTACTTTTTGATTGTTAGGCAAACAAGGGAGCTTTTGTTATGGATAAAGTAATTGTAATAAAATATGGTGGTTCAGTCCTCAACTCTGGTAGCGTTGAAGAGAAATCAAAAATTTCTAAGGGCATTGTTTCTCTAAAAGAAAAGGGTTTCAAAATTGTCATAGTTCATGGAGGGTCGCGTGAGATTGACAATGCCATGAAACAAGCTAATATGAAACTTAAAAAAATTAGGGGAAAAAGATATACAGATAAAGAAACATTAAAATTATTGGAACAATGCTTTTTATCCTTGAATACCGACATAGTTACATCCTTAAATGATAAGGGGGGAAGAGCAGTAGGGTTTCATGGATTATCGGGTGGCATAGTTAGAGCCGTTAAGGAGAAGACGGGCGAATTAGGTTGCGTCGGGGAGGTAAAGAGTATCGATAGGAGTAAAATTACTGCCATATGGAATCAAGCTATACCTGTAATTTCTCCATTAGCATTTAATGAATTCAATGGAGAACTTTATAACGTAAATGCAGATGAAGTTGCAGCCGAAGTAGCTATTAGTTTACCTGCCGATTATTTTATACTGATGTCAGATGTGGAAGGTATTTGTAATGAGGAGCACAAGAAGCAAGATTATCTATCAGTGGAAGATGCTGAAAAATACATCGAATATGAGATTGCTACTGAAGGCATGATACCAAAGCTGCAAGCTTGTATAAATGCTATAACCAAAGGCGTCGATAAAGCTATAATTATCATGGGTGAAGCAGAGATGCTTTTGACAGCTGTGAAGCACGGATCAATGGTTGGAACAACTATATGTCGGACAGAAGATGTAAAAAGATATCAGCCGAGGACAGAATTAGTCGCCTATTAATTTATGGGGTGGATATAGAACGTTTTAGAGGAAATCATTATAATTCTAGCAAGGTTATTAACCCCCCTTATAGGGGGTTTCTAATTTAAGATTGAGGTAATGGAATGTCTAGAAAAATATGTGTTCAAGTCCTGACATCAAAAATTCTGAATGATTCAAAGCATTTTAATTTATTCATTAATGGATTGAAAACAGTCTACAGGAAAAAAAAGAAAACCATTGTTATCATAGACGGCTCTATCTTACCTCGCAAACTAAAGCCAGACTTTAAGTTTGCAAAAAAGTTGTTTGGCAAAGCTAAAATTCGAGTAAAAGATTGGGAGTTGATCCAAAATGTAATTCTGATTTATTTGCAGAAACGACTAGCTAGAGTCAATGTACGATATTTTACGCTAAATGGGAATGATGGAAATTTAATTGTTCCTTTGAAACCTGGAGATGAACGGAGAAACAAAGATTTATGTGTTAGAAAACTGAATGACAGAATTTTGAGGTTAATACTAGAATCCACTTATATCGTCATCATATTACCTAGAGTTGTCATTGAAATGCATATGCATAACATAAATATCAATAGTCTTTATAATAAACTGATACAGTTGCCAGCACTAAGCCGCAAGATCAACATTCGAAGAAGTAATGTGCGGGTTTAGCGGGATCTTCAAGGTCGACGGCAGCCCGGTCGACGCGGACCTCCTCCGCCGCATGACCGCCACCCTCGTCCACCGCGGCCCCGATGATTCGGGGTCCTATGTCAGCCCGCCGGGACAGGTGTCCGCCGGCCTCGGGTTCCGGCGCCTGGCCATCATCGACCTCGAAGGCGGGCGCCAGCCCATGTCCTCGGCCGACGGGAAGACCTGGATCGTCTTCAACGGCGAGATCTATAATTTTCTGGAACTGCGCTCGGAGCTCGAGGCGCGCGGGAGGAGATTCTCCACCCGGTCCGACACCGAGGTCATCCTCCACCTCTACGAGATCTACGGCAGGGACTGCGTCCGGCGGCTGCGCGGCATGTTCGCCTTCGCCGTCTGGGATTCGGCCGCCGGGGAGATATTCCTGGCCAGGGACCGGATCGGCAAAAAGCCCCTGTTCTACAGCCAGAAGGGGGGAACGCTCTATTTCGCTTCCGAGATGAAGGCGATCCTCGAGTGCGGCGACGCCGGCCGCGGATTGCGCCTCGATTCCGTCCCGCTCTATTTCGCCTACCAGTTCATCCCTTCGCCCATGACGATCTTCAAGGAGATCCACCGCCTCCCGCCGGCGCATACCCTCGTCTGCGACGGGCGGGGCCGGATCCGGATCGAGCAGTATTGGACGCTCCCGCGGACGCCGGCGCTCACGGCCTCCGTCCCGGACCTCTGCCGGGAGCTGCGCGGGCGCCTGCGGGAAGCCACCCGGATCCGCATGATGTCCGACGTCCCTTTGGGGGCCTTCCTCTCGGGGGGAGTGGACTCGAGCGCGGTGGTGGGCATGATGGCCGAGTCCTCCTCCAAGCCCGTCAAGACCTTCTCCATCGGCTTCAAGGAATCGGATTTCTCCGAGCTGGAATACGCGCGTCTGGCGGCCGAAAGGTTCGGGACCGACCACCACGAGTTCATCGTGGAGCCGGACGCGGCGGAGGTCCTGCCGCGCCTGGCCTGGCATTACGACCAGCCCTTCGCCGATCCTTCCGCTCTCCCTTCCTACTACGTCGCCCGCGAGACTCGGCGGAAGGTCACCGTGGCCCTGAACGGCGACGGCGGGGACGAGAGTTTCGGCGGCTACCTCCGCTACCAGGCGGACCGGATCTTCCTGTCGTTCGCGCGGCTGCCCCGCGGCCTGCGCCGGGGACTCGCCCTTGCCTTGCGCGCCGCTCCGATCGGCCCCCCGCGCGGCCGCCTGGCCCGGAGGATCATCCGCGCCGCGTCCGTCCTCGACTCCTCTCCTCTCGAATTCAACTTCAAGCTCTTCTGCTATTTCGACCAGAAGGAGGAAGAGGACCTCTTCGACGGCCCCCTCCTTCGGGAAGCCGGCCGGCGCGACGTCAGCCACTATTTCGAGTCCCTCTACGGCTTGAGCGATTCCGAGGAGACCATGGACCAGGTCCTCGCCTGCGACGCCATGGGGTACCTGCCCGACTGCCTCCTGGTCAAGATGGACATCGCTTCCATGGCCAATTCCCTCGAGGCGCGTTCCCCCTTCCTGGACCACGAGCTCATGGAGTTCGCCGCCCGGATCCCCCACCGCCACAAGGTCCGCTGGTCCGGAGGCAAATGGATCCTGAAGGAAGCGCTCAAGGGCTTCGTGCCGGACCCCATCCTCCGGAGGCGTAAAATGGGTTTCGGCATTCCCCTGGCGGAATGGTTCCGGGGTCCTCTGCGGGGATTTTTACGGGAGAACCTCCTCTCCGTCCGCGCCCGCGGCCGGGGCTATTTCAGGATGGAACGGATCGAGGGCCTGATCGAAGACCACGTCCGCTCCCGCCGCGACCACGGCACCAAGCTCTGGGCGCTCCTCATGTTCGAACTCTGGCACCAGGCCTATATCGACCGGGCTTCCCCGGTCCTGGGAGGACGTCCATGACCCGACCCATCCGCGGGAGCATCTTCCGGACCGCGGTTCCGGTCCTGGCGCTCGCGCTTCTCGCGGGCTGTTCGCTCCGGTCGATAGCGGTCCGGTCCGCGGCGGAGATCCTTCCCAGGGGGATCGCGGCCTTTTACGAGGAACCCGATCCCGCCCTCGCCCGGGAAGCCATGGGGAGCCAGTTGAAGCTCGTCGAGGTCCTCCTGAAGAACGATCCGGGGAATCCGGAGCTCCTGCTCGCGGCGGCGCAGGGGTTCGGCGGCTACGCTTTTCTGTTCCTCGAGGACGAGGCGCCGGACCGGGCGAAGCGCATCTACGCCCGCGGGCGGGATTTCGGGATCCGGGCCCTGGGAAAGGTCCTCCCCGCCCGGTTCGACCGGGAACCGGACCTCGGGAAGTTCTCCGCGATGCTCGGAAAGGTGGGGAAGCGGGACGCCGGCCTCCTTTTTTGGACCGCCTACGCCTGGGGCGGCTGGGCCGACTTGAGCCGGAACGACCCCCAGGCCCTGGCGGACCTGCCCAAGGTGGAAGCGATGATGCGCCGGGTGGAGGAACTGTCCCCCGGGTACTTTTTCGGAGGGCCGGACCTCTTTTTTGGGGCCTATTACGGTTCCCGCCCGAGGATCCTGGGAGGCGACCCGGAAAAATCCCGGTCCCACTTCGAGCGGGCCGTGGCGGCGTCGGACGGGAAATTCCTCATGGCCCGCGTTCTCTACGCCCAATTCTACGGGGTCCCTTCCGGGGACCGGGAGCTC
>MGUT01000016.1:10892-16368 GCA_001800095.1 Elusimicrobia bacterium RIFCSPLOWO2_01_FULL_64_13 | reverse complement strand
CGAGGAAACTCTTGGAGGCCATCGATGAGCTTTTCTAGAAGCATAGGCGCGGCCGCGGCCGGCGCCCTCATCCTCTTGGCGGCGGCCGGGTCCGCCCGGGCCAAGACCGTCGTCAAGTTCGCCACTCTCGCGCCCAAGGGCAGCACCTGGATGAACGTGATGGAGGAATGGAACCGGGACCTGGTCCGGGAAAGCGGCGGGGAGCTCGAATTCCGGTTCTATTCGGGCGGGGTATCCGGCGATGAGAAGGACGTGGTCCGCAAGCTCCGCCTGGGACAGATCCAGGCCGCGGGATTCACGGGCGTCGGGCTTGGGGAGATCGCCCCGGAAGTCCGGCTCCTGGACGCTCCCTTCCTGTTCCGGAATCCGGAGGAAGTGGATCGGGTACGCGCCGCCTTCGATAAGGAATGGAACTCCGCTTTCGAAGCGGGCGGCACCGTCCTTCTGGGCTGGGCGGACGTCGGGTTCGTGTATTTCTTCACGAACACCCCCGTTCGCGACCTCCGGGACCTGAAGGATATCAAGATGTGGATGTGGGAGGGCGATCCCATCGCCGAGGCCGCGTTCAAGACCATCGGGGTCAGCCCCATCCCCCTTTCCGTGACGGACGTGATGACGTCGCTCCAGACGGGACTCATCGACGGGGTCTATTCCTCGCCGCTGGCCGCCATCGCCCTGCAGTGGTTCACGCGGGTCAAGTTCATGTACGGTTACCAGCTGGCGAACGCTTCCGGAGCGGTGCTCGTCTCCAAGCGCTTTTTCGACTCCTTGCCCGAGTCCTCCCGCGGGATCCTCCGGCGCACGGGCAGGAAACATCTGGCCCTCCTGACCGGGCTCACGCGCAAGGAGGACCTGGAATCCGTCGCTGTCCTGAAAAAAAGCGGCATCACGGTGACCCCTCTCGATCCTCCCGAACTCCTGCGCGCCTACGAGGAGCTCGGGCGCTCCGCCCGGCGTCTCCTGGCCGGGAGGCTCTATTCCCTGGACCTGCTCGAAAAACTCGAGAAGACTCTCGAGCGGCTCCGGTCCAATCCGGGGAAGTGATGGGCCTCCTCCGCGCCCTCTCGGGGCTCCGGACGGCCCTGGCCAAGACCGAGACCGCGCTCCTGGTGGGGATCGCCGCCGTCATGATCCTTATGGCGTTCCTGCAGGTCATCCTCCGGGAGGTCTTCTCCGCCGGGATCCTTTGGGGCGACATATTCCTGCGGCACCTCGTGCTCTGGGCCGGGTTCCTGGGCGGGGCCATCGCCGCGGAGAAGAAGAGCCATTTCGCCATCGACGTCCTTCAAAAGGCCCTGCCGGAGAGGACGCGGGCGTTCGTTTCTTTGGCGATCCACGCCGCGGCCGTGGCCTGCCTCGTTCTCCTGGTCCGCGCCGCCGTCGATTTCTATCGATATGAGCTCGATGCCGGCTCCATCCTCTTCACGGTCGGCGAGGTGTCCGTCCCCGAATACGCCCTCAACTCCATCATCCCCGCCGGGTTCATCCTCCTCGCGGTCCATTTCTTCCTGAACGGCCTGACGGAAGCCCTGGAGATGTTCTTCGGGTCCGGGAGGTAGGGTGGGAACGGCCTTCGCCGTCCTGGTCGCGGCGTTCACGGCCCTGGGGGCGCCGGTATTTTTGGCGATCGGGGCCCTCGCCCTGTACGCCTTCCATTCGGCGGCCATCGATCCCTCCCTCATCATGGCCGAGCTCTACCGTCTCGCTTCCCTCCCGGCCTTGATCGCCGTGCCCCTCTTCACCTATTCCGGCTACGTCCTGGCGGAAAGCCGCGCCCCCAAAAGGCTGCTCAACCTGGCCGGCGCCCTTTTCGGCTGGCTGCCGGGAGGGCTGGCGGTCGCCACCCTGGTCTCCTGCGCCGTGTTCACCGCCTTCACCGGCGCCTCCGGCGTCACCATCATCGCCCTGGGCGGTCTCCTCTATCCCATGCTCCTCGAGCAGAGATATTCGGAACGGTTCTCCCTGGGGCTCCTCACGACCACGGGAAGCCTCGGGCTTCTCTTCCCTCCGAGTCTCCCCATCATCCTCTACGGGCTCATCGCCAAGGTGAGCATCGACCGGCTGTTCCTGGCCGGCCTCATCCCCGGGCTCCTCCTGATCCTCATCCTCTCCGCCTACGCCCTTCTGCGCCAGAGGGAGGCGCGCGCGGCCACGGTTCCCTTCAGCGGGCGTGCCCTGGGCCGGGCCGCGCGGGAGGCGGCCTGGGAGATCCCTCTCCCTTTCATCATCATCGGCGGGATATACGGCGGGATCTTCACGGCGACGGAGGCGGCGGCCATCATGGCTTTTTATGTGACGGCGGTCGAGTTCTGGGTCCTCCGGGACCTGGAGTTCTTCCGGGACTTCTCCGGCATCACGGTCAAGAGCATGGTGCTGGTGGGCGCTATCCTCATGGTCATGGGCATGGCCCTCGGGCTCACCAACTACCTCATCGATGAGCAGATCCCGATGAAGCTCTTCGGTTGGGTGCACCGCTACGTCCAGGACAGGACCCTGTTCCTCATCCTCCTGAACGTCTTCCTCCTCGTCATGAACATGGTCGAGATGTTCTCCGCCATCGTCATCGTGGTCCCTCTCGTGGTCCCGGTGGCGATGCAGTACGGGATCGACCCCGTGCACCTGGGCATCATCTTCCTTTTGAACCTCGAGATCGGCTACATGACCGCGCCTTTCGGGCTGAACCTGTTCCTTTCGGCCGTGCGTTTCGAGAAGCCCCTGACCCAGGTCTACCGGGCCGCCCTGCCTTTCTGGCTGATCCTGATCGGGGCGCTGATCGCGGTGACCTATGTCCCTGGATTGAGTCTCTGGCTTCTCGGGAGGGCGGGATGACGGCCCGGGTCCTGGTCACCGGGGCGACGGGATTCGTGGGCTACCACGTGGCGAAAAAAGCGCTGGAACGGGGTCTCGGGACCGTCCGCTGTCTGGTCCGTCCGGGAAGCGATCTCCGCTTTCTGCGCGGTCTCGGGGTCGAGCTGGCGGAAGGAGATTTAAGGGATTCGGAGTCCCTGAAGCGGGCCTGCCGCGGGGCGGAGGTCCTCTTCCACGTCGCGGCGGACTACCGGCTCTGGTCCAAAGATCCAGCGGAGCTCATCGCGACCAACGTCGCCGGGACCCGGAACATCCTGGAAGCGGCGCGCGCGGCCGGAGTGCGGAGGACCGTCTACACCTCCAGCGTCTCCGCCGTGGGCCGGCCCGAAGGGAAGGACGGCGCCCATTCGTCCGTTCCCGGGGACGAGACCCTCGACCCCGCCCCGTCCCAGCTCATCGGGCCCTATAAAATATCCAAGTACCAGGCGGAGCTGGAAGCGCGCAGGTTCGCGGCGGAAGGGATGGACCTGGTGATCGTCAACCCATCCACGCCGGTCGGGTCCCACGATTCCAAACCCACTCCCACCGGCAGGATCATCCTGGATTTCCTCAAAGGAAGGATGCCCGCCTATCTGGACACGGGCCTGAATCTCGTGGACGTGGCGGACGTGGCCGAAGGCCACATGCTGGCTTTGCAGAAGGGGAGGAAAGGGGAGAGGTACATCCTGGGGCACCGGAACCTCATGCTTCGCGAGATCCTCGAGACGCTCGCGCGGATATCCGGCCGGCCGGCCCCCCGGTTCAAGATCCCCTATGCCGCCGCCTGGGCCGCCGGGTTCCTCTCCACCGCGCTCGCCCGGCTGACGGGCGTCCCGCCCGCCGTTCCCCTGGACGGGGTCCGGATGGCGCGCGAGATCATGTTCTATTCATCCGCCAAGGCGGTCAGGGAACTCGGGCTCCCGCAGAGCCCTGTCGATGGGGCGCTCGAGAAAGCGGTGCTCTTTTATAAGGAAAACGGCTACTGCTAGGACGGGGGTCTACGACCCCGAGCGGAGGGTGCCGTTCTGGGAGAACCTGGGCGGGTTTTCCTGCCGGATGAGGTCGAAAGCGCTCTGGTCGTGCGTGACGAGTTCGATGAAGGCGTCCACCACGGCCGGGTCGAACTGGGTGCCGCGGTTCCTCTTGAATTCCTCGATCACCGTGTCCAGGTCCCAGGAAGCGTGGTATTGCCGTCCGATCCACATGGTGTCGAAAGCGTCCGCCACGGACAGGATCCTCGCGCCCACGGGGATCCCTTCCTCCTTCAGACGGTCCGGGTATCCCGTCCCGTCCCATTTTTCATGGTGGTGCTTGACGAACAGCTTGACGCGGTTGAGCTCCTGGATGGGTTCGATGATCTTGAGGGAGATCAGGGGATGCTCCTTGATCGACTCGTATTCCTCGATGGAGAGCCGGGAGGGCTTGGCGAGTATGGCGTCGGAGATGCCGATCTTGCCCACGTCGTGCAGGAGCCCCGCGATCTCGATGTCGTTCAGATCGGCCACGGGGACGTTCAGCTTTTCCGCGATGCGCGCGCAGTATTTGGACACCCTTTTCGAATGGCCCACGGTGTAGGGGTCCTTGGCCTCGATCGCCCGAACGATGGCCTCCACCGTGCTCAAGTAGAGCTTCTGCAAAGAGCGGTGCTTGCTGATGAGGGCGGTCGTGCGGCTGTCCACCTTTTCTTCCAGGAACTTCTGGTATTCGCGGTTGTCCCGCTCGAGATGCACCCGCTCGAGGGCTTTTTGGATGCGCGGGATGAGGAGTTCCGTCTCGAAGGGTTTGGAGATGAAGTCCAGGGCTCCCCGCCTCATGGCTTCCACCGCCTGGGCCATGTCCTGCGACCCCGAGATCATCATGACTCCCATGTCCGGATACTCGGACATGGCGGTCTCGAGAAGCTCGAGCCCCGACATGCCCGGCATCTTCACGTCGATGAGAGCGAGGGAGAATTCCCCCGACCCGTTCCCGAGAATGGAAAGGGCCTGCTCGCCCGAGTTGGCGACCAGGCAGGGGTAGCCCTCCTCGTCCAGGGTCATGGAGACGACGTCGGTGATCTCGGAATTGTCGTCGACTATCAGGATGCGGTCGCGGTTCTTTTTCTGTTTAGCCATGGGGGGGCCGGCGTCGGGACGGGCCGACTTCCATCCTAACTCACGAACCGGGTTTTGTCAAGGCGATGTTTCTTGACAAGGCTTCTCCGGAATAGGGATAATACCTTCTCATGAATATCACGATATTCTGCGCGACGCGATGGGAAGCGGGACATATCCTGGGAATCGGCGCGTGGACGCGTTCGGGCCCGGGGGCTTACCGGCGGGATACGCCCCGGGGGAGCGCGGAGCTTGTCCTGACCGGCATCGGCCGGAAGAACGCCGGGCGGGCGGCCGAGGCGGCGATGGCCGGTCCTCCCGGCCGGCCGGACCTCGCGATCTCGGCCGGGTTCGCCGCGGCCCTGGCCGAAGAGGCCCTCCCCGGAGACCTGGTCCTGGACGCCGGCAGGAGCGACCCCTCCCTCCTGGAGACGTTCGCCGGGATTTCCCGGCGCCTGGGGATCCCCGCGCACCGGGGAAGCGTTCTTTCCGCGGACCGGGTTCTTTTGAGAGCGGAGGAAAAGAAGTCCGCCCGG
>MGUT01000016.1:0-10883 GCA_001800095.1 Elusimicrobia bacterium RIFCSPLOWO2_01_FULL_64_13 | reverse complement strand
GATGGAAGGCGGCGCCATATCCGAAGTCTGCCGGAACAGGGGGGTCCCCTTCTGCGCCGTCAGGACCGTGAGCGATTCCCGCGATCAGGACATCCCGGCCGCGGTCCGGTCCTTGGGTCCGGGAGGCGTTCCCGGCGGGCGCTTCTGGCTCGACCTCTGCGCCAGGCCGGGAGACTGGATGGGCCTCTGGCGGCTGGCGGCCTCGTCCCGGAAGGCGGGAAAGAATTTGTCCAAAATACTGGAGGAATACCTATGCGCGGAATGACGATCCCCAAGACGGCGGCGCTGCTCCTGTCGGTCCTGTTCATTTCCGGAGGGTGCGCCGGAGTGAAGAAACTTGCCAAGAAAAAACCCAAGCCGGAAAGACTCAAGGTCCTCGTCCTGCCTTTCGATTGCGACGAGCCGGGGATCTGCGGGCTCATCGGCGATGGGTTCAGGGACAACCTTGCGAACAACCTCGAGGTGTTCGACGGATCGTCCTTCGCCGTCTACCTTTCCAGCATCTCGAAGCGCGGCGCGACTTCCGTCCCTTCCGCGCAGGTCCCCCTCGAGACGGCCTCTCCCCCGGACCCGAACTTGCCGGGACTGGCTCCGAACCCGGACGAGTCCGGCCGGGGCATGGGAAGCGCCGCGGACGTTCCCGCGGACTTCTACGCGACCCCCGAAGGGGACATGGCGGACCTGGTCCTCGGCCGGGAAGCGCCCAGGGACGAGCCTCCGGTCGAATTCAACCAGGACAATTTTTTCGGCGAGCTGTTGAGGAAGAAGGCCTTCCGGGACGCGGTGCGGAGGCAGACAGGCCTCGATTACGTCGCCGCGGGGACGGCGAGGGAGGAAAAGCGCGACGCCATGGACGGGGAAAATCTTAAGACGGCGGAAACGGCCTCGGTGAAGGTCCTGGAGCTGGAATCCGGCTCGATCTTCCTGGAGGAGAACTTCAAGCAGGGACTCTTCGAGATCGTGGCCCCGGACCGCATCGGGAAGAAGTTCGCCGTCCGGCTCAACAAGGAGATCAAGGACCTGGGCAAGTACGAGAAGAAAAAGGCCAAGGAGGAGAAGAAAGCCGCTTCCAGGTCCCCCTACCCTTAAGTACGCATCAAATTCTTCCGGGGGGGTGAGGGACTTCCCGATCAGGACCTAGCGGAGCCAAACACTTTCTCAAGGTTTGGCTCCGCGAGAGCGAGGCTCTAGCCGAGCGATCCAGCGAGGGAAGTCCCGACCCCCCCCACTCTTTATTTAGAAGAATACTCCGATTTCTTTTTGGACTCGAGCACGGCCTGGGCCGCGGCCAGACGGGCGACCGGGATGCGGTAGGGCGAGCAGGAGACGTAATTCAGTCCGACGTTATGGCAGAACTTGACGCTCGCCGGGTCCCCGCCGTGCTCGCCGCAGATGCCCACCTTGAGGTCCTTCTTGACCTTCCGCCCCTGGGACGTGCCCCATTCGACGAGTTTGCCGATGCCTTCCTGGTCGAGGGTCTGGAAGGGGTCTTCTTTCAGGATCTTCTCCGCGAGGTAGGCGGGAATGAACTTGCCCGCGTCGTCCCGCGAAAAGCCGAACCCCATCTGGGTCAGGTCGTTGGTGCCGAACGAGAAGAAGTCCGCCTCCCGGGCGATCTGGTCCGCCGTCACGGCGGCCCGGGGCACCTCGATCATGGTCCCGACGAGATAATTGATCTTCACCCCGTAGGATTTCATGGTCTCGTCCGCCGTCCGGATGGCCAGGTCCTTCTGGTGCTTGAGCTCGTTCTTGTGGCCGACGAGGGGGATCATGATCTCGGGGACGATCCGGATCTTCTCCCTGGCCAGCTCGCAGGCCGCTCCGATGATGGCCTGCACCTGCATCTCGGTGATCTCGGGATAGACGATGCCGAGGCGGCAGCCGCGGTGGCCGAGCATGGGATTGAATTCGTGCAGGTCCCGGGACTTGGCCAGGATGGTCTGGGCGGGGATGCCGATCTTTTTGGAGAGGGCCTCGGCCTCGGCCTCGGTCTTGGGCAGGAACTCGTGCAGGGGCGGGTCGAGGGTGCGGATGGTGACGGGGAAGCCCCGCATCTCCTTGAAGAGTCCCTTGAAGTCCTCCTTCTGGAAAGGCATGAGCTTGTCCAGGGCCTTCTTGCGGTCCACGACGTTGTCGGAGAGGATCATCTGCTGCATGAGGGGCAGGCGTTCCTCCGCGAAGAACATGTGCTCCGTTCGGCAGAGGCCGATCCCTTCGGCGCCGAGCTGGCGGGCGGCCTTGGCGTCGCGGGGGATGTCGGCGTTGGCCCGGACCTTGAGCTTGCGGGCCGCATCCGCCCAGCCCATGAACTCCTTGAAGACCCCGTAGAGCTCCGAATCCTTGTGGGAGAGCTCGCCCCGGAGGACCCGCACGATCTCGGAGGGGATGGTCGGGATCCTGCCCACGTACACCTCTCCCGTGAAGCCGTCGATGGAGATGGACTCGCCCTCTTTGAGGCGGTGGCCGTCCACGGCCATGGTGGCGGTCCCCGGGTCGATCTTGAGCGCCTGGCAGCCCACCACGCAGGGCTTGCCCATGCCCCGCGCCACGACGGCGGCGTGGCTCGTGCGTCCGCCGATGGCGGTGAGGATGCCCACCGCGGCGTTCATTCCTTCGATATCGTCCGGGTTGGTCTCGGGCCGGACCAGGACCACGGGGCCCGACTTGGCCAGCTCGACCGCTTTCTCGGCCGTGAACGCGACGCGTCCGCTGGCGGCCCCGGGCCCGGCGTTGATGCCCTTGGCGACCTGCGTGGCGTTCTTCTTCTGGGACTCGTCGAACACCGGGGCCAGGAGCTGGGAGAGTTGGTCGGGCTCGACCCGCAGCAAGGCCTCGTCCTTGGAGATCAGCTTTTCCCGGACCATGTCCACCGCGATCTTGACCGCGGCCATGCCGGTGCGTTTGCCGGTGCGGGTCTGGAGCATATAGAGGTGGTTCCGTTCGACCGTGAACTCGAAGTCCTGGACGTCGCGGTAATGCTTCTCGAGGCGCGAGGTGATGCTCTTGAGCTGGGCGTAGCATTCCGGGAGTTCCTTGGCCATTTGCGGGATGTGTTTCGGAGTCCGGGTGCCGGCGACCACGTCCTCTCCCTGGGCGTTGGTGAGGTATTCCGCGAAGAATTCCTTGGCCCCGTTCATGGGGTTGCGCGTGAAGCCCACTCCGGTGGCGGAGGTGTCCCCCATGTTGCCGAACACCATGGTCTGGACGTTGACCGCCGTGCCCAGATCGTCGGGGATCCTGTTCATGCGGCGGTAGGAGATGGCCCGGTCGTTGTTCCAGGACTTGAAGACGGCGTCGCGGGCGAGCACGAGCTGCTTCCACGGGTCCTGGGGAAAATCTTCTTTCGTTTTTTCCCGGTAGAGCTTTTTAAAGCGCGCGACCAGGTCCCGGAGGTCCGCGGCGTCGAGCTGGGTGTCCAGCTCCACGTTCTTCTCGCGCTTCTTGGCGGAGATGGCGCGTTCGAACTCGGACTTGTCGATCCCCATCACCACGTTGCCGAACATCTGGATGAATCTCCTGTAGGAGTCCCACACGAAGCGCGGGTTCCCGGTCAGGGCCGAGAGGCCCTCCACCACGGCGTCATTGGAGCCGAGGTTCAGGATGGTGTCCATCATGCCCGGCATGGAGAACTTGGCCCCGCTGCGGACGCTCACCAAAAGCGGATTTTCAGGGTCGCCGAATCCCTTGCCGGAGACTTTTTCCAGTTTCCGCATGGCATCCTTGAATTGGGCCTGGAGCTCGGGCGGCACGCGGCGCCCGTGGGAATAATAGTAGCGGCAGGTATCGGTGGTGACGGTGAAGCCCGGAGGGACCGGGACGCCCGAGCGCGACATCTCGGCGAGGCCCGCGCCCTTGCCTCCCAGGAGGTCCTTCATTTTGCCGTTGCCGTCCGCCTTGCCTGCTCCGAAGAAATAAACGTACTTTTTTGCCATTAGGGTTCACTTCCTTTCGGGTTAAACGTCTGAATTTGGGGGTTCTTGACGAAGAAGACCACCCGCCTGTTCTTTCTCTTGCTTTCCTCGGAATCGTTCGGGGCTTCGGGGCGGTGCTCGCCGTACCCCAGGGCCCCGATCATGTTCGGAGGGAAATCGGTTTTTTCAACGAGATATTTCAGAACGACCGTCGCCCGCGCGCTGGACAGTTCCCAGTTGGAGCGGTAGGCGCCGCCGCGGACCGGGACGTTGTCCGTGTGGCCCTCGATGATGAGCTCGTGTTTTTTCAAGGCCAGGTCCTTGAGTTTGGGGGAGAGCTGGTCGAGGATGGAGACCATCCTGGGCGTCAGGTCGGCCTTGCCGCTCTCGAAAAAAGGCAGGGCCTCGTCGGTCTTCCCGCTCTCCTGCATGGTGATCCTCATGCCGTCCTTGGTGATCTCGATGTTCCCTTCGATGCCTTGGTTGTCCATCATTTCCTGGACGGATTGCTTCGCGGAGATCACATCCTTGTTGAGGGCGGCGCCCAGGGCGTAGAGGATCACGAAGAAAGCGACCATCTCGGTCATGAGGTCCGCGTAATTGACGAGCCAGGGCGGGGCCGGGTGCCCGATCTGGGACACCCTGGAATCGTCCTCCCGAATGAAGCCGCGGGGAGCTCTTAAGGGCATCAGGCTCCCTTGATCTGGGCTCTCTTGGCGGGTTCGAGGTAGGCTTTGAGGTTGGATTCGATGGCGGAAGGCGCGGCGCCCGTCTGGAGGAGGAGCACGCCGCGGACCACGATCTCCTTAAGGAGGAGCTCCTCTTCGGAGCGGGTCTTGAGTTTTCCCGCCATGGGAAGGAAAAGCAGGTAGCCGAGGCTTAGGCCGAAGAACGCCGCGGCCAGGGCCGTGGCCATCTTCCGGGGGACTGCCTCGATGTCGTCGATGGTCCCGAGCATGAGCATCATGCCCATGACCGTGCCGATGATGCCCAGGGCGGGCGCGTAGGTGCCCAGGGCGTTGAAGATCTCGGCCCCCATCTTGTGGCGCTCCCGGATGAAGCCGATCTCGGTCTCGAGCATGTTCTGGATGAAATCCTTGTCCTGGCCGTCCACCACGAGCTGCAGGCCCCGGCGCATGAAGTCGTCGCGGACGTTGCGCACGTCGCCCTCGATGGAGAGGATGCCGTTCTGCCGGGCTTTTTTCGTCAGGTCCACGAAAGTGGCCACCATCTGGGAGGTGTCCTCGCCCGTGTCCAGGAGGACTTTCTTCAGCACCTTCCTTAACCCCCAGACCTTGGCCCAGGGGTAGTTCACCATGAGCGCGCAGAAGGTCCCGCCGAGCACGACCAAAAATGCCTCGATGTTGACGAAGAACTTGAAATTGCTGACGCCGCCCGGGGAAAGGACGATGGCGGTGCCCACCGCTCCGAGCGCGAGTATGATGCCGAGTATGGTCGCGAAATCCATGGTTCCCGCCTATTTTTTAATGTAGGTTTTGAGGAGTGTCTGCGCCGGGCCCTGGCCGGAGGCCGTGAGCGCCTGGCGATATTCCATTATCTTTTGGATCACCGCGTCGATGCCGTCCGCCACCACGATCTTCGATCCCGTCGCCAAGGTCAGGGTGGTGTCCGGATTCGCTTCCATCCATTCGATCAATTCGGGATTGATGACGATCTCAGTGCCGTTGAGCCGGCTGAGCTTGATCACAGGGTTCCATTATAACATAACCCTGCTTACTCTTCAATCCCCGCCGGTTCCGCTTCGGCGCGGACCCCGAGGGAATGGTCCAGGGGACAGAATTCCTTGGGCTCCGTCCCGGAGTTGAACGCCTCCAGGATGACCTGCGGGCAGCTGGGGAGGGCCAGGAACCCGCTTTTTTTATCGATCTTGACGAACGTGATCCCTTCCGGCACGGTGAAGTCCCTTTCCGGAAGATTTTCGTGGGCTTTCTTCATGAAATCGGTCCACCAGGGCACCAGGACGCCGCCCGCGGCGATCTTCTTGCCCAGAGGCGAGAAGTCGTCGTACCCCATCCAGGCCCCGCACACCAGCTGGGGCGTGAACCCCACGAACCAGAGGTCGCGTTGGTCCTGGCTGGTGCCGGTCTTGCCGGCGGCCGGCCGGCCCAGGCGTCTCGCCGATTTGGCGGTCCCTTCCGTGATCACGGCGCGGAGGAGGTTGGTGATGAGGTAGTTGATCTGGGGGGAGACGGCTTCGGATTCCTTGGGGGAGTTTTCCAGCAACGTCCGGCCGTCGAAGTCGGTCACCTTGGTGATGGCGTAGGGCTCGGTGCGGATGCCTTCGGACGCGAGCGTCCCGTAAGCCGAGGTGATCTCCAGGAGCGTCAGGACCGAGGTCCCCAGGGAGAGCGAGAGCACGGAATCCATCGGGCTCCGGATCCCGAGTTTATGGGCCCATTCCACGACCTTTCTCGGGCCGAGGGCGTAGATCAGCCGGACGGAGACCAGGTTCCGGGAAAAGGCCAGGGCCTTGCGCAGGGTGATGGGGCCGAGGTTCGTGTTGTCGTAGTTCTTCGGCGCCCAGACCTGGTCGGCTTCCAGGCGCATGGTCCGGGTGGCCTCCTCGATGAGGAAGGCGTCGGTCGCCCCCTCCAGGAGCTTCCAGGACCGGCCGTCGTTGTAGAAGCCGGCGGGCAGGTCGTCGACGACGGAAGCGGCGGTGTAACCGTCCGCGAGGGCCGACGTCCATACGAAAGTCTTGAAAGCCGAACCCGGCTGCCTCTTGGCCTGGGTGACCCGGTTGAATTGGGATTCGGTGAAGTCCCTGCCCCCGAGCATGGCGCGGATGGCGCCGGTCTTGGGGTCCAGGGCCACGAGCGCGCCCTGCACCTTGGGGATGGTGGTGGAGGGCTGGACCGTGAAATCCTTGGGGACCGTCCCGGATTGGCGCAGGTTCTCGGTCTTCTCCTTGGCGCGTATGGCCTCGGCCTGGGAGCCGAACGTCTTGTCGAACGAGGCCAGGGCTGCCTCCATGATTTGCTCGGCGCTCCCCTGCATCTGGCTGTCGAGAGTGGTGGCGATGGAAAGCCCGCCCCGGTAGAGGAGGTCGCTGCCGAAGGACGCCTCCAGCGTCCGGCGCACGTGCTCGATGAAGTAAGGGGCGATGGTCGGATGGGCCGGTCCCTGGAGGACATTGAGCGGCGCATCCGCGGCCAGCCGTTCTTCTTCTTCGGAGATGTATTTCAGCTCGCGCATCCGGGAAAGGACCACCGCGCGCCGGGACTTGGCCCTCTCCGGATTGCGGGCGGGGGAGTAATAGTTGGGCAGGCGCGGGATGCCGGCCAGCGTGGCGCATTCCGGCAGGGTGAGCTCCTGGACCTTCTTCCCGAAGAAGTTCCTGGCCGCGGCGGAAACGCCGTAGGCCCCCTGGCCGAAATAGACCTGGTTCAGGTACATCTGCAGGATCTCCTCCTTGCTGAAACGGTGCTCGATCTGCAGGGCCAGGAGGAGTTCCCTGGCCTTGCGCGTGAACGTCCTCTCCTGCGTCAGGAAGATGAGCTTGGCGAGCTGCTGGGTGATGGTGGAGCCGCCCTGCACGACCCGCCCGGCGAGGAAGTTCTTCACGGCCGCGCGGATCATGCCTTCGGGGGAGATGCCCCAATGGCGGAAGAAACGGTCGTCCTCGATGGAGATGAAGGCGTTCTGCAGGTCGATGGGGATCTCGTTCAGGGGCACCCACACCCGCCTCTCGCTGAAGAGCTCCGTGATGACGTCCCCCTTGGCGTCGGTGATGCGGGTGGTGAGTTCCGGCAGGTACTCTTCCAGAATGCGGACCGAAGGCAGTCCCGCCAGGAGGTAGCGGAGGACGCCCCCGCAAACCAGGATGGCCAGGGCGAAGAGCGCGAAGAGGGAGTAGGCGGTTTTCCGTCGCATGGTCCCGGATATTATATCCTCAATCCGGAGGGAAGTAAAGAAATGAGGCGGAGGAGCAATCTTGACCAAAAAGTCGGGTTTATGGTAGGATGGCTCCAGGCCCTCATTCCCTTAAATTAAGGAGGCATCACATGCTTGATTTCTCGGTCCTGACTCCCAAGATCGTCTTCGAGTTCACGCTGCGCTGGATCCATTTCCTGGCGGGCGTCACCTGGATCGGATTCCTGTATTGGTTCAACCTGATCAACGTCAAGTTCCAGAAGAGCCTGGACGCCGAGCTCAAACCCAAGGTCAATCCGTCCCTGATCCTTCCCACCCTCTGGTATTTCCGCTGGGGCGCCGTGGTGACCGTGGTCTCGGGCATCCTCTACTACGCCCATATCCTCGCGGGTGAACCCGTTTCCGGGGCAGGCATGCCTCTCCTGGCCTGGCTCGTGGTGGTGGCGGTCGCTTACGCCGTCATCTTCCAGCTGGTCCGGGGGCAGGGGGCCTTGAGCAAGGGCCCGGTGCTGGCCGCGGCGACGGCCGTCGTCATCGCCGTCATGTCGGCCGCGGTCTTCGCCGCGTACCAGAGATTCGGGGTGGGGACCAACCCGTCCTTCGCCATCGGCATCGGCGGAGGGATGGGCGTCATCATGCTCCTGAACGTGTGGGGCATCATCTGGCCCGCGCAAAAACGGCTCCTGGGCCTGGTCCCTCTGCGTGAAGGGCAGGACAAGGCCGTCCTGGCCCGCCGGGCCTTCCTGGCCTCCCGCATGAACACCTGGCTGTCCCTGCCCATGCTCTTTTTCATGGGAGCGTCCTCGCATCTCCCCTTCATCAGCTGGTAAGCGAGCCCGCGCGAAGACCCGGCCCCGGGGGCCGGGGAAGAAGGAAGGGTTCGCGGTCCGTTTCCGGGGGAAGCTCTACGCCTACGTCAACCTCTGCCGGCATATCTCCCTGCCCCTGGATTGGGGCGGCGGGGATTTCCTGACGGAAGACGGGCGCTGGATCGTCTGCCGGAACCACGGGGCGCTGTACGATCCCGCCTCGGGAATGTGCGTTTCCGGGCCCTGCGCCGGCCTGTCCCTCGAGAAAATACCTCTCTGACCTACTGGCTGACCTTGACGATCAGCCCGATGTCCTCCAGGACCATCGCCACCGCTTCGCACCGTTCCCTGGGTCCCGCGTAGACCGCCGCGGACCCGGTGGAATGGACCCGCCAGGATATCTCCCTGGCCTTCGAGAGAGAACAGCGGATGGCCTTCTGGAGCTGGCGCTCCACTTCGTCGAATGAGTGGCAGTCGCAGTTGAAGAGGACGGTGTTCCAGGCGTAGCCCTTGCGGGAAGTGTCGGTGGGTTCGGGTTTCTTGCGGACTTGGGAGAGCGTCGGCATGGGTCGATGTTCCCCGCCGGGCGGCCGCGGGTCAGCGCTTCGAGTACTGGAAGCGCTTGCGGGCTTTGGGCTGGCCGGATTTCTTGCGTTCGACCGCGCGGGGATCGCGCGTCAGGAATCCTTCCTTGCGCATCTGGATCTTGGTCTTGGGGTCCCACTGGGAGAGCGCCCGGGCGATGCCGTGCCGGATGGATTCGGCCTGTCCGGTCAATCCGCCTCCCCGGACGGTGATGATGAAATCGTATTTCTCCGTTCCTTTCACCAGGCGGAGGACCTGCCCCGCGATCATCGCGTGCCGGCCGTTGCCGCCGAAAAATTCATCCAAGGATTTATGGTTGATGGTGACCGTGCCCCCGTTCGCGCTGGGGACCATCACGACCTGGGCGATCGCGGTCTTCCTCCGGCCCGTGGCCCGGATCATCTCCAATGGGGCCGCGGACTGTTTGGGAGGGGTTTGGGGAGCGGTTTCCATGGGATCAGGACAATGTCAGGATGGGATTGCCGGCTTCGAGCCGCTTGGGGTTCTGGACGGCATGGGGATGGGAGTCCCCACGATAGAGTTTCAGCCGCAGGATCTGCCTGGATGCCAGGCGGTTCTTGGGCAGCATCCTTTTAACGGCCATCTGTATGACCTTCTCGGGCCTGGTTTCCATCAGTTTTTTGTAAGGCGTTATCCTGGCGCCGCCGGGATGGCCGGTGTGCCGGAACGCCGTCTTCTGCTCGATCTTCTTGCCGGTCAGGCGGACCCGGTCGGCGTTGACGACGATGACGAAGTCCCCGCTGTCCACGAAAGGGGTGTAGGACGGCTTGCGCTTGCCCATCAGGATCATCGCGATCTGGCTGGCCAGGCGTCCCAGGACCAGGTCCTTGGCGTCGACGAGGAACCATTCGCGGGAAACGGTCTCCGCGTTGGCTATGGTGGTTTTGGGAATGAGGAGCGTCTGACCCATAGAAGCGTTAATATACTAAATCCAGGCGGGAGTGTCAATGGATTCCGCCGCCGTCCCTCGCCGGACGTCAGGGATCAGGCCGCGGCGGCGGCCAGGAGGGGGATGATCTCGATCAGTTCGCAGGAGGCGCCGAGGGTGTCCCCGGTGTAGCCCCCGATCTTTTCCTTGAAGAAGAGACCGGCCAGCCCCGCCGCCGCGCCGGCGGCGAGAGCGGAAACGGCGCCGGGAGCCCCGTACAGAAGCCACCCGGCCAGGAGGGACAGCGCCGCCGCCCAGAGGGCGTACCACTTGGAACGGTACTCAAGGAAGGGCGTGGCGAACCCCGCTTCCTTGCGGGCGTAGGGGAAGAAGGTGATCATAAGCACCAGCGCGGCGCGGCCGAAGAGAGGCATGAGAAGGAAGGCCGGCCGGCGGGCTCCCTCGGGCAGGGAGAAGATCAGGGCAAACTTGATGATCAGCAGGCAGGAGACGGCGATCACGCCCATGGCGCCGGTGCGGCTGTCGCGCATGATCTCCAGGATCGATTCCTTTCCCCGGAAACTGAAGAGGCCGTCGGCGGTGTCCGCCAGGCCGTCCAGGTGCAATCCTCCCGTCAGGACGACCAAGGCCGCGAGCGTCAGGGCGCTCCTGGCGGGAATGGGGAACAGGGAGGCCAGCCAGTGATCGAGAGAGGCGGCGGCCCAGCCCAGGCAAAGGCCGACCACGGGGAACCAGAACAGGGTCCCCGACGCCCACCTCTCCCCTGAACCGCAG
>MGUT01000015.1:28901-34674 GCA_001800095.1 Elusimicrobia bacterium RIFCSPLOWO2_01_FULL_64_13 | reverse complement strand
CCAATTAAAGCGGTACGTGAGCTGGGTTCAGTACGTCGTGAGACAGTACGGTCTCTATCTACCGTGGTCGTAGGAATCTTGCGGGGAGCTGTCCATAGTACGAGAGGACCTGGATGGACGAACCTCTGGCGTACCAGTTGTCCTGCCAAGGGCATCGCTGGGTAACTAATGTTCGGCAGCGATAAACACTGAAAGCATCTAAGTGTGAAGCGCACCCCAAGATAAGGATTCCCGCGGGTCCAGCACGATGGACACCGCCATACCTCGAAATCGATGCTTCTTCCAAGCATCGTCTTGCAGAGGAGATGGCGGCGGTGGCCAGCGTGCTGGACCCCCTGAAGGCTCGAAGTAGATTACTTCGTTGATAGGGCAGAGGTGGAAGTCCCGTAAGGGATGGAGCTAACTGCTACTAATCAGCCGTGTGTCTTGGCTACATCACCCGATTTTGGGTGACTGATAGGTAAGTTTTTGATCGCTTGGCTTTATGTTCTACCGGTTTTCCCGGTGTTTATTCCGACGAGGCCACACCCGTTCCCATTCCGAACACGGCAGTTAAGCTCGTCAGGGCCGATGGTAGTTTATCCGCAAGGGTACGCAAGAGTAGGTCGGCGCCGGGTTAATTTTGAGGAACCAGCAATCATGACAATGGTTGCTGGTTCTTTCATTTTGGGATGATAAAATGGGGCCAGGACCTGATGAAGCGTTCCGCGGCGGCATCTAAACCGCCTTCGCCCGCGGCAGGGTAGGATTTCTCAAAAACCGTTCTCTGGCTTTCCGCGTGGGTCACTCTTAAGTTGGCCTGGACCGCCCCCCCGGACGCTTCCAACCGCCCCGTGACGAGAAACTCCGCCGGAGGAGAGGCCAAAGGCACCGCGTGCTTCTCCGCCGCCCGCAGGACGGCTCCCCGCAGACGGTCATCCCCTTCGGGATCGCGGGTCCCGTTCTCGAACCCAAGCACGGCGAACTTCGCCTTGGGATTTAAGGAATGTTTGAAAGGCGCGTATTGCCGGGAGAGAGCCACCATCCCCGACAGCATGATTCCCCGCTCCCGGTCCATTTCTTCCGTCAGGAGCCGCCCCAAAACCCCCGTTCTTTGCGAAACGGCCGACTCATGATAACCGAGGGCCTGGTTCCATTCCTCCAGCATTTCGCTGGCAACGCTCAAATTCTCATACAGGTCCGCGTCAGGGACATTGCCGCAACAGGCCCCCTGCTTCCAAAGCTTCTTGGCGTTGTCCCAATCCCCGTTCCGAGCGAGCGAGTGAGCCTGTTTCATTATGGCGGACTTTCCGACCCGGTAGCGGAGCAGCGATCCCATCTTTTCAAAGCGCGGGAACTTGGAGAAAAAATCATAGGCGAATCGTTCGAAAAGGTCCTCCTCGCTCCGGAGTTCGGCGGCGCCTGAAGAGCGCGAAACCCGCGCCGCAACGGGCCTGCCTTCGAGGGATGTTTCGAAAAGAAGCGGCTGGAAGCGGGCCTTGGCGTTGAGCGCGGCCGTCCATCCGTCCGTGGCCGCCTTCACTTCGAATCCGGCGTCCACCCACAGGACCGGGACCTCGGGCCTCCAATACGGGACCCAGGGCTCGATGTCCGCGGAATCCTCAACGATCTGGTAGGACCTGATATTCCCCCATCCTTTGCCGGCGCATTCCCGGGTCAGGAGTTCGGCCAGCCTTGCCGGGTCCCCCATTCGGAACGCGGTCGCCTTGGCGTCTTCCTTCCAAATGAGGACAAGATGCAGATCGGGGACGGGACCGATTTCCGGCATTCCCTTCCAATTCTCTTTCCTCACAACGGCCATGGTCTGGAACCCGCAGCCCGAAAAAAAGACGGAGAAGGATAGGGCCATCCAGACCAGCCGGCCGCATAGTTCGCGGATTCCGCTCATAGATTGGTTTTCCAGCTATTGTGATACCAGGCAAACCCCTATTTTTCAAGTATCTATCTTGACAAAAACCGGGTCCGGGGTTATATTTAGGGGACGGATAACGCTTACGCGACAATGGCACACCCCGGAAAACCGGGGGCCGCAAAGCCTCTCGAGCCTGCCTCGAGGGTTCCGGCGATGGCCGGGACACGGGACTACCTCCGCCTACAAATGGCGGACACGTCGGCTGGGCTGCCGAAGTAAGTTCAGATTCACGTCTGAACCAACGAGTCCCGTAGGATTTGTTGGGTTTTTTTTGTCTTCCGGATGGAATGGGGGGTACGATATGAGAGTAAGAAACGCGTTAATTTATCAGATTGTTTTTATTGGCATCTGCTTATCGCCCCTCCAGGCGACGGAGATCATGTCCCCCGCCACCCAACTCGGCTCCAAAAGGCTGCACGGCGAGGTCTATTATCGTCACATGGCGGACCAGGAGCTGGAGATCAACGTGGGAGCCAGGTCTCCCCTCCGGGTAGGAAATTCCACGATAACCGCCACGTCGAACACGGAACTCGAATCCCAGGGAAGCGGGAACGGGGTCATGGGAAAGCTGACATTCCAGCCCTTTGAGTCAGGCCTCCAGTACTATGTCCTGGGCGGGGTCAGCACTTACGACTTGAAGATCCCGTCCGGATCCTACTCCAACAGCTATGCCACCGACAATCCCGGCTACGTGGTCGGGGGCGGGATCAAGTATACTCTCGTCCCCTACACGATGGTCACTCCCGCCCTGTCCCTGGAATTCAGCGCCACG
Organism: Elusimicrobia bacterium RIFCSPLOWO2_01_FULL_64_13; assembly: GCA_001800095.1. Lineage (GTDB taxonomy): Bacteria > Elusimicrobiota > Elusimicrobia > 2-02-FULL-39-32 > 2-02-FULL-39-32 > 2-01-FULL-64-13. The sequence continues at coordinate 31,990 of MGUT01000015.1, read as the reverse complement.
CATTCACGCTACCAGCTCACCAAATTCGTCTCGGGAGACGGCAAAGTCATATCGGACAGTTCCAACCGCCTGACCCTTTTCGAGATCCAGGGCGCCCTGATGGCCAGTAAGAAGTTCATTTTCGATATCGGTTCCGTCAAGGCCTCCATCGACCCCTATCTGGGAGTCAAGGTCAGCCGCACGCGGGCCGAGTTCGACGAACTCTCCACGGGGGCGAATTTCAGCGGGACCCGCGTGGGAGTGTCTCCCTTTTTCGGATTCAAATTCAAACCTTTCCCCTACGAAGGCATCGTCGTGGAGGGAAGCGTCCTCAACGAGACCTCCGCGTCGGTCGGATTGACATTCGGCTTCTAATCTAGTATCCTATCCTTGTCATAAAGACCGTCTAAGACAGTAGGCCCGCGCTCGCGGATAATTCCGGCAACGGAACCTACCGAGGCAAGAGGAAGAAGGCGCCCTTTTGTCATTAGAGGGCGCCATTTTTTATGCGAGGAGAGAGGAAAAATGCCGAACCAAAAGAACGTCGATACCGTCCGGGCCCTTGAGGAAAAGCTGAAGAACAACCCCAACCTGATCGTGACGTCCTATCAAGGCCTCCCGACCACGGACCTGAACGAACTGCGGGAGAAGCTCTCGGCCGTCAATTGCCGCTACGGCATCGTCAAGAACACCCTGACGCGCATCGCCCTGAAAAATATCGGCCTGGAAGCTTTCGTCAAATACTTCACCGGCCCGACCGCCGTGGCGTTCCAAAAGGGAGACCCGTCGGCCCTTTCCAAGATCCTCGTTGAATTCGCCAAGAAGAACGAAAAACTGAAGATCGTCGCGGGATGCCTCGCCGGCAAGCTCCTGACCGAAAAAGAGATCGGGGTCCTGGCTTCCCTGCCGTCCCGAGAGGCGCTGCTCGGCATACTCGCGGGCACCCTGAACGCTCCCATCCAGCGCGTGGCGAGCGTGCTCGCGGCTCCGGTCCGGAAGCTGGCCATGCTTCTCAAGGCCCTGGAAATCCAGAAAGGCGCCGCGAAACCCGCCTGAATTTCAATAGAGACCAAGGAGGAATCAAACCATGCCCAACAAAGATGAAATGATTGACGCGATATCCAAGATGTCGGTCATCGAGCTCTCGGAGCTGGTGAAAGCCATCGAAGAGAAGTTCGGCGTGAGCGCGGCGGTCGCCGCGGCCCCCGCGGCGGCCGGAGCGGCCCCCGCCGGAGGAGCCGCCTCCGGAGGCGAGGAGAAGACGGATTTCACCGTCGTTCTGGCCAGCGCCGCCCCGGCGGACAAGAAGATCGGGGTCATCAAGGCCGTGCGCGAGATCACCGGACTGGGGCTGAAGGAAGCCAAGGATCTCGTGGAGGGCGCGCCCAAGAACGTCAAGGAAGGCGTTCCCAAAGCCCAGGCGGAGGAGCTCAAGAAGAAGCTCTCCGACGTTGGAGCGACCGTAGAGATCAAGTAGGCGGGATCCCGCCCGCCGGTCCGGGAAGGCCCCGCCTTCCGGAATCGGAAATGTTCTATAATGACTGCAAAGCCCCGATGACGGGTTTTGCAGTCATTGCTTTGCGGGATGTGGTGTAATGGTAGCACGCGTGCTTTGGGAGCATGTAGTCCGAGTTCGAATCTCGGCATCCCGAATTTTCCAGTTCCGCTCTGCGGAACTGGAAAAGAGGTCAACTATCTACTTTCAATTTTCTTGCTGACGGTCTTGGCGGATGGCGAGGGCTTCCCCGCCGGCTCGTAGTCGCAGAAGGGCTCTTCGGCGAATTCGGACCCGAACTGATAGAAAGCCCTGGCCCGGCATCCCCCGCAGAGGGTCTTATAGTCGCAGAGACTGCATTTCCCTTCCAGAAATTCCTCGTTCCGCAGCTTGTGGAATAGGGCTGAATTCTCCCAGATCTTGGACAAAGGCGTCTGCCGGACGTTCCCGGCCGAAACCGGGAGGTAGCCGCACGGAAAAACGTCCCCCTTGTGGGAGATGAAACAGATATTGATGGCGGCCAGGCAGCCCAGCCTCTTTTCCGGTTCGGTCCTAGGCCCGCCGTCGCGACCCGCTTCCAGCTGGGATTTGACCCGGTAGAATTGAGGGGCGCAGATGGCCCGGACCTCCGGCTTGGAACGCGCCGCTTCCAGGTCCGCCACCCACTTGAGCCATTCCTCCACCTCGGCGGAACCGAGCATCTGGGCGTCGGCGATCTGGATCCCGCATCCCACCGGCACCAGGAGGAATAGATACAGGGCGTGCGCGTCGAGACTCCTGGCCAGTTCGTAAACCTCGCGCATCTCCCCCACGTTCTGCCTGGTGACGGTGAAATTGATCTGGACCTTGACGCCCATCTTCCTCATATGCTTCAAACCCTGGATGGCCCGCTCGAAATTGCCGGGGCCCCGGAACGAATCGTGGGTCTTGGGGTGGGCGCCGTCCAGGGAAATGGAGGCGTAATACACGCCGGAGTCCCGGATCTTTTCGGCGATAGCCGCGGTCACCAGCGTGCCGTTGGTGGAGAGGGCCACGGGCAGGCCCAGGCCATGGGCGTAGGAAGCGATGTCGAAAATATCTCTTCGGAAGAGGGGCTCCCCGCCCGAGAGGATGAGGACCGGCTTGCCCATCGCGGCGAGATCATCGATAAGGGCGCGGGACTCCGCCGTCGTGATCTCATCCGCGGAGACCCGATGGGAAACGTCGATCCTGCGGCAATGGATGCATTCCAGATTGCATCCCGCGGTGGTCTCCCAATAGACCCTTCTTAAGACCGGAACGGCCGTCATGTCAGTAAGGGCTCCGCAGCATCACGGCGCTGGCGAACACGACCGCGATGGCCAGGATCAGGTTCAGCCGCGCCCAGAAGGCCAGTCTCCGGTGCGCTTTGGGGTCGGGCGGCCCGCCCCCCTCCTGTCCCGCCATCCGCCGGGACAGGGCCGGACCCCAGACGAAATCGTGCAAGACGCTCAAGATCAGGATAATCCCGATGAGCGCGAGCTTGAGGAGGAGGGTCCGGCCGAAAAAAGAGTCGAAGAAATCGACCGCGTCCCAGATCTGTCCGAGCTTGTACAGGCCGGTCAGCCCGAGCGCCGCGAGCGACCCCCAGCCGAAC
>MGUT01000015.1:21724-28892 GCA_001800095.1 Elusimicrobia bacterium RIFCSPLOWO2_01_FULL_64_13 | reverse complement strand
GGATCGAGTTGGGCGCGCGCGATCGGAGAGAAGACCCACACGAAGAATATCGACCCCCCCACCCAGACGGCGGTAGCCATGAGGTGCAGCCAGTGAACGACGGCGTCGGTCCAAACCATTCGAGTCCTATTTTATCAGATTCAGGAGCTACTTTTCGATGTCCCGGAGTTTGAGGAGGATCCCGGCCACGACCAGCGTGATGAAAAGCGTGGACAGACCCAGCCCGACCCGGCGGCGCCAGAATTCCCGCGCGGCCTTCTGTCCGAAAGTCCTCGCCTTTTCCAAAGCATTCCTGGCGGAGGACGCGATCTCACCCACCTTGCCGGCATCGAATCCGTGCACGGCCGTCCGGGCCTGGATGAGGGCCTGCCGGCCTTCCTGGATGTCGTCCCTGGCCTCGGCCACGTCCATCCCCTTCTTCTGCTCGACTTCATCGATGAACCGCGTGACCTCCGAATAGACCGCGTCCCCCTCTTCGATGCCGCGCTTCATCGCCGCGCCGGCCTGGTAGCCCTTGTGCTGCGGGGTATGGCATTCCAGGCACACGCTGCCCTTGCCGGAAAGCATGTCCAGATTGGGCTGGAGGATGTCGTGGTGTTGATGGCAGGTGGCGCAGGCGTGGTAGCCGCGCTTCTTCCAGGCCTTGGCCATGAGACTGCCGTTGAAAAGCTCCATGTTGTGGGCGTGGCAGCTTCCGCAGATCATGGCGATGCTCTCCACGCCGGGCGGCTGGGCGCCGTGGTTGCCGTGGCAGTCGTTGCAGGTGGGGGCGCCGATGTCGCCTTTCTTATAAAGGGCCCCGGCATGCACGCTTTTCATGTATTTATCGAACTGGTTGACAGGCAGACCCGAACCCTTCATGTGCTCTTTATCGGAATGGCAATGGGCGCAGGTCGCAGCCACGTTCTTGGAATGAACGGAGGAGAGGGGGTCTCCCGCCTTGCGGATGGAGTGGGGCAGGTGGCAGCTGGCGCATTGGGCGACCTTGGCGTTGCCTTTCTTGAGCTCCATTCCGTGGTGGCTGGTCCAGAATTTGGATTCCTGGTCCACGGGCAGGGCCGGGTTGTACTTTTTCATGACGGCGGGGCTGGAATGGCACTTGCCGCAGAAGCGGGGCATGTCCGTCGGTCCCGGCTTCCCCACGAAGCCGGCGTCGGGACTCATGGACAGGGCCATGTCCTCGGTCTTCGGGTCACCCCCGTGGCAGGAATGGCAGGAGAGACCCGCCTCGTGATGGATGTCGCCCTGGAAATCCCGGATGATCTTGGCCTGGGCTTCGCCGAGATTCATGTGGCAGGAGACGCAGCTGCTTCCCGCGGCGAGCGCGGCCCGAACGAGGCATCCCGCCGCCAGGACCGAAGCCAGGCATAGGGCCCGGACCATCGATCGACAGCGTCTTAAGAATCTCATGAAAATTTCCCCCAAATGGTCATGGCGATGATGAACATGACCACGAAAAGACCCAGATAATTGATGGCCCGGTCGCGCTTCCCTTCCGGAATCCCGGCGTCCCAGAAAGGCACCAGGAACCAGAGCAGTCCGGCCAGGTTGAACAGGACGATGCCGAGAAGTTCTCCGGGGACGGCCATAACTTTCCCCGGTATCAGTTTCAGGGTCTGGTAGGTGAAAAGGAAATACCATTCCGGCTTGATGCCCTCCGGCGCCGAGGCCAGCGCGTCGGCCTTCTTGCCCAGCTCCCAGGGAAAGAATACCGCCAGGATGGCGAGGACGTTCAGGATCACAAGCCAGAGCGCCAGGTCACGAAGAAGGAAATTAGGGAAGAAAGGCATGGCTTTGCTGCCGGCCTCCCCCTCGTGGCTCATGCCTTGGACCTGGACGAAGAGGAGGTGTATCCCCAGGAAGACGACGGTGAACCCGGGCAGGATGGCCACGTGCAGGCCGAAGAACCGCGAGAGAGTGGCCCCGGTGACGTCCTCCCCGCCGCGCACGATCTTCAGCATCCATTCCCCCAGCAACGGCAGTTCTCCGATGATGTCGGTCCCGACCTTTGTGGCGAAGAACGCCAGCTCGTTCCAGGGCAGGAGGTAGCCGCTGAAACCGAAGGCCATGGCCAGGCACAGGAGAACGAACCCGCTGACCCAGGTCAGCTCCCTGGGCTTGCGGAAGGACTTCATGAAATAGACGCTGAACATGTGGATGAAGATGAAAAAGACGAGCAGGTTGGCCGCCCAGGAATGGACGGAGCGGATGAGCCAGCCGAAATCCACCTTCGTGGTGATGTAATGGACGCTCTCGAAAGAGGAATCCGGGCCGACCCGGTAATACATGAGGAGCAGGATGCCGGAGAGGACCTGAACGATGAAAAGGAAGAGGCAGACCCCTCCCATGTAATAGAAGACCGTCCCGCGATGGACGGGGACGGTTTTGTGGCCGGCCCATTCGATGAGCCGGCCGGCGCCGAAACGCTCGTCCAGCCAGCGGAAAAGGCGGGATCCCTGGAATCCTGAACTCATGCCCGGGTAACGAATATGTCGTCCTGGATGACTTTGACCTGGTATTGTTCCAGGGGTTTGGGAGGGGGGCCGGAGATGTTGCGGCCGTTCAGGTCGTATTTACCGTTATGGCAGGCGCACCAGATGGCGCCCATGTCCTTGCGGTACTGGACGATGCAGTCGAGGTGCGTGCAGGTCGCGGCAAGGGCTAGAAATTCCCCGGAGGGCGTGTGGATGAAGATGATGGGTCTCTTGCCGAACTTGACGATCTTGCTCGAACCGGCGGGGAACTCGCCCTTCGCGCCGATCTTGAGCACGTCGGGTTCCGCCGCCACGTCTTCCGGCGGGATGAGGTACTTGACCACGGGATAGAGGAGGGAGGCCAGCCAGCCGGCCACGCCGCCTCCCAGGAGGACGTTGACGAACCCGCGCCGGGTCAGCTTGGGATCAAAGGGCATGGCAGGCCTGGCAGTCCTGTTCCTTGAACTTGATCCGGACGTCCTTGTGGGATCCGAACTCGTGGCACTTCGTGCAGGACATCATTTGGGCGTGCATGAGATGGGGCATGGTCCTTCCTTTGTAACGGACGGTCTCGGGCGGGACCTTGACCCCGACTCCCTGGTGGCACATGACGGCGCAGAACCCGCCGCTCATGATGGGGCGGTCGCTGACGTCGGCCAGGGGGATCTTGGACTGCTCTCCGATGGATGTCAGCATGCGGTCCACTTCGCGCAGGATCTGGGCGGCGTAGTAGATGTTGTGCACCGCGTGGACGCTCTCGATGAAATCCAGGTTGTATTCTGCATCTTTAAGCGTCTTCTGTAAAGCGCCTTTCTTCGTTTTCGGAAGGGCCGACGCCGCGAGACCCTCCCGGGCGGCCTCCCACTTGGATTTCAGTTCCCGAAGATCCTCGGCGATCATGCCTTTGGCGCTGGCCGTCATGCCGGCGTAGGCCTTCCCGTGGCAACGGACGCAGGCGGCCTCTTCCGGGGCCTTGAAGGTCTGGCCGCCGAATGCCGCGTGGGGGCCGGCCTCGGTCTTGTTGATGTGGCAGCCCACGCAGTCCACGTTGGCCAGGTACATGGGGCTGGGCATGGCCGGAACGTTCTTGGCGCCCGTCCCCCGGTAAAAATCCTTCTGGCCCAGGTGCTGGTTCAAGTGGCAGACCGAACAGTCGTAAGCCAGCTCCTTTTCCCCGGGAGTGGAGACGCGATGCTCCAACTCCGTGTGGCAATGGTAGCAGGCGACGTTGTGCTTGGTGATGTGGTTCTCATGGATGAACGGGATGTCACTGATCCTCTCCAGCTTCTCGGGCTGATTGTGGCAGGTGAAGCACCGGTCCTTGGGGGCGTCCCCCGTTCCCTGCACCACGTCCTGGTGGCAGCTCATGCAGTCCACGCCGCGCTTCCCGGAGAAATCGCGATGGTTATCGACCATGCTGCCCAGCTTGAAATTCCTGTCGGGCAGGGTATGGCAGGCCAGGCACCCGCCGATGGGATGAAAATCGCGCCCCTCCTTCATGCCCTTGAAATGGCAGAGATAGCAGGTGTTCCAGGTCACTTCCATGTGGTTGCCCACCGTCATCTGGGCGTGGCAGGAGGTGCAGGCGAGCTTGCGGTCCCTGCGGGTGGTGGTCAGGTGCGCCTTGTGATCGAAAAGGATCCCCCTGGCCGTGGTCAGCTTGCCTTCCAGGAGCCGCGTGGAATGGCATTGGAGGCAGGCGGCGTCCTCCACTTCGGCGAATGGTTTGGAGGAATAGGTCCGGGTGACGTACTTGGCCACTTGGGAGAGGGCCTGGAACTTCTTCCACAGGATGGTCTTGGGAGAGCCGGGGGGATAATGGCACGTGACGCAGGAAACGCTGTTGTGCTTGGAACCTTTCCAGGCCTGGTAGTAGGGCTCCATGATGTGGCAGGAATGGCAGAAGCTCGGGCTTTCGGAATACTTGGCCAGCCCGAGAAGGATGATCAGGGACGCGACGGCCCCCCCGCCGACGAGATAGAAGAAGCGCCTGCGCAGCCGCAGGCCGAAACGCCATTTCGACTGCCGTTCGATGAATATCCCCAGGGCGTAAAGGATCCGCCACCACCACTTTTTCCTGTAAGGGTGATGGGTCGGATCGAGCTCGGGATTCGGTTCAGCCATCGGATCTCTTGCGGGCGAACGATACCAGCAAGGCCAGCCCTCCCAACACGGCGTCCCGCGCCAGGACATGCCAGCCGAGCTTGGAAGGGCCGAAGAGAGGAATGTCGAAGCAGCCGCAGTCGATATCCAGCCCCCGGGCGAGCCCGACGGCGGCCGCGATGAAAAAGACGCCCATCAATACCGCGACGGTCCCGGCGGCCCACTTCACTCCCGCTCCGAATATGAGCATGAGCCCGGCCGCCAGCTCGGTCCAGGCGACCAGGAACGCGAACGGCCGGACCAGGACCGCCGGCAGGATGCCGTAATCGGAGACCGCCACGGCGAACCCAGGAACGTCGATCACCTTTCCGATCCCGGAAAAAATGAAAAGGATCCCGAGGAATATCCTGGAGAAGAAAGCGGCGGACCGAACGGCGGTGGAGTCCACGGCCTAGGGCTCCATGGGGTAGCCGGCCTGGGCCCAGGCCGGCCAGCCGCCCTCGAAAACCAGCACGTTTGCGTAGCCCGCAGCGGTGAGCCGGCGGGCGATCTTCTCGGAAAGACTGCAGGTTTCCCCGCCGCAATAGACCACGAGCCGCCGGTCCAAGGGAATGCTCTTTTTCAGCTCGGCCAGGTCGGCCTCAAAGCGCCCCAGAGTGCAGTTCCTGGCCCCGCGGATACGCCGCGTGGCAAAGGCCATGGGTGATCGCCCGTCGATGAAGACCGCTTCCCCCCGGTCGAAGATCTCTTTCGTCCGGGCCAGGTCGATCTTTCGTGGCGATGCCGGTTCGATCAGGGACAAGTTCCCCAATAGATCGGTCTTTTCATCCCCGCAGGGGTTGTCCTCCCCACAGGGATCCGATTGGCTGGAAACGTTTTTTTCCGGAGCAGTCCCGCCGGGAGTCCTGCCTTGACAGGTTCCGGAAAGCGCGAGCGCGCCGACCAGCCAGAGGGCTGTACCCATGACCGCCAAGCAGCGGCCGATAAAGCATTTAGTTTTTCTTTTCACGCTGCACCTTTCCGCAAATCCACGCCCAATTCATGGGGTAGACCTCGGGATCGAAAACCGTCCAATAGCCATGCCAGACCAATATCGCCAAGGAAGCCAACACGGCCTCGTAAAAATGAGCGACCGTGGCCAACTCCGCTACCCATAGAGGAAAGTACCTCAAAGTGATGTCGTTGAACGCCAAGAGGGACCCCGTCAGGACCATGACGGCCGAACCCCAAAGGAGCGCCCAGTATTCCACCCGTTCCACATAGGAAGGATATCGCGGCGAAGGCCTTCCCCGGGCAATGCCCATATTAAATAAAAGAACCTTGACGGCGGCAAGCCCGTCCTCAACGCGCGGGAAGAGCCGGTGCCAAAGGATATGCCTGCCACGCCTTGTCAAGACCATGTAAAACCCATGGTAGAAACCCAGGACGGTAAATGCGAGCGCGGTCCATCGGTGCACGGATTTCCGGAGCTCTTCGCCTCCAAATAACTGGAAGGGACTGGCCCACCAGGCCTCCGGATACTTCAGAGAAAATCCGCTATAGGCCAGCAGCGCGAACGCGAACATCAATAACGCGTGCTGCCACCTTTCGTTCCGGTTCATTCTCAATATTCCCGTCCCATGCGGATGGGAGGTGCCGCTCGGAATCGAGAGAGCCTTGCGGAGATAGTCGGAAAAATTATGAAGGAGCATTCCCCCGATGACCAGCGGGATAATGACCCAGTAGAAGATTTCCACCCATCTGACGAGAAAATATTTTTCACTGCCTCCGGCGCCATGGATCCTGCCAGACAGAAGACCGGTCTGGGCCCCGGGATGGCATTTGCCGCAGGTCTGGGAGAGGTTCTTGGGATGGATGGAGGACTGCGTATCGTAGGAAGGAAGGATGTCGTGCCAGCCGTGGCAGGAGGCGCAGTTGGCCACCCGCAGGTCGCCGGCGCGGCTGGCCAGCCCATGATAGGAATCCTGAAAGCTCTTCAGACGGTCCGGAGGCAGGCCGAATTTCGCCACGATCCTCTCCGAATCATGGCACCTGGCGCAGGTCTTGGTAATCGCTCCGGCCCAGACCGAAGAGGCCTCGTCCTTCACGGCGCGGATGGTGTGCTCTCCGTGGCAGTCCGTGCAGACCGGGGCCTCCTTGATGCCGGCCGACATGGCCTTGCCGTGGATGCTCCTGCGGAAGACGCTCAAAACGTTCTCGTGGCACTTGCCGCAGGTCTGGGGCACGTTGCTCCGGAAGATCTTGGACTCCGGGTTGGAGGAGGCGTGCAGGTCGTGCGTCCCGTGGCAGTCGGAGCAGACCGCCGCGTTGAGCTTCCCTTCTTTAAAAGCGATCCCATGGATGCTGTGGAGGTAGGTGTCGAACGGCTCTTTTTCCGTCAGGCGGATCTCCGCCATCTTCTTCTGATCGGCGTGGCAGACGGCGCAGGTGTTGGGGATGTTCCTGCGGTGCACGGGAGAGAGAGGGTCGCGCGAGGAGAGGAGGGTGTGGGTCTTCCCGTGGCAGGAGGTGCAGGTCGCGGCCTGGCTGACGCCGCGCGAAAGCGCCCGGCCGTGGTCGGAGTTGAGGTAGATCTCGGTCTCGATCCTGTG
>MGUT01000015.1:10676-21712 GCA_001800095.1 Elusimicrobia bacterium RIFCSPLOWO2_01_FULL_64_13 | reverse complement strand
CGGGGCGAGCTTGGCGGGGTGGGGGATGTCCGAGGCATCCGCGTGGCAGGACAGGCAGAGGTTCCTCCTGTGGATGGACCTGCCGAACTCCTTGGCGCTTACATGGGGAATCCCCGCGGCTCCCTGTCCGTGGCAGGAGAAGCAGAGCTCATTGTCCTGGGCGGAGAGTCCCGGCGCCCCGAGGAGCGAGGCCGCGGCCCAGGCGGCAAGAAGCCCCGCCCGAATGCCGGCTCTTTTCCCGGCAGGGCGCCTGCCCGGAACGGCCCTGGCGCGACGTTGGTCCAAGAATGATGACGGTGTTTTTGGTCCGGATTTACTATTCCGCCGCCTTCATGGAGCGGAGGTACCCGATGACCTCCGCGATGAGATCGTCGGAAAGTTTGCCTTGATAGCCCGGCATCTTATTCAGGCCGTCCTGGGTGATCTTGATCAATTCCGCGTCGGACTTGGCCAGGGTGTCGGAGTCCACCATGTTCAGGAGAGCGGGGTCCACCTTGAAGACCTTGGCCATGGCGGGGCTGCCTTCCCCGGCCTTGCCGTGGCAGGAGGCGCAGGATTTCGCGTACTGGGCCTTGGCGGCTTCGGAAACGACGGGAGCGGCCGCGCCTTCCCCGGACCCGGCCGTTTCTCCGCCGGCGGATTCCTTCACGGGTGCCAAACTCCTCACGTAAGCCAGCAAGGCGTCGATCTGCTCCGGCTTGATCTGTTTCTCATAGGCCGGCATCTTGTTCTTTCCCTTGGAGATGACGGCCTTCAGCTCCGCGTCCTCTTTGCCGGAGGACCCTTCCCACGTCAGGTCCAGGGCCGAGGTCTCCACCTTGAATATCTTGGCCATGTTGGGATTGCCCTTGGCGTCCTTGCCGTGGCAGGAGGCGCACTTGGCGTCGTAAATCTTTTGCCCCTCTCCGTTCGCCGGCTCCGCGGCCAGGACAGCCGCCGGCAGCAGGATCCCCGCCGCCGCCAAGAACGCCCATCGCATCGTCAACTTCATGTTTGGCCTCCTTTGATATATGAAAGAAGATCGATCTCCGGAAAAATCGGTTTGAAAAACCTCCGCCGGATCCGGCGGAGCGGTCAGCCGCCCCGCCGGATCTTCGTCAGTACTGGATGATCCCGTCCGTCACCACTTATACTTCGCCATCACGGTGCCGACGTGGGCGTTGTAGTCCCGGGAAGCGTCGGCCAGGTAGATGTTCACCTGCCCGGCGAACTGGCCGGACGCGATGGGGACGTTCTCCGTCGCCCAGTCCGTCACGTCGTACTTCTCGTACAGGTACCCGAGACCCAGGGACAGGTTGTCCGTGATCTTGATGTCCGTCTTCACGGTCACGTCCTGCTTGGTGATCTTGGTGTCGGGAAGGCTCGGCTTGCCCGAGTGTCCCGAACCCAGGGCCACGAGTTCCGTGGAGCCCTTCGATTGCGAGAGGTCGTAGCCGAAGTGGATGTCCGCGCGGTCCTTGACTTTCTTGATGTCCAGACCCAGACCCGCCGTGTGGTAGCGGTCGATCGTCCGGGTGGTCCAGTCCGTCGCTCCGTCCTGGTTCAGCACGGCGGCGTTCTCGTTGGACCTCTGGAGCCCGCGGGCGTCCTCGTAGTCGTAGAAGGCGCTCACGCCGATCCGGTCGTTCACGTCCAACCCGAGGTCGAGGGCCGCCTGCTTGCCGCGGTCCTCGAGGAGGCCGTACATCTGGTTCTGGTTGCCGGCCACTCCGTCGGTGAGGTCGCCCGGACCCGCCCGGTAATCGTCGTGCCGGAGGGAGCCCGAGAGGGCCAGGTTCACCGGACCCTTGCTCATCTGCACCGATAATCCGCCCTGGTTGCGCACCCGCTCGCTCAAGTCGAAGCGGCGCAGCCCCGGCAGTTCGTTGCCGGCGTTCAAGTCCTCGACGTCGAAGTGGTCCACCTGCCTCTTGGAGTTCACGAACTTGCCCCGGATGAGGAACCCTTCGGCCGGCCGGATGTCGGTCGTGGCGGCAAGGGTCTTCTCCTTCTGCTCGGTCACTTCGCGGTGGTCGCGGTCGGTCCATTCCACCCCGTAGCTCAAGCCGATGGAGACGGGCTGGATGACCTGGTAGCCCGCGCTCCCTTCGACCAGGGTCTTGCGGTATTGGAAGGCGTGGTTCTCGATGTTGCCGCCTTCCCAGACCTGGTCGAAGCGCACCTGTCCCGGGAATATGACTTCCGAAGTGCGGTTGTCCATCATCTGGGAGCGGAACTTCACTCCCAGGGTCAGGGACTGCCAGGGGTTGCTGGTGACGCCGTAGTTCTGGACCAGGTTGATCATCTTGGCGTTGGCCTTGTTCGTGGGCAGGTTCCGGGGGTCGGAAGCCGTGAACGGCGCGTCCGACGGGGTCCCTGTGGAACCCCTGACGATGGCCGAGTTGATGGTGTAGGGCTGGAGGTCCTGGTTCTGGCTCATCACCCCGTAGGAGAGCGAGGCCGTGACCCGGCTCCCGAAGGGAAGGTTGGCTCCCGCGTTCAGGGAGACGTTGTGCGCGACGTTGTCCGGGGCCAGGTGCATCCGGCCCTTGGCGCTCTGGTCGCCGGCGACGTAGCCGGCGTTGCTGGCCGCGCGGTCCGCCGAGCGCTTGCCGTTGTCCCAGACCATCTCCTCGATGTCGTTCTTGAACGAGGAGAAGCCGTAGCCGAACCCGAGCTGAACGCCTTTGGAGTTATACTCCGCGCCCACGTTCGAGCTGTAGATGCGGTAGTCGATGGGCTCCGGCAGTTCCACCACGTGGCTGAACCCGAATGAAGCGCCTTTGGCTTTCGAGCCCCGTTTGAGGGCCTCGGTGGCGCTCAAGCTGAACTTGAGCGAGTCCGAGGGCGCGAGGGAGAGGGAAACGCTCCCTTCGTCCCTGCGGAATCCGAGAGGCATGCCTCCCGAATCCAGGGTGTTCACGATGTTCACGAACGTGGTGGTGTTGGCCGCGCCCAGGGTCCCCTTGACCGTGTCGGGGATGACGAAAACCCCGGGGGCCGATTGAACGTAGGGGCTGTGCGCGTCGTTCGAGAAGAGGTGGGGCGTCTGGTTCCAGGAGGCCTTGACCTTGAGCTTGGAATCCTTGTTCACGAGCACCTTGAAAGACTGCTGCTCCTGCAGGACGTCCTTGGCCTTGAACTCGACCTCCGTGCCGCCCTTCTCGAGCTTCATACGGTACAGTTTAAGCACCGGACCGTCCGGCACCTCGCCGTATTCCTCGAACTTCGCCTCGTTGCCGCTCTGGTGCCTGTTCTGGTAGCCCACTTCCGCTTCCTGGGACACGGTGGTCTCGGAGCGGGCCGGGACCGCCAATAAACACGCGGCAACCGCCAAACCTGCCGTCTTCCATAAAGCATTGGTCATGGTTTTCATGATGTCGCCCCCTTACCTAAGGAAGAACTTGCCCGAAGGATGATTCGACCCATGGATGTTGGAATGGCAGTTCGTGCAGGACTGGTTGAATATGCGGTTATGCTGGTTGCCCGCGTCGCCCCCCTGATAGAGCGTGCCCGGATGCCGGGTGGAATTGTGGCACCTCTGGCAGAGCAGGTTCCGCTTGGCCGAGAGCATCTTGTCGTTGTGCGAGCCGTGCGGCTGGTGGCAGGTCAGGCAGCTCTCGCGCACCGGCATGTGCTCCCAGAGGAAGGGTCCGCGCTTGTCCTCGTGGCATTGGTAGCAGAGGCTGTTGGCGGAATCGGCCTTGAGGTTCTTGGTGCCCGGGCTGCCGTGGGGATTGTGGCAGGAGGAGCATTGGAGCTTCCCTTCCGCGACCGGCATGTGGGCCGAACGGTTGATCTGCCCCTTGATGGCCGAGTGGCATTGGAAGCAGGTCTCCGATTCCGTCGCCTTGGCCATGAGCTTCTTCCCTGACCCGGAGTGGACGCTGTGGCATTCGGCGCAGGAGACGTTCTGGACGTCGTGCTTGCTTCCTTTCCAGAACATCTGCTGGCCGCCCGCATGGCACTGGAGACAGGTCTCCGATGACTCCTTGGCGCCCGCCTTCGCCGGGTTCTTGATGGTGGCGAAGTCGGGATTCGACTTGTCGCCGGCGGCCCCCGCGTGCAGGGATCCGGGACCGTGGCAGGTTTCGCAGGACTCCTCGAATGGGATATTCTTGAGGGCGGAGAAGGTCTTGGCGTGGACATTCTGCTTGAACTGCTCGGCCGCTTCGGCGTGGCAGGACATGCAGGTGGACGCCCCGACCTTTTCGGGAGTCGCTCCTTGCGCGGTTCCGAAAGCCCACACGACGGCTGTTCCGGTCAGGAACAAGCGTGTGAACGATCTTGGCATGGTGTACCTCCTTGGGGATATGTCTGACCTGACTGATCCGGTGACGCTATCAGGATTTGAACCTGAATCTCTGCATCGAGCACCAAATGAGACCGGGTTGCAGCGTCCTGGCCGTTAGACGATAGCGTCCGAAAATCGGATAAAAAAACGGTCGGACTTCCGTGGATCCGAAGTCTGGCCGCGGCCGCCGTTGTCCGGCGATTTAAAAGGGTTCATTTGACCCCGACGTAGGGCGTTTCCTTCTTGGGGAGGTTCTTGGTCTCCTCCGAAATCAAACGCTCCCTCTCCCGGACCATGTCGTTGAAAAGTCCGTTCAGCTCCTTCTGCCGCGCCTCGAAATCCTTCCTGCCCTTGACCTTCCTGGCGGCGGCATCGTATACGAGGAAATCGAGGATCTTCTTCATGTCGGGCTTCTCCAGGTGGTAGCCCCGGTCCTCGACCTTGACGTGCATCCTCTGGACGAACCGCTTCCAGTCGAACGCGCTGGTGAGGGAGGAGTTGAGGGGCCGGGCGGTGGAATGGCAGGAAGAGCAGACGGCGAGGAAGACGCGGTAGCCGTCCTGGACCTCGCGCGGGTATGCGGAAACGTCCACGGTGGCGGGACCCAGGTCGGCCGGGAATTTCGCGGCCATCTCCTGGCGGGAAAGCGGGGAGGAAGAGGACGGAGGGCCCTCGGGCTTGCCGCAGGCGGACAAAAGCGCCGCGGCGACAACGAATCCGGCGACCGCCGTGACGATTCTAACGACCCCGTCCGCGGCGCCCACGTTTCTGGTCATTCACTCGACTCCTTTGTCGAAGAATCTGAAGCATATGATAACTCGCAAAAAACAGTTTTGCAAGCGCATTTCCCCGCAGCTCGAACTCCCGCCCCTCTCGACGTCAGTCAATGGAGCGCGAAGCGCGCCATGCGCGCTTCAGCCCTCTCCCCGATCTTGGCCAGGACCTCCGGCTCTATCACTTCGCGGATCACCCGGAAGAGGACGCGTTCCTCGTAGGCGAAATGGGCTTCCGAGGAGGCGGCGATATCGAAGAAGGTCTTCTGCAGCTCGCGATAGCGCGTGAAGTTCAGGGCGTCCATCATCTGCTCGAGAAGCCCCCAGATCCTTTCGTGCTCCTCTTCATAGCTCTGCACCAGACCGGGATTACGGCGGCTCCCGAGATACTCGCGGACGACGGGAAGCAGGAATTCCTCCTCGATGCTCTCGTGCATCTCGTAATCGGAGATGAACGCCCTGATGAGGTCCCGCACGCCCGGACGGGACAAGTTCTGCCGGATCCTGACCAGATCCGCGCGAAGCCTCCCGTGGTCTTCAGCCAGCAGGTGATCGATATCCATGGTCATCACTTTCGTAAACCTCCCGGGCCGCCTGGGCCGTCAAAACAAATTCAGGCGTCCCTTTCATGGAGTTTCAAGGCGAAATTGCCGTCGCGGCGGCAGCTCTCCAATTCCTGGATCAGGACCCGGTTCGGGCATTTCGTCCCTCCCGGACAGTCGCACAAAAGCACCATGTTCCTCCGGACCGACAGCAGCGCCAGAGGTTTCAACAGATTCTGGGCTTCCGGAGACCGGAGCTGGCAGGCGTAAAGCTCATTCAATTCCTTCCAACCGATCCGCCCCTGCCGGTAGCTCCGCATGAGGCCCACCCGCGGCGCCAGCTCCGGGATCCAAAGATCCACTTTAGCTTCGCGGACGGCCCGTTCCGGACGCCTCCAGGAAGCCAGCACGCGGTAACCGCCTTTCGCGTCCTTAAACCGGCGAACCTGGAT
Organism: Elusimicrobia bacterium RIFCSPLOWO2_01_FULL_64_13; assembly: GCA_001800095.1. Taxonomy (GTDB): domain Bacteria; phylum Elusimicrobiota; class Elusimicrobia; order 2-02-FULL-39-32; family 2-02-FULL-39-32; genus 2-01-FULL-64-13. Next base: position 15,672 of record MGUT01000015.1, on the reverse strand, counting down.
CGGCCGCGCTTTCATCCTTGCACCGCTATGAGTATACCAGCGGGATGGATTTGCCGTCTATGACGCAGATCATAGTCCGCGGGGGGCGGGCGGGAGGCGGTCTTACAGGGTATCGGTCAGGGTCTTGAGGTCTTCGAATTTCTTGATCTGGATTTTCTTGTGAAGGGAGAGGAGAAGGCCCTTCTTCTGGAACTGGGTCAGGACGCGGAAGGTGGTTTCCAGAGTGGTCCCGGACAGTTCGGCGATCTCCTTTTTCGTGAAGGGAATGACCGGTCCGTGGACATGGAAAAGACGGATGAGGATCGTGGCGACCCGCACGGGCACGGATTCCTGGCCCATGCAGCGGAGGTCCTGCACGTCCTTGAGCCGGCGGGAACAGAGGGCGCAGACTCCCCGGACCATGCCGGGGCTCCTGACGTAAAAATCGAGGAACACGCGGTCGAGGATCCGGAGCACCTTGGTGGGTCCGGCGGCCACGGCCGTGCAGGGATAGCACTTGCCGTTCCCGCCCAGGCGGCAGAGCGTCCCGAAGAGTTCGCCCCGGCCCAGGCTTTCGATGGCGAAAGTGCGGCCTTCGGAAGTATATTTGAGGATCTGGACCCTGCCCTCGAACACCACCCACACGCTGTCGGCCGCGTCCCCCTCGTTATAGATGGTCTGCCCGCGCTGATAGCCCGCCTCGCGCAGGTGCGAACCGACCTCCTTGATCTCTCCCCGGGTCAGATGGCTGAAAGGCTGGATCCTGGACAGGAAACCTTGCAGTTCCGCGCTGGAAAGAGGCATGGAGTCATTTTATCATTTTTAGACCGTAATCCCACCGCGCCGGCGACGGCGCTTTTGATTTCCCCGCGGGAATTTAATATCATGGCCTCCGGATAGCTTCCATGGCCAAGATATTGATCGTAGAAGACCAGGTCCTCATCGTGGAGCTGATCGAGATGGTCCTCCAGCACCGGGGGCACCAGACCCATCACACGGGCGACGGGGGAAGGGCGGTGGAGCTGGCCCGCTCCATCCGTCCCGACCTGATCCTCCTGGACCTCCTCCTGCCCAACATGGACGGTTACGTCATCCAGTCCAAGCTCCTCGAGCACGATGAGACCCGCGCCATCCCATTGATCGTGGTGACCTCCAAGTCCCACACCCAGGAAATCTTCCGGATGTCCACGAACGTCGCCGCGTTCATCGCCAAGCCATTCGGCGTGAACGAACTCATCCAAAAAGTGGACGACTGCCTGAAAAAATCACGCGCCTGATTCCGGTCCCGGACCCGGTCCGTATAAATAAATAGTGATTTTTTTCTTGAATTAATTCCATATTCTGCTATAATCCATTGTTAGTTAGCGTTTGTTGCCCGTTTTTATGTCACACCCGATAAGTTCCGCTGGGCTCGACAGGGCGGATTCAGCCGGGATGCATCGCCCGATCGCCGGACAGGATCGGATGGGGATGTGTCTTTTTTGCTTTGGGGCGGACTAGGGAGAGATGAAGGCGGAGAATTTGGCCGAAGAGCATTTTGATTACGTTCCTCCGGAAGCCGGCGCGGGACTGGCCGTCCAGACGGACAACCCGGGCGCTCCGGTCCGCCGGCACAACTTCATGCTCGTGAACCTGACCGGGTTCACCGGAATGCCCCCGGCCTTGAGCCGCGAAGACGTGACCGGCATCCAGCGCACTTTCCATTCCCTGATCGATTCCTCGATCGCGCTCAACCGCGGCACCATCATCAAGAACGTCGGGTACGCCTACCTCATCACTTTCAACAGCTCCCAGGACGTCCTCCAGGCGGCGCTCCGGATCCAGTCCGACATCACGTCGTACAACGAGAAGAATCCCGCCAACTGCCTCGACATCAAGCTGGCCATCAACACGGACGAGCCGGCCGTTTCCGAGCAGAGGGACGACGCTTATCACCGGGCCCTGAACTTCATCGGGAAGGTCGAGAAAATCCTGGCTGAACGGGAAGGGACGAACGGTTCCGCCCGGAAAGCGGAGCTCCTCTCCGAGCGGGACCATCGCGCCGAAACCGTCAAGCCCCCGCACCGGGCCCAGCCGCCTCACAGAAAAAAGGAGCCGTCTCCCGCGCCGTTCCCTCCGGACCCGGAAAGAACTCTGACGGAAAGCGATCCTCTCCCTTCAGCGCGCCTGACCGGCCGTACCCGACAGATCCTGGCCGGGCTCCTCCTGGCGGCGGCCATCGGGACCTATGCCGTCATGGCCCGGTTCCCGGCTCCGCGGAACGGGAAGGACGAGGCCGCGAAGGATCCGGCAAAGGCGGCTCCGGTTTCCGAGCCGGGCGCCGGAACGGGAGGATTTCCCGCCCAAGCCCCCGCCTTCGAACGCATGCCCATCGCGGGGGTTTTCAATCAGCTGACCGGGAGGGAAGCCCCCGAACCTTTCTTTCCGCCCCAGGGCCTCCTCCTCGACGATTTCGGCTCGAACGATTGGGTCTCTTCCGAAGCCCCGGGCGCCACAGTCGGCTTGAGCCCGGTCCCGGGACGCGAGGGCCAGGCCCTCCGGATGGATTACGACCTGGGGAACGGCGGCCGGAAACTCTGGGTGCAGATCAAAAAGGATTTCGCCATCTCGAATCCCCGGGGCAAGACCCTCCAGTTTTTCCTGAAAACTTCGGGCCGGAAGGCCAACGACCTCGAACTCAAGCTCGTGGACGCCGACGGCACCAACTACGGAGCCAAGATCTCCATCCCCCCGGACCGGCCCTGGGAAAAGCTCGAAGTCGATTTGGACGGTCTCGCCTACTGGTGGGGAGGCGACCCCCATCTGGACGGCGTGAGCCAGATTTATTTCGCTTTGAGCGCGGGAGAGGGAGGGCAGGGGAGTATCTCCATCGACGAACTGACCCTCAAACCCTCCGCAAAAAAATCAGGCGCGAAGCCCGCGACGGGGATCCTCGACTCCTGCGACGGCATCGAGGGCTGGAAAATCGAAAGCGAAAAGGGCCCGGCCAATATCGTCAGCGTTCCCGGCGTGAGAAACCGGGCGATCGGGTTCGCCTACGACCCGTCCCTGGGGAACTGGGTCCAGATCCATAAAAGCTTCCCGTTCGTCCTGCGGGACCGGAGCGTCATCCGGTTCTTCTTCAAGTGGTCCGGAGAGCCCAATCGCTTCGAGTTCAAGCTGGCCGATAACGACGGGTCCACGTTCGGCTGGACGTTCGCGGCCCTCCAGGGCCCGGACCAATGGCAGGAAATCGAGATCCCCGTCAAGGACCTCGTCTACCTCTGGGGCGGAGACGCCTCGCTCGACCTCGACCGCATCCAGGGCGTTTGGATCTCGGCGAGCCGGACCAGGCCCGGCCCGAGCTTCTACGCCATCGACCAGCTTTCCCTCGCCGTCCGTTGACCGTGGCCGTCTCCGACGCCGGTCTCTACATCCATATCCCCTTCTGCGCGGTCAAGTGCAGGTTCTGTCATTTCGCCACGTTCCCCGGCCTCCGCGGGGAGATCCCGCGATACCTGCGGGCCCTGTCCATGGAGCTGGCGGGATGGAAGGGCATGGCCCTGGACAGCGTCTATGTCGGAGGCGGGACCCCGACGCTTTTATCCGAAGAGGAGTTCCGCGTCCTCTTCGCGACGGTCCGACGGGTCTTTCATCTGGAACCCGGGGCGGAGATCACCGTGGAGTGCGAGCCGGCCGGGACCGGCCGGGAAAAGCTCCAGGATCTTCGGGCGTTCGGCGTCAATCGCGTCAGCCTCGGGCTCCAGGCCGGCCAGGACGGCCTCCTGAAAAAGATGGGCCGCCGCCATACCGCGGCGGACTTCGCCCGGGCCTTCCGAGCGGCCAGGGAAGCCGGATTTCCCAATTTGAACGTTGACCTCATCTACGGCCTGCCCGGGCAGACTCTCGCGGATTGGAAGGAGACCATCGATTTCGCCCTCGCTCTCGGGCCGGAGCACCTGTCCGCTTACGCCCTGGACGTGGACGAGCGCAGCGCCCTGGGCTGTTCGGGATACAGGCCGGATGATGACCTCCAGGCCGAAATGTACGCCTCCGCGTCCCAACGCCTCGAATCGGAAGGATACCGCCATTATGAAATCTCCAATTTCGCCAGGGCTGGATATGAATGCCGCCACAACCTGCGCTACTGGAAGAACCTGCCGGTCCTGGGGGCGGGGGTCTCCGCTGCGGGATTCTACGGAGGGGCGCGCTGGCGGAACACGGAGCGGCTGTCCGATTACCTCGAGCGCGTGGAAACGGGGTTGTCGCCGGTCGCCGAGACCGAACGTCTGGAGGGGCGGAAGAGAGCGGAAGAGGACTTGATCCTCTCGCTCCGCCTAAGCGACGGCGCCAGGATCGATTCCGAGGCGGAGGGATTTTTCGGCCAGGTCCTGTCCCGGTTCATCGCCGAAGGCTCTTTGCAGAAGTGCGGAGAGGACCGGATCCGCATGACCCGGTCGGGCTGGCTGGCGTCCAACGTTTTGTTCAGAGAGCTGCTGTCAGCCGACTGAAAAATCCGGAATAGCTAGTCCCGGGGGAATTCTCCCACGCGCCCTTCCCGGCGCTCGCGGCGGACCGGTTCGGACGGGCCGTAGGGGTGGCCGCCGAAACCGCGGCGCATCATGTTGACGGCCCTGGCCCAGTTCTTCTTCTGGTCGCGGGACGCGAAGAGCTGCATCGCCGCCTGGGAGATCACGGGAATGGGGACCTCCATGCGGAGGGCGTCGGCCACGAGCCAATTGACCTCGCCCGTGTCTTCGACGTAACCGGGCACATCGGCCAACCCCCCTTCCTTCTGATACGCCTCGTGCATGAGATCCACGAGCCAGGAACGTATCACCGACCCGTGCCTCCAAGAGCGGAGGATCTCGGCCACGTTCAGTTTTTCCCGGTAATGTTCCAGAAGGTCAATCCCCTCCCCTATGGCCTGGAGCATGCCGAACTCGATGCCGTTATGGACGAGTTTGGCGAAATGGCCCGACCCCGGAGGGCCGGCGCGGACATAGCCGTCGGGCACAGCCATTTCCTTGAGGATGGC
>MGUT01000015.1:0-10641 GCA_001800095.1 Elusimicrobia bacterium RIFCSPLOWO2_01_FULL_64_13 | reverse complement strand
CGGGACAGGCCGGGCTCTTCTCCTCCCGCCATGAAACAGGCCCCGTTCATGGCTCCCGACACCCCGCCGCTCGTTCCCAAGTCCACGAAATGGATCCCGCGTTTTTTGAGGCGCCCGTGCCTGCGGATGGAATCCCCCCAATAGGAATTCCCGCCGTCCACCACCACGTCCCCGGCTGAAAGAGCCGTTCCCAGCTCCTCGATCAACAGGTCCACGGCCGGACCGGCGGGAACATAGAGGAAGACCGCCCTGGGACCGGACAGCGCCGAGGAAAAATCCTTGACCTGCTTGACTTCCACCAGGCCGGATTTGACCAGCTCGGGCGGAGGTCCTTCCAAAGTGAATCCGGCCACCCTCATCCCTTTTTTCAGGGCCTGGAGCGAGAGGTTGCCGCCCATCCGGCCCAGGCCGATGACGCCGAATTCATTTTCCGCCTTCCGTGTTTTCTTCATATGGCCTCCGATTTTTTCCCGCGCGGCCTCACCACCGCCCGCGCCGGGGCCCCGTCCCCGCCCAATATCTTGAGGGGCAGGCAGATCAAATCATAGGGACCCGGACGGACCTTGGAAAGGTCCAGCCCCTCCACGATCCATACTCCGCGGGAAAGGAGCTCCCGGTGAGTCTCGACGCCGTCCCGGAAGTAGCCGCCCACGGAAAGGTAATCGACCCCGACCATCCGCACCCCTGTCCGAGCCAGGAACCGGGCCGCCTCCCGGGACACATAGACGAAATCCTTCACGAACCCCTCCGCCTTCCAGCACCGGGAAGAATTGGCGGTCTTAAAGAGGATCCGGTCGCCCCGGCGGATCCCCACAGGGGCGAGTTCCTCCGGCCTGACGCATCGCGGGTCCCGGATCCGGACCACCCGCGCCGGACCGATCGTCGCGTCCAAATCCATCCGGTCGATGGACCGCCCGGCCCGGATGAAGTGGGCGGGCGCGTCCATGTGGGTCCCGGTATGGGAGCCCATTTTGAGCTCCGAGACGGTGCAGATATCCCCTGATTCCAGATCGCGCCACCGCTTGATCCTCACCCCGGGATCCCCCGGCCAATGCGTCATTCCGGTCCGGACCGGCACGGAGACGTCAATCCATTTTCGCGTCATATCTCCTCCCTACGAATGGTACCAGGAAGCGATCTTCCGGACCGGGACTCCCGCGTGGTAACCCAGAAGCAGGAGCGAATTGCGCAAGGCGTTGCGGAGGGGGCCGCGCCGGACGTATCTTCGGGCCGACGTGACGGCCCGCTCTTTCAAGACCTCCATGGGACCCATCCGTTTGAGCTTGGGCAGCAGAGCGTACTCCTCCATCAGGGGGACGTCCGGAAAGCCGCCGGCGGAAAAATAGTCGATGCGCCGGACCGCCAGGCCCTGGTCGCCGTGGGGGACGCCGGTCAGGCGGTTGCGCAACCCGGCGAGAGCACGGATCAGGTTATAGGGATATCCGCCGATATCGAAATCAAGGCTGAAGGCCGCGGCGCTGGCCTGGGCCAGTCCGTTCCGGATCAATGTGGGCCATGCCTCGGGGAGGCGGGTGTCCGCGTGAAGAAAAAGCAGGATCTCCCCGTGGGAACGCTCCGCGCCCAGGTGCATCTGCGCCGCGCGCCCCCGCTTGGGCGAAGCGAGGGCCAGATCGGCGCAGGACCGCGCCGCCTCCAGAGTCCCGTCCCGGCTCCCGCCGTCCACCGCGACCACTTCGACGTCATGGGGACCGGCGGACTCCCGCAGGGAGCGCACCGTCCGTCCCAATGTCTCCGCCTCGTTGTACACGGGAAGGATGACGGAGATCGTTCCGTTCCCGCCGCGGGCGGACGCGGGGATCCGCAGGAGATCCTCCGGACGATCCACGTCGAAATATTCCCCGAGGACATGGATTTTAAGACCGAGCCCGCGGGCCGCCGACAATGTCTGGGAGAACACCCGGCCGGTCGACCAGGATATCTTCCGAAAAAGACCGGGCCGGGGTTTTCCCGCCAGCCCGATCAGATAGTAGCCGCCGTCCGAAGTGGGGCCCAGGACCAGGTCGTGCGTCCGCAGCTCGCGGAACGCTTCGGCTATGAAATCCTCCGGGAGCCCCGGAGAATCCGAACCCAGGGCCGCCGCGTTCCTGGCGCCTCGGGAGAATGCGCGGACGAAGGCCTTCTCCAGCCTTTCCCCCAGTGATTTTCCCTCCTGCGGGAAGTGGAGCGCGCCGGCCGGTCCGATCCAGTCCGGCTCGGGCCAGTCGGGGTGGGGGTCATAAGCCACTTCAACGGAGATGGAATCCATGCGCTCCAAGCGGGCGTAGGCGTCCCTGACCCAGCCGCGATAGAGCCTGGCCGCCTCCTGGGGAGAGACCGCGGGGACCAGGCGCGTCTTCACCCGGCCCGGAACCGGCGCCTTGACGAAAAGGATGGCTTGATCTCCGCTCACGGGAGGAGCCGGCTACAGGAGTTTCCGGATGCGGCTGTCGAAATAATCCAGGTCCCGGTACCCGATGATCTTCTCCACGATCCGCCCTTCGCGGTCGATGATGAACGTGGTGGGGAGGCCGAAGATGCCGCCGAAACCTTTGACCGCCTGGTCGTTGGCCATGGCGACCGGGTAGGCCACCCCATATCGCCTGACGAACGCCCTGACCTTCTGCGCGCCGCCGTCGTCCATGGAGATCCCCAGGATGGCGAGGCCTTTGCCGGCATAGCGTTCGTGCAGGACGTTGAAGTGGGGGACCTCTTCGACGCAGGGGCCGCACCAGGTCGCCCAGAAATCCACCACGGACACCTTCCCCTTCAGATCGGAGGACCGGATGGGCTTCCCATCAGGGCCCGCGACCTCGAATTCCGGCAGAGACCCGGAAGGGATGGAATCTCCGCCTCGGAAACGACGGTCCGCCACCCAGGACGCGGCCAGTCCCAAAAGGACGAGGACGGCCAGGACGGTGCCGTATTTTTTAAGGCGCGGCCAGAAATTCATCGATCAGCCTCTTCATTTCGTCGCGTCCCGGATAACCGACCAGGAGCCTTCCGTTGACGAGGAACGTGGGCGTCCGGCCTATCCCGAGCGAATTGGCCTCCGCGATGTCCCGTTCGATCTGGGCGAGGGTGGCGCGGCCGTCGTAGCACAGCCCGAACCGGGGCAGGTCGAGTCCCGCGGTCTTGGCCAGGTCCATGACTTTGGCGCGCAGGTTGTGGGGGGTGATCCCGGCCTGTTGAGCGAAGATCCCTTCCCGGACCTGCCAGAACGCCTCCGGATCCTCCCTCCAAGCGCATCGGCAGGCGACCGCTGCCTGCAGGGCCCAGGGATGGACGTTGGGGAGGGGCAGGTCCTTCAGCACCAGCCGCACCTTGCCGGGATATATTTCCAGCAACCCGTCCTTGCGAAAGTTCTCGTCGACCTGCTTGCAGGAAGCGCATTGCAGGTCGGAGAATTCGACGATTGTGACCGGGGCTCCTGGGTCCCCGCGGACGGGAGAGCCATCGGCGCTGACCAGCTTCCTCCTGGCCGCGTCCATGTCCACGTCCGTCTCAAAAATACGGCCGAGGATGTAATATCTGCCGTCTTTGGATATGAGGACCTGGTGGCGCTGGACATCCTTGCCGGATTGGAATTCCAGGGCGGCCTGGTAGAAGTTGGGAAACGGGGATTCGGCCAGGTCCTTTATTTGAATCGTCCATTGGGTGGGGATGGACAGGGCCTTGCGGACGCTCTCGCGGATTTTCCCTTCATCCAACGCGGCAGACTGGGCCGGCATGGCCCTGGGAGCGGCCAACCATACCAGCGCGAGTGTTATAAGGAAAAGCCGGGCCATTTCCCGTCCATTATATCATATCTCCTCGGGACCGGACCCCCGCCCGCCCGCTCCCCGGAGGCGCGCCTCATAGAAGAAGACCGACGCCGCCTGGGAGACGTTGAGGCTGGCCACGTCCTTCATGGCGGGAATGGAGACCAGGCGGTCGCACAATTTCTTAAGGATCGGTTTGATGCCTCGGTGCTCGTTCCCGAGCACGATGGCCAGGGGGGAGCGGAATTCCGTCTTGGAAATGGGTTCGGACCCGGCGCCGGCGTCGGCTCCCATGACCCAGAACCCGGCTTCATGGAGGTCGCGCAGGGCCACGCCCAAGTTAGCGATCTCGGCCACCCGCGCGTGGGCGAGGGCTCCGCTCGAGGCCTTCATCACGGCCGCGCCCAGAGGCGCGGAATGATGCTTCGGGATCACCACCCCGGCGCAGCCGAAACAGACCGCCGCCCTGATCACGGCCCCCAGGTTCTGCGGGTCCTGGACGTCGTCCAGAAGGCAGACGAAGGTCCCGGGCCCGGGCGGAAGACCGGACAGAAAATTACGGAACGTTTCCGGCGCGATGTCATCCAGGAGAGCGGCGACCCCCTGGTGGTTGCCCTGGGCCACCCGGCCGATCATGGCCAAAGACGCCCTTTCGCAAGACAGGCCGCGCCGCCCGGCCAGATCGAGGATCTGCGAGATCTCCGGGCCCTGCCCTTCCGTGCTGATGAGCACCTTCCGGACCCGCCGTTCCGAACGGAGGGCTTCCCTCACGCTCTGGCGTCCGTAGATCCACTCCGCCATGATCAGAGCCCCGATTCCGGCGCCGGCTTGATCAGGGGCCCGGCGGAAGTGTCCTCGATGACGAATCCCCTGGCCAGGACCTCATCGCGCATGCGGTCGGCGGTCCGCCAATCCTTGGCCTTCCGGGCCGCCTCCCTGCGGGCAAGGTTGTCCCTCAATTCGCGAACGAGGGGAGCGCCCGGCTCCGGACCCAGCAGGACGCCCAGGACCTCTTCGCAAAGCCGCCGCATGACCCGGCGCGCCCGCCCCAGCCAGGGCAGGTCCCGGTCCTGGATCTTCCGCAGCATCTCGGAACGGAAACGGAAGAGCGCTGCGATGGCTTTTTCCGTGTTGAAATCGTCGGCGAGGCACTCCAGGAACTCCTCTTCCCACGGGTTCATCTCCCCGGGGTCTCCGGGCGCGACCGGTCCGGCGGGAACGGGCGCGTCCGCCGCGAGGAAATCAGCGATCCCGCAGGTCTCGCGCAGGGTCTGGTAGGCGCTCTGCGCCTGCCGGAGAAGATCATCGGAAAAATCCAGGGGGGTGCGGTAATGGCGGGACAGGAGAAAAAAACGGACGACGGGCGGCGGGCACCGTCCGAAGATCTCGCCCAGGGTGAAAAAGTTCCCGAGCGACTTGGACATCTTCTCCCGGTTGACCGTGACGAACCCGTTATGGAGCCAGGCGCGGACGAAGGGCTTCCCCGTCAGGCCTTCCGACTGGGCGATCTCGTTCTCATGGTGGGGGAAGATGAGGTCCTGTCCGCCCCCATGGACATCGAAGGTCTCTCCCAGGAATTTCATGGACATGGCGGAACATTCGATGTGCCATCCCGGCCGGCCCGGACCCCAGGGGGAATCCCAGGCCGGCTCGCCCGCCTTGGCCGCCTTCCACAGGGCGAAGTCCAGGGGGTCCTTCTTTCTCTCGTTCACTTCCACCCTGGCGCCGGCTTCCATCTCGTCCAGGGACCGTTTGGAAAGTTTGCCGTAGCCGGCGAATCCGCGCACGGAGTAATAGACGTCGCCTTCCAGCGGATAGGCCAGGCCCTTGCCGATCAGCCCCTCGATGAAGCGGACGATGTCGGGAAGGACGTCCGTCACGCGAGGGTACCGGTCGGCGCGCTCGATGTTGAGGCGCGACATCTTGTCGAAATAGTCCCGGATGAATCTTTCCGCGACCGCGGTAGGGGCCTCGCCGGACTTGGCCGCCTTGTCGATGATTTTGTCGTCGATGTCGGTGAAGTTCTGGACGTGCTCGACCTGGAAGCCCTGGCTCTTAAAGAACCGTTTGACCGTGTCGAAAAAGACGTAGCAGCGCGCATGTCCCAGGTGCGATTCGCCGTAGGGGGTGATCCCGCAGACGTACAGCTTGACCTTGTCCGGTTCGAGGGCGCGGAAGGGCTCCTTCCTGCCGGAAAGAGTGTTGTGGACGGTGATTCCCCGGGGATCCATTCGGTCGGGCCGGTTTCAGCGGACCAGCGCCACGGCGACCGCGGCCATGCCTTCCCGCCTTCCCGCGAACCCCATCCCCTCGTTGGTGGAGGCCTTGATGCCGACGGCGGACGGGGGGATGCGGAGCGCGCCGGCGACGCGCTTCTTCATCTCGGCGACGTAGGGAGCGATCTTGGGGGCCTCGGAAAGAAGGACGCAGTCCAAATTGACGATCCTGATCTTTTTGGCGCGGAGGATCTTGGCCGTTTCCTTCAGGAAGATACCTCCCGGAGCGCCCTTCCAGCGCCGGTCCTTGTCGGAAAAATAGGTCCCGATGTCGGGAAGGCCGGCCGCGCCCAGGAGAGCGTCCACCGCCGCGTGGATGATGACGTCGGCGTCGGAATGGCCGAGGAGGCCCTTCGCGTGGGGGATCACCACCCCGCCCAAAACCAGCCTCCGGCCCCGGACCAGGCGGTGGGCGTCGTAGCCGATGCCGATTCTTATCGCCATTGCCGTCTGCGCGCGGCCAGGACCGCCCGCGCGAGCGGGAGGTCGAATGGAGTGGTGATCTTGATATTGTCCGCGGCGCCGGGAACGATCTCCACCGGGATCCCCATGGATTCAGCTATGGAAGCGTCGTCCGTGGCGGACCGCCGCGGCTTCCGGTGCATGTCCATGGCCAGGTCCTTGCGGAACACCTGCGGCGTCTGGGCGAGCCAGCACCGCTCCCGGGGAAGGGTCTTTTCGATCCGGGGTCTCCGGGTCCGTTCCCTTCCGCGCGGAGCGGCCAATTTCAGGGTGTCGGAGCAGGCGCTCGCCAGGATCGCCGCGCCGGATTTTTTGGCCGCCTGAAAGCACCTCCGGATGAGGTCCGGGTCCGTGAAGGGCCTGGCCCCGTCATGGATCCCCACCCAGCGGCATTCCGCCGGGAGCGCGGAGAGCGCGTTCCGGGTCGAGTCGGTCCTCCCCTTCCCCCCGGAGACGACGGCCCGGACTTTTTTATATCCCCATGCCTTGACGTTCCTCCGGAATGCCGCCTCATGCCCCGGGGGAGCCGCGAGCACGACCGTCCCGACCGCGGGACAGTTCTCGATATTTTTAAGAGCCCAGTAGACCAAAGGTTTTCCCTCCAGGCGGAGAAGCATCTTGGGCCGTCGCCCTCCCATCCTCTCCCCCCGCCCCGCCGCCAGAACGATCAGGGCGTTGGCGGAAGAGTCCATGCGGCGCGGCTGCGATCCGCCGGTCAACGCCCCGGCTGCTCTGCGGACGGACCGTGGTCCTTGGCCTTGGTGAAGATCATCCTGCCGGCCGAGGTCTGGAGGATGGACGACACCACCACTTCCGCTTTCTTGCCCACGAACCTCCGGCCTTCCTCGACCACGACCATGGTGCCGTCGTCCATGTAGGCCACCCCCTGGTCCCGCTCCTTGCCTTCCTTGACCACGAAAACGGTCATGCCCTCTCCCGGGAGCACGACGGCTTTGAGGGCGTTGGCCAGGTCGTTGATGTTGAGCACGCCGACCCCCTGCAGCGTGGCCACCTTGTTCAGGTTGAAGTCCGTGGTCACGATCTTGGCGGTCAGGTCCTTGGCCAGCTCCACGAGCTTGGCGTCGACGTTCTTGAGGGCGGAAAAGTCCTTCTCGAAGATGGTGACCGGGTTGTCGGGCATTTCCTGCAGCTTGGTGAGGACGTCCAGCCCCCGCCGGCCGCGCTGGCGCTTGGTGTTGTCGCCCGAGTCGGACAGGGTATGGAGCTCGTTCAGGACGAACCGCGGCACGAGGATCCGCCCGGGAAGAAAGCGGGCCTCGCACACGTCCACGATCCTGCCGTCGATGATGACGGAGGTGTCCAGGATCAGGACCTCCTGCGCCTTTTTCTTCGAGGAGGGGACGAAGATGTTCCGGTCCAGCAGCTCGACCTCGTCCTTTTTGCGGATGGCCACCACCATGCCCAGATAGGTCAGGAGCACGTTGATGAGGAGGGAGTAGCGGTGGACCCGGGCGTAGATGGTCGGGTTGTCCATGATGTAAAGCCCGTAATCCAGCATTTTGCCCGCGATGAGGCCCAGGATGCCTCCCAGGACCCCGGCCACGAGGTTGTCGAGAGGGATCCTCTCGATGATGATCTCGGCCAGGATGATGAGGAGGGCGCAGACGACCCCCGCCAGGATCCCCCGGGTGCTCTGGGAGATCTGGAACCAGCCGATCGCCGGACCGGCGATCACGACTAAGATGCGTATGGCCCATCGAATCATGAAAGATGCCTCCTAGGAAATAAGTTTTAAATCCGGCTTTACGAATGGGCCGCGGATTCCCGGACTCGCGGCCCATGATCCTTGGCCCGTGATTTCAGCCAGCGCACCGCGTCGCCCACGTGCCCCACGGGAACGATCTCCATCTTCCCCTGCCCGGGACGATCCTTCAGATTGCCCTGGGGAATCAGGGCCCAGGCCATGCCCATTCTCTGGGCCTCGCGCAGTCTTTCGGAGATCTGGCCCACGGAGCGGATCTCGCCCCCGAGCCCGACCTCGCCCACGGCGATCCCGTCGGAATCGCAGTAGAAGTTGCCGAACGCCCCGGCGATGGCGCAGGCCAGCCCCAGGTCCCCCGCGGGTTCGCGGATCTTGGCCCCGCCGGCGACGTTGACGAAAATATCCTGGTTGCTCAAGTTGACGCCGAGCCTCTTTTCCAGCACGGCCACGGCCAGGAGCGCCCGGTTGACGTCGATCCCCGTGACCATGCGCCGGGGGTAGCCGAACGGCGTGCGGCTGACCAGGGCCTGGATCTCGAGCAGCATCGGACGCGACCCTTCCAGGGCCGCCACGATCAGCGATCCCGGCCCGCGCCGGTGCTCGGCCAGATACGCCACGGAGGGATTGGGCACCTCGACGAGGCCCGACGACCGCATCTCGAATATCCCGATCTCCGAGGTCGGGCCGAACCGGTTCTTGACCGCGCGCAGGACGCGGTAAAGTTCCTGCTTTTCCGTTTCAAAATAGAGGACGGTGTCCACGATGTGCTCGAGGACGCGCGGGCCGGCCAGGTCCCCCTCCTTCGTCACGTGCCCCAGAAGAGCGAAGACGGTCCGCGTCGATTTGGCCAGGCGCAGGAATTCGGCCGCGCATTCCCGCACCTGCCCCACCGATCCCGGGGCGGACGCCAGGTCCATCCGGACCGTGGTCTGGATGGAATCCACCACCACGAGCTCCGGCTTCACTTTCCGGACGCACTCGACCATTTCCTCCAGGCTGGTCTCGGAAAGGAGGTAGAGCCGTCCGGCGTCCAGGCCGAGGCGTTCGGCGCGGCCCTTGACCTGCTCCTGCGACTCCTCCCCGGAGATATAGAGGACGGTCCTCTCCCGGGCGACCAGAGCCGCGATCTGGAGCATGAGGGTCGACTTGCCGATCCCGGGCGACCCTCCCAGCAGGACGAGGCTCCCGGGCACCAACCCCCCTCCGATCATGCGGTCGAACTCCGCGATCCCGGTGGGGATCCGCGACAGTCCCGCTGCGGACACTTCCGAAAGGAGCGCGGCCTGGGAGGTGAAGTCCGTCAGGCCCCTCTGTCTGGGAGACGTCAGGGAGCGGACCTGCCGCTCTTCCACGAAACTGTTCCATTTGCCGCAGTCCGGACAGCGGCCCAGCCATTTGATCGCGGCGACCCCGCATTCCTGGCAGCGGAAGGCCGTTTTCTCCTTGCCGGGCTTCATCGCGCGAAGCTCACGAACCCGAAAAGATAGGCCAGGTCCTTGTCCTCGAAGATGAGGTGCGTGGAGAGGTTCACCTGCTGGAGCTCGGCCAGGTCCTCCACCGCCGCGCCCAGGTCCATCCAGCGCGTGACCTTGTAGCGGAGGCCGACGTTATAGTGAGGGTCACGGAAACGCCTCTCGCGCCCCGCCCTGCCGATCCGCTCGTCCCGCCCGAAATCGAAGGCCTGCGCGTTGAGCTCGACCCCCCGCGCCCAGCGGTTGGGGCTCTCCTCGCCGGCCAGGCCGCGGAACGGATTGTAGCGCAATCCCAACCCCGCCTTGGAGCGGATGGCCCCCGCTTCCAGGGTGACCGGGCCGAACTCCTTGCCCAGGAGCGCGGTGATGGTGTTCTTCCTTTCGTAATCGCGCTCGTCCTTGAACTCGTCCTTGCGGTCGCCGGCGTTATTCACCCCGAGGTAATAATATTTGCCTTCGCGGGGCTGGAGCCGGATGCCCGCGTCCCCGCGCACGGTGCCGGCGTCCGGAACCGGACGCAGCTCGAACTCCCAGTAGGAGCGCATCTTGGTGAACCGGGCCAGGGCCTCCTTGGCCGACTGGCTGGTCTCCTTGAGATTGGAGACCGTGTTCTTCACCTCTTCGCCCATCTCCTTGTCCGATAAAAGCTTGCCCAGCGACCCTTCCCCCTTCTGGATCCTGGCGACCACGTCGTCCACGCGGTCGAGGATGGAGCGGAGCTTGGCCAAAGAAGCGTCGACGTCGCCCTTGCGGTTCGAGGTGATCTCACGGAGGTCGGCCGTGACCCCTTTCAGGTCCACGCTGAACTGGTGGAGGTTGTCCACGATCTCGGTCAGCTGGGATTCCTTGCGGCCGAGGGCCTGGTCCAGGGAGCCCGTGATGGAGCGCAGGTGCTTCATCGTGGCCCGCAGATCGTCTCCCAGTCCCGGCTCGCCGCCCTTGCCCTCGAT
>MGUT01000014.1:32177-32526 GCA_001800095.1 Elusimicrobia bacterium RIFCSPLOWO2_01_FULL_64_13 | reverse complement strand
TCCAAGCGGTCGTCAAAAATCCTCACCTGCACCTTGCCCGTGCTGGCATAGTCCCTGTGGGCCAGGGCGTTCGCCAATGCTTCTCTTATCGCATCCGGCGGGTAAAGCCACTTCTCCTGGCGTTGCAGTTTTCCGGATTCTATCCATGCCTTCATCGGGATGTGGTCATAAATGAAACTTTCCGCCTTCTCAAGGAGCGTGACCGCGTCCCCGCCAATCGTTTTGAAATCAAGCATGGGCCTGGTTTCATCCAGCCCTTTGAACCGGATTGCCTTTAGTTCGGCCTGTAAAAAGAAGTCCTGCGGGTCCTTGCCGAACAGTAAAACGGCGGCGTTGGTCAGTTTGTCTT
>MGUT01000014.1:28489-32165 GCA_001800095.1 Elusimicrobia bacterium RIFCSPLOWO2_01_FULL_64_13 | reverse complement strand
TCAGCTTCCTCAAGATGTCCGTCACCGGTGATCCCGGCTCTATGCTTAACCCCCTCTGCTCCTTTGCCTTTTTGACGAAGCTCAAAAGCTTCTCTCTGCTGATATCCTTAACCTTTGCGCCCTTGCAGATTTGCTCATCGAAGTAGAGCTTGTCTTTGTGCTTCTCCAAGACCAGCCGCTCATACTCGTCCTTGCCCATTCGCACCGTTGACCGGCCAACCCGCTTGTAGGGGCGGCCGAATGCCAGGACCAGGTGGTCGTGAGATTCCTTGACCTCAAGGGTAATTAGGGTTCTGCCGGCAACGGTTTTTGTCGTGACCTTGGGGTGAATCTTGGGGTCGGTGTTTTGAGCGATCTGGTTGACCAGCTTTTCAATGGTCCCTTTGCCGATTTGAACGCCCAAGACCTCGCCTTTGGATGATACTCCGATCAGAATCCGCCCGCCTTCGGTATTGGCAAAAGCCGCTGCCGTTTCGATGATCTCATTGATCTCGGAAAGCGACTGTTTCCACTCGACGGTCATGGATTCGCCGGGGACGGCCGTGCGTAAGTCTTTCTTTAAGTCCAAGTCCATTCTCTCTTAAAGTCTAAATCCATCTTTCTCTTAAATCTCTCTCTCAAATCTTTCTGTAAGATCACTAGGGTAGTTCTTGGTAAGATTGCTATGTAAGAGCAATAGTCCTGCCAACCCCTCATTTGAGACTGCCCTTGTATGGGTGGGAAGTGCGTTGAAGTCTGTGGGATTTTTGTGGGGTGTTGTGCTTGTGGGGAGAGGTTTGGAACGATGGAGGGAAGGCATGGTAACGTCCCTCAATTTTTGGTCTTTTTCATACGAACTGAATGCTCACCCTTTTATGCAAGGCCTTGGCGATGCGGTCCAGAGAGTCCAGGGTGAACCCGCGATATCGAAGCGATTCCAGCCGGGCGATTGCCTGTTGAGACGTCTTGACCCTTTTGGCCAGTTGGGATTGGGTCAGGTGGTTTTGCTCCCGCAAGCGGATGATTTGAATAGCGACGTTGATAAAAGGATCCTCATCCGCTTCTTCATAGGCGGCCTTGAATTTTTTGTCCTTAAGGCGTCTGTTGAACCACTGGTCAAAATCAACCATCGCGCTCTTTTTCATAGCTTAATTTCACCCCTTTCAAATCTAACCTCAAAATCCCGCTTGTAGCGTAAAGCGAGCTCAATTTCCCCGGTGGGGACTGCGTCGGTCTTCTTCATAAATCCGTGGGTCACGATGATGAAATCCTTGTGAAAGAAGAAGTAGAGACCGCGGTGCTGGTTGGACCCAAAGGCAACCCGCAATTCCCGGATTCCATGAGCCAGAATATCGGCATACGGTCGCTTGAGATTGGGCCCCTCATACGAGAGAATCTTGAGCAATTTTGCAAATTTTGCCTCCACCTTTACCCCGCTGTCCTCAAGGAATTCTGTCAGAGGGCAGCGGCCCTTGGCGTCGGTGTAGTACTTGATGTGGTAGATCGTTTTCCTCCGCCCAATTAATCTTACATCATATTTGATGTATTGTCAAGCCCGGTTACAACTATGTACGACTTCGTTTACGACCTGGTGGTCAAAATCGGTCCATTTGGGTCCTACCCGGTCCGAAGCCGCTCGACGGAAACGTGCGATAGGTTTGGCTGTTTTTTAGATTAGCAAACCGCCGCCTTAAGCCATTTTTATGGCCCCATTCCTTAATTTTTAGGAATAAGGAGAGGGGCCTTAAAGAAAAGAAACAGTTCATCCAAGCATATAATTTTTGCCCATCGTTTACAATCCGAATTCCAGTTCATCCACCTTCCTACCCCCCGGCTATTGGCATTATCAGTAATTTTTCAGGGAACCTTGATTTTTCGGGTAACTTCTGTTAGAATTCGATGTGCAATTTCACTGCCTTTTATAAGGCGGAAATCCCATGGATGACCCCAGAAGAGACCTCGAAGAAAAGGAAGGACTTATCAGGCGCTGCCTTTCGGCCGAAGAACAGGCCAGGAAGCTGGAGCTTGAGGTAGAAACCCTCCTGCGATATCAGAGGGAAGTCCAGCAATTGAACGCGGAGAACGCCATACTCCGCGGCCGCGTCGACAAGCTCATCACGGAGAACAATCACAAGAA
Organism: Elusimicrobia bacterium RIFCSPLOWO2_01_FULL_64_13; assembly: GCA_001800095.1. Classification (GTDB taxonomy): domain Bacteria; phylum Elusimicrobiota; class Elusimicrobia; order 2-02-FULL-39-32; family 2-02-FULL-39-32; genus 2-01-FULL-64-13. Next base: position 30,049 of record MGUT01000014.1, on the reverse strand, counting down.
CAAGCAGATCGACGAGCTCTTCCGGAAGTGGGAAGGGTCCAACCTGCATCTCACCATCCGCGAAAATTCGGAGTTCCAGTCGCGCCTCGACCTCAAGGAGCAGAAGGTCGATGCCCTGGAAGCCCAGATCAACGCCCTGGAAGCCAAGCTGACGGAGAAGATCCAGGCCATCACGAATTTCAAGCTGGAGAGCCAGGAAAAGGATTCCGAGGTCAAATCGAACCGCAGGGAACTGGACCAGCTCCGCGCCGACAACCAATCCCTTCAGGCGGAGGTGGACCGCCTTCTCTCCGACGATTTCCTCAAGTCCCAGAAGGCCCTCCGCGACCGGGAAGCCGCCTATTTCAAAAGCTGCATCCAGTCCTTGAACGAGGAATCGGCCAAGAACCAGGAAAACCTCCGGTCCCAAATAGCGGGCCTGGAAGAGCTCTCCCGGAAAAAGGACGCAGAGGTCAGCGATATCCTCCGCCGCCTGGAGGCGCAGAAGGGCGCTTCGGACGCTGAAAGGGCCAAGCTTTTGAACGAGGTCAAGAATTTCGAATTCAAGCTCCAGGACAAGGATTCGGAGGTGCAGCGCCTGACCCAGCAGGCCTCCTCTCTCCGCTACGAGTTCGAGCGCGAGCAGGAACGGCTCAAGCAGGAGGCCGTCCAGCTTTCCTCCCTTCTGCACGCCAAGGACGCCGAGCTCCAGCGCGTCCGCCAGCAGGCGTCCTACGACAAGGCCCAGGCCGGCGCCGAGATCAACCGCCTCAAAGAAAAATCGGACGAGCTCTCCGCCCTGCGCGAGAAGGGCGAATCCGAGCTGAAGCGGATGGCCGGACGCCTCGAAGAACTCCTCGAGAAGGCGGCCAACGAGCAGTCCCGGTTGAAGAGTCTGGAGATCGTGCTTCAGGACCGCGAATCCCAGATCCGCATCCAGAACGAGCACGTTGAAAAGCTCGCCTCCAAGATCCACGAACTGAACCGGGATCTCGACGATGCCAGGCTCCGGCAGTCCAATCTCCAGGAGGAATCCGTCAAGGAGAGGCGCGAGCAGGCCCGCCGGATACAGGACATGGAAAGGGAGATCGCGGCGCTCCGCGCCGCGGAAAAGGCAGGGGAGTCCCGGTCGAAATCCCTGGAGAAGGAGAGGGAGGAGATCCTATTCGAGCGGCAGGCCGAGAAAAAAAGGAACAGCGAGGAGACCGAATCCCTGAAGAAGGAAAAACTCGAGATCCTGGAAAAACTCGAACAGGAATCGAAGAAAGGCGCGGAAGCGGCGTCCTTAAGGGAGAAATACCGGGATAATGATTTGAAAGTGAAGTCCCTCGAGCAGGAAAGGGTGGATATCCTTTCCCGGCTTGAAGCAGAAGAAAGACGCGGCGCGGAGCTGGAGTCCCTGCGCAGGGAAAAGGCGGAGATCCTGGCCCGGATCGAGGCTTCCAGCAGGATAGCCGCGCCTCCCCCCGTCGAGCCGGAAGGCCAAAAATCCGCGGCGGTCGAACCGCCCCCGCGGGAAACGGCGGAGCCGGTCCCGGAGCCCCAACCGAAGGGCCCGATCGCCGGAGCCGCGGCCATCCT
>MGUT01000014.1:16675-28481 GCA_001800095.1 Elusimicrobia bacterium RIFCSPLOWO2_01_FULL_64_13 | reverse complement strand
GGCCGGGCGCCGGCCGGACGCGGCCGCCGAATCTCCGAAGAAGATCCTCCTGGCGGAAAGCAACATGGAGACCCACCAGGTTCTGCAAAAGGCGCTCATCGAAGAAGGGTACATCGTCCTCGGCGCCCAGAACAGCGCCGAACTGTTCGAATCGGTGCGCAGGGACATCCCCGACATCATCGTCATGAACATCACCTTGAGCGGGCTGGACGGCTATTCCGTGGTGCGCGAACTGGCGAAGGACCCCCGGACCAGCTCCATCCCTCTGGTCCTGATCGTGTCCAACCCGGCCAGCCAGCATATATTCACCCAGGACATGCAGACCGCCGTCAAATCATTCCTAAGCAAGCCCTTTTCCATCCAGGAACTTGTCTCGTCGGTCCAGTACGTTTTTCTCTCCAGGGGCTTGAACTGATCTTGGCCAAACCCTGCCTTCTATACCTTTTCCTCGCCCTCCTGCCGGCGCTGGCCCATTCCGAGCCTTTCCAGTCCATCCACGCCCAGGCCAATCCGGACGAGAAATCCCGTCTCGCGCGCCAGGCCGCGTCCCATCTCGCGGCCGCCAGGGCCGCCTACGACGCCGGCCGTCCGGACGAAGCGTCGGCGCTTCTGGAAACCTATCTGGCGGAACACCCGCAAGACCCTCAAGCGCGCGGTCTGCTCACGGAGGTCCTGGTCGCGTCCTCGGTGGAGGCCTATCTCCTGGGAGACGAAGAGGCCTCCTATAAGCGCCTTTCCCGCGCCATGGAGGTGACCCCGGATGTGGCCGCCGTCAACGGCATGTACGAAAAGGTGAAGCGCTCCCGCTTCAGCGGGACGGCCGGACCCGCGAGGCCGGCAGCCCAGGCCTTCCCCGATCCCGATGCTTTCGGCAGGATGCTGGAGAAGGTCGTGGCCGGCCAGGCGCAGATTCTGGAAAAGACCCAGGGAACTCTCGGGGAGATAGTCAAGAACGCCTCCGAGGAGAAGGCCGGCATCCTCCGGTCAATGGAAAAAAGGGATTCGGTCCTCCTGGATCTTGTGAAGTTCACCCGCAAGATCTCCTTCTGGACCGTTCTGGGCGGGTTCGCGCTGGTGATGGCGGCGGTCTCCGCCATATTCTGGCTCGTGCATAAGATCGCCGCGCGCCGGGAACGGCTCCTGCGCGAACAGGGGGAGCGGTTCTTCGGCCTCATCGAGGAAAAGTCGGAAAAGGTCCTGGACCGGATCCAGGAGAGCCTGAAGACCCAGCAGCAGATCGCCGGGAGCGCGCTGTACCAGCGGCTCGCGATCGAGACGAACACCGCGGCCAAGCTGCGCCAGATCGACATCATCGACGCGGAGATCGTCAAGGACGGAGGGGAGAGCACTCCCTGGACCCCGGACGCCATCAAGATCCTCCTGGAGGACTCCAATCCGGAAGTGCGCGCCCGCACCATCCAGGTGCTCCTCAAATACAATCCGGACGAGGCCTACCGGCGCATCCAGGAGATGATCTCCGGCTCCGACGCCGATTCCCGCGCCCTGGCCGCGCGCCTCCTCGGAGGCATCGCCACGCGGAAGTCGGCGGAGATCCTCATCCAATCCATCAAGAAGGAAGAAGACCACTCGGTCAAGCGCCAGGCCATGTCCTCGCTGCGGGCCTTGATGCGCGAGAACCTGCCCCGGGAGACCATAGACGAGATCGATAAAACGGTCACCCTGGTTGCGGAGACCGAGGGATGGATTGTACAATAGTCCCATGGCCAGAAAGAAGATCCTGGTGGTGGACGATGACAAGGAATGGTCGCTCCTGATCCGGCTGCGGCTGGAGATGGCCGGGTTCGAGGCCGAACAGGCCTTCAACGGCCAGGAGGCCCTCGACCGGATCAAAGCGGGACGGCCTGAACTGGTCCTCTTGGACATCACCATGCCGGTCTTGAGCGGCTGGGAGGTCTGCCAGGCCCTGCGAAAACAGGAGTCCACCAAGGACCTGCCCATCGTCATCCTTTCCTCCTACACCCAGCCGGAGGACATCCGCCAGAGCAAGACGTACGGAGTGAAGCGTTACCTCATCAAACCCTGCCTGCCCGAGACCGTCGTCCAGAACGTCCAAGATGTCCTTAGCCAGAAAGGCTAAGTTTCCCTTCCTTCTTTTCTGTTTCATCCTTTCCGTCGCGGGACCGGCGTCCGCGGAGGACTTCGATTCCGGCCCGGCGGATCAATCCGACCCGGCCAAACTCTATCAAACCCTGCTCGACCAGGGCCTCTCCTATTTCGTGAACGAGCAGGATTACGCCAAGGCCGCGGAATGTTTCCAGAAGGCGCTCGACATCAATCCCAAGGACCCCGTGGCGCGGAAGTCGCTGCGGCTGGCCCGGGAAAAGCTGGAGAGCCAGATCCCCGATTACAAGAAGATCGAATCGGAAGAGCTCGACAAGGCCGGGCAGCATCTCCGCGCCGGGCAGGACATCCTGGCCGTCACCGTGCTGCGGTCCCTCATCGAGAAAAATCCCGCCCAGGACAAGGCGCGCAGGATGCTCGGCAAGCTGGCGGACAAGATCCAGGACCGGATCAAAGGCGAACCGGAAGGGTCCTTCCAATGGCACGCCGACCAGGGGACCCTCTCCTACTCGAAAGGGGACTATGAGGATTCCGTCAGAATTTGGGAGGAAGCCCGGAAACTCGACCCCCTGAATCAGGAGATCGAACTGGTCTTGGAGCAGACCCGGACGATGATCGCCCAGGGCGGGAAAAAACCGGAACCGCCCGCGCCGAAAGAGGAAATGGCCGCGTTGCCGAAGGAGCCCGAGCCCTTGCCTGAACCCGTCCCGGCCCCCGAGGAAAAGAAGCCGGCGGCGCCCATGAAGGAAATGGCTTCCTTGCCTCTTCCCATGGCGGTCGCCGTTCCTCCCGAAGAGGCCGTGATAAAAGAACCGGTTCCGGCCGCGCCTCTCCCCAAGCCGTCCGCCGTCATCGTTGAGCAGGAGACGCCGGTTGCGGTGATGCCGCCGCCCGCCCCTGTCAAAGAGATTCCCGAAGAGGCGGCGCCGGCGCCTGAACCGGAACCGGAGCCGTCACCCGGGCCGCCCGCGCAGCCGAAACCCGTGGTCGCGGCCGAACCGGAACCTTCGGCGCCACCCCCCGTCGTGGCGAGTCTTCCCAAGGAACCGGAGCCGTCACCCGAGCCGCCCGTTCCGCCCCCGGAGGCGAAGCCCTCCGAAGCGCCCGAACCCCGGAAGGAACCGCCGGAATTCATCGAGGCCGGGCGCCTGGCCGCCATCAAGGATTATCCCAACTCGATCAGGATCCTCACGGACTACATCCGGTCCCATCCCACGGACTTCGAGGCCGGGCGCCTGCTGGAAAGGGTCGTCGAAGACCAGTCCAGGGACGTGAACCTTCACTACCGGGAGGGGCTCCTCGCCTATGCCGAAGGCGATTTCCCCAAGGCGTTCCAGGAATGGCAGAAGGTCCTCAAGCTCAATCCCGACCATCCCAGCATGAAGAAGATCATGCTGAAGGCCTTTTTCAACCGCTAAGCCACCCCTCCGTCTTCAAAATTGACTTAAGAATCCTTAGATAGTAAAATAGGTTCCCATGAACAGATTGAAGCTGGGGCTTCCGAAAGGGAGCCTTCAGGAATCCACCATCGAGCTTTTCCGCAAGGCGGGCATCCGCATCCGCTCGACGGAAAGGTCCTATTTCCCCGCGAGCGACGACGAAGAGCTGGACATCATGATGGTGCGCTCCCAGGAGATGGCCCCGTACGTGGAGGAAGGCACGTTCGACGCCGGGCTCACGGGCTACGACTGGATCGTGGAGACGAACGCCAGGGTCCGCGAGGTCTGCGAGCTCGTCTACGCGAAATCCGGTTTCCGGCCCGTGCGCTGGGTCCTGGCCGTCCCGGAGAACTCGAAGATCAGGTCGGTCAAGGACCTCCGGGGGAAGAAGATCGCCACCGAAGCCGTGAACATGGTGAAAAAGTACCTCGCCCGGAACAAGGTCAAGGCCAAAGTGGAATTTTCCTGGGGAGCCACCGAGGCCAAGGCCGGCACCCTCGTGGACGCCATCGTGGAGCTGACCGAGACCGGTTCGAGTCTCCGGGCCAACCACTTGAAGATCGTGGACGAGGTCCTGTCCTCCTCCACCCGCTTCATCGCCAACGACGCCGCTCTGCGGGATCCCTGGAAGAAAAGGAAGATCGAGAACATCGCCATCCTGCTCAAGGGCGCCCTCGAGGCCGAGGGCATGGTCGGCCTGAAGATGAACCTGGAGGAGAAGGACCTTTCCGGGATCATGTCCATCCTGCCCGCTTTGAAGAAGCCGACCATCTCGCGCCTGACCCTGCCCGGGTGGATCGCCATCGAGGTCATCCTCGAGGAGAAGACCGTCAAAAAGATCCTGCCCGAGCTCAAACGCGCCGGGGCCCAGGGAATCATCGAATACCCTCTCAATAAAGTCATTCCCTAAGAGCCGCCCGGCCCCGAAGACAGGGGTTCTCTTTCATGAACGTTCTCTTCGTCCTGTCGCAGACCACGGTCACCGGGGCCGAGACCTACGCCCTGTCCCTGGCCTCGGCCTTGAAAGAGCTGGGGCACTCCCTCATCTTCGTGTCCGACACCCTCCGCTCCTCCGGCGGTTTCAAATACATCCCCCTGCCCATCCACCAAGGCAACGAGAGTCTCCTGGGGCGGGCGCGCAACATCCTTTCCCTGCGCGAGATCATCGAGCGGGAGGGGGTGGACCTGATCCACGCCCACTCCCGGGCGGCCAACCTGGTCAGCGCGGCCGCGGCCCGGTCCCTCCGGTCCCGCAGGGTGCCCCTCGTGGTCACGGTCCACGGCCGCTGGCGCAACCATTTCGCCTTCCGCCGGCTTCCCTGCCTGGGAGAGAGGACCATAGCCGTCTGCCCGGCCCTGAAGCGGTATCTGGTGGAGGAGATCGGGCGTCCCGAGGCCGGCATCCGCATGATCCCCAACGGCATCGATACGCAGGCGTTCAGCCCCGGCCGGCCGCGGCCCGGCGCGGAGCCGACCCTGCTCATGGTGGGACGGTTCACGGGACAAAAAGGCGAGGCGGCGCGCCACCTCATGCGGTCGGTCTTTCCGGAAGTCCTGGGAAAAATGGCGGAGGTCTCCATCACGATATTCGGGACCTCTCCCGGGGAGCAGGACCGGAGACTGGCGGAGGAATTGAACCGCGGATGCGGCAGGCACGCGGTCACGCTCCTCGACCGCGAGGACGACCTGCCGGGCCTTTACCGCAACGCCACGGCCGTCATCGGTTCCGGCCGCGTGGCGCTTGAAGCCATGTCCTGCGGCAGGCCCGTGATCGCGATCGGGGAGTCCTCCGCTCCGGGGCTCGTCACTCCCTCCGGCTTCGACAAGGCCTTCGACTCCAATTTCGGGGACTGCGGGGAATGGGACCTCTTCAAGGGCCAAAAGCACCTGGCCGGGGACATCCATAACGCCTTCAGGAACAAGTCCCTGTCCGCCTCGCTCGCCGATTGGGGGCGCAACACCGCGCTCTCCCTCTTCGATTCCAGGAAGATCGCCTTCCAGATCGACGTGCTCTACCGCGAGCTGGCCGTGGAGGCGCGGTAATGAAGCCGGACTGGGTCCCCATCCTCTGCTACCACCGGGTCTGCCCGGAATCCGAATTCGGCCCGGATCCGGGGTCGCTGTGCGTGACGCCGGGGCAGTTCGGAAGGCAGCTGGCGCTCCTGAAAGCCCTGGGCTACCGTACCGTCACGCTTGCGGACCTGGCGGCTTATCTCAAGGCCCAGAAGAACCTTCCGCCCAGGTCCGTGGTCCTCACGTTCGACGACGGCTACGCGGACAACTGCGTCCACGCTTTTCCCCTTCTGAAAAAACACGGGTTCACGGCCACGGTGTTCCTCGTGACGGATCGGATCGGCGGGACGAACGTCTGGGATTCGGGGAAGGTGCCTCTCCTGAACGAGGATCAGATCGTTCGGATGAGGGACGGGGGCGTCCATTTCGGGTCGCATTCGGCCGGCCACGCGGACTTGAGCCGGTCGGACCCGGGAACGATCCGGAGGGAGCTTTCGGATTCCTTGGAGAAGGTGCGGGGATTGTGCGGCAGGATGGACGTGCCCTTCTGCTATCCCTACGGCCGGCCGGGCCCGGCGGCCAAGGCGGCCGCCAGGGAACTCGGCTACCTCTGCGCCTTGAGCACGGACACGGGCTCCGATACCGACCAGTCCGGCGACCTCTTCGAGATGAGGCGCGTCCAGGTCTTTCCTTCCACCACGCTGTCCGGGTTCTGGAAAAAACTCCAGCCCTGGTACCCCCGCTGGCAGAAGTTCCAAAAAAAACTGAAGTCTAGTTTTTAGAAAGCAGGCGGAGGAGTATCGCCTTCTGGACGTGCAGGCGGTTGGCCGCCTGCGGGAAGACGATGGACCGGGGGCCGTCAAGGACTTCGTCGGTGATCTCCTCCCCGCGGTGGGCGGGCAGGCAATGCATGACGACGGCGTCCGGCTTGGCCAGGGCCAGGAGCCCGGCGTTCAATTGGTAGGGCCCGAAGACCTGCTTGCGGTGCTCCCTTTCGTCCTCCTTCCCCATGGAAGCCCAGACGTCCGTGTAGAGGGCGTCCGCCCCCCTGACGGCCGCTTCGGGATCCGGCTCGATGATGATCTTCCCCCCGCTTTTGGCCGCGAGGGCGTTCCCCTTCTCGATGAATTCTTTTTCCGGCTCGTATCTCTTGGGAGATGAGACGGCGATCTCCATGCCCAATATCGCCGCGCCCAGGATGAGGGAATGAGCGACGTTGTTCCCGTCCCCCAGATAGGCGAGCTTGACCCCGCGGAGGCCTGCGGCGCTCTTGAGCTTCTTGTGCTCCTGGATGGCGAGGAAGTCGGCCAGGGCCTGGCAGGGGTGTTCCTTGTCGGAGAGCCCGTTGATGACGGGAATGGAGGCGTGCCGGGCCAGCTCGCAGACGTCCTCGTGGCGGTTGGCGCGGACCATGACCGCGTCGGCGTAGAGGGAGAGGGTGCGGGCCGTGTCCGCGATGGATTCCCCCCGCTTCATCTGGAGTTCCTGGTAATTGAGCACAAGGGGATGCCCGCCCAACTGGACCATGCCCACGGAGAAGGAGACGATCGTCCGCGTGGAGGGCTTCTGGAATATCATCGCCAGGGTCTTGCCGGCCAGAGGGCGGTCCGGTCCGGCCGCTTTACCCGCCTTGAGGGCGGCCGCCTCCGCGAACAGGCCGGAGATCTCCTCTTGGGAAAGGTCGGCGATCGAGATCAAATCTCTTTTTTTGTCGTTATTCATCATTTTAGGTTTCTTGCCGTGCCGCGGAAGGACGTAACTATAACGTTATTCTAGCTTTTACTGGGCGGGATTGCAACGGGCCTAAAATCGGGCTTCGAGGGCGGTCCCGAAGTTGGAGCTGGCCCCGGTCAGGCCCAACAGGAAGGCGCCGTGGAGCTGGAACCCCCAGGGGGTCTTCCACAGGGCTCCGGGCGCCAGGTAGAGTTCGTCGGCGGTCGAGCCCACGCTCGACCCCTTCAATTTGTTGCGGGCGTGGTTGAATCCCTTGAGCTCCCCCGTCACAGCGACGTCTTTTTTCCCGGCCCGGTCCAGGGGCAGGGACAGGCCGGCGTTATAAGAGAAGACGCTCCCGACCTTGACGTCGTCGGAGTTCTCGGTGTTGTAGCGGAAGCCCATGCCGAAATGCGCCCGCAGGGGGTCGAGAGGGAGCACCACCCCCCAGTTGAAGAGGATGCCCAGCCCGCCGGTGCCCAATCCCTTTTCATAGCTCGCGGTCGGGAACGAGAAGCCGAACTCGAGGTCCAGACCGGGCATCCGCGTCGCGCGGTCGGCGTCGTAGAGGCGGTACCGGCCCGCGGCCGTGAAGTCCGATATGCCGAACTGGGCGCTCCGACCGTCCCGGTCCGCCCACAGGAGGCCCCACGACGCCCCGATCTCCGCCTGATCATGGACCCCGTAGGCGACCTGGTAGGGGACGTGGAAGAAGTTGGCCCCGCGGTCCGCTCCCGGAGGAGGGATGCCGTCCCAACCCAGGCGGAACCCGGCGGACTGGTCCAGGCCGCCGCGCGGCGTGGCCTGGCGGTCCTGAAAACTCCAGTCCGAAAGGGACGATATCCTGGCCTCGGCCCCGCGCGACAGCGCGAGGACCAGTCCCAAAGCTGAAAAGGCGATCGCGTGATTTCGTTTCATCCCGGCCTCCCTTCATCCATAGTCATCCTTCCAGACTTTCGATAGATTCTTTCAGGACGGCGTCGTTGACGGTCTCGGCGCGGCGCGCCATTCCCGTCAGCAGGCACATGTCGCAGATCTGGTTGATGCGTCTGGGGATGCCTCCGGAGCGCAGGTAGAGGAGAGTGAGGGCGGGCTCTTCGAAGACCGGCCGCTTGGCCCCGGCGATCAGGAGACGGTGGTGGACGTAGCTCGCCGTCTCCCCCTCGTTCAGCCCCTCGAGGTGGAAGCGCATGGAGATGCGCTGGTTCAGCTGCTTCGAGGTCTCGATCTTGGGCTTGAGCTCCGGCTGGCCGAGGAGGAGGAGGGTCAGCAGGAACCGGCTCTCGGTCTGGAAGTTCAGGAGGAGCCGGATCTCCTCGAAGATGGACGGGTCCTCGATGGCGTGGGCCTCGTCGATGACGACGACGTTCTTCCTCCCTTCGCGGATGTTGGCGAGGAAATTCTCCTCCAGGGCCCGCAGCACGTCGGATTTCCGGTCCGGCGGCGCGCCCGCCCCGAGCAAGTGCAGGATCATCCGCAGCATCTCCGTGGCGTCCAGGCGCGGGTTGGTGACGAAAGCCACGCGGTAGACGTCGCTCTCGAGTTCGCGCGCGAGGGACCGGCTCAAGAGGGTCTTCCCGCAGCCGTAGACCCCGGTCAGGAGGCCCGCCCCTTTCTCCTCCCGGACCACGTACAGGAGGCGCGAAAGGCCTTCTTCGTGCTGGGCGGAATGGTAGAGGAACTTCGGGTCCGGGGTGTTCTCGAACGGTTTTTCCGCCAGGCCCCAATGCTTGAGATACACGCTAACCGCGCTCCGCCCGGGCTTCGCGCAGGAGGGCCCTGGGGCTGAATCCTTCGTACATCAGGATGGGGACGCCCAGCGCGATCACGTAGACCAGCTGGATCGCGTGCACGAGAAGGACGAAGGACAGGGAGAGGGTCTTGTCGAAGCCCATGAGGGTGAGCGCCGCCACTCCTCCGGCCTCGTAGGTGCCGGCCGAGCCCGGGGCCGCCGGCACCATCACTCCGAGGATGAGGCCGACCATCGTCATGGCCCCTTCCCTCCAGCTCAAGTCGAGCCCGAGCGCGCGGGAGACCAGGGCCAGGATGGCGATGTCGATGCTCCAGATCACGGGGGAAAGGACCGCGACCTTGGCGAACTCCCTCCTGTTCCGGAAGACCCGGAACCCCGTGGTGAATTTTTCCAGGAGCGCTCCGGCCTTTTCCGGGAGCGAGGAGCGGAATCTTTCCAGGACGGCGGTCCCTTGGGGGCGCGTCAGGAGGAACCGCGCGGCGGCGGCTCCGGCCGCCAGGAAGACCAGGACGGCGATGAGCTTCCGCGCCGCGAACGCTTCGCCGGAGTTCCCGCCCGGCCATAACAGGACCGCGGCCGCGATCACGGCCAGGAACCCCACGTCCATCACGCGCTCGACCACGATGGTGGCGAACACGGTGCTTTTGGAGAGCGAGCTCTTATGCCCCGCCCAGTAGGCCCGGGCGAACTCCCCCAGGCGCAGGGGCAGGAGGTTGCTGATCAGCAGGCCCCCCACCTGCCAGCGCAGGAGCGTGAAATCGGGGATCCTCTGGAACGGCGAGAGCAGGACTCGCCAGCGCACGGCTCGGAGCCAGTACGTGATGAGCGAGAGCGCCATCCCCAGCAGGACCGGGAACAGGCGCGCGTCGGCGAGTATGCCGCGGAGGCCGGGCCAGTCCACGTTGCGCGTGGCGAAGAAGATGCAGGCCGCCGATACCGCCAGGGACGCCAGGACGCGCGCGATCATATCAGGAAACCGAGCACCAGCCCCAGGCTGATCAGGAACCCCACCCAGGGCAGGACGCGCTCGCGCCCTCCCATTCTTTTTGTGATGGAGCCCTTTTCCGGCACCAGGACCTGGTCACCGGGTTTGAGCTGGACGTCCTCCTCTGGTCTTCTTTTGAGGATATCGTTCAGGTCGTATTCCCACGAGACCTTGGTCCCCTGGTCGCTCCGGATGAGGCGGATGCGGTCGACCTTGGCGTCCTTGTCGAACCCGCCCGCGAGGTAGATGGACTGCATGAGGGTCAGGTCCCCGCTCAACTCGTACGGGCCCGGAGACTTCACGGCCCCCAGCACATAGACGGAACCTTTCGACTTCGGGGCCTCGGCGGGCGGCGGAGCCGGCTCGGGCGGGACGGGTTCGGGAACGGCGGCCTGGACCGTCGGCCCGGCTTTCAGGACCGTCAGGATGATCCTGCCGTCCGACTGTTCGGTCCGGAAGGGGCGGTCCTCGCGCAATGAGACGGAGACCTTGATGACGGGAGGGTCCGCGGAGACCGTCCGGGTCTGGACCTGCCTGATGAGGCCTTCCTTGACCCTGAAGTTCTTGAGAAGCGGTTCGAGGTCCTCCCGCGCCCCGCGGATGTAGAGCAGGACCACCGGCGGCTGGGCTCCGGCGGGGTCCCGCGCCGAGTCCTCATCGAATTCGACCGGGCCGGGAGCGGCCGTGAGGGTCAGGCGGGAATAGCCCGTGGATTCCGTGGCCAGGATGTCCGAGAGGACGGCGAGGCGGCGGGCGGGCCGGGTCTTTTCCGGGGCCTGGGCCGGCGGCTCCGTCTCGGCGGCGGGCGCGGTCTTCTTCAGTTTCGCCTTGGCGGCGCTCCAGCGGTCGATCTCGCGGTAGAGATCGGTCAGGTCGAAATCGGCGTCCCGGTATTTTTTCCTCAACCGGTCGAGGATGTAGAGCCGGTCGTTCGGGCCGAGGCCTTTGTCCTTGGATACCTTGTAATAGTAGGCCATGTCCCGGGCCAGGGTCTTTTTCGTCGCGGCGGCCGGGGCAGGCGCGGCGGACAAAAGCGCCAGGAGCGCGAGGATCCCGGCGAAGACCGCGGCGCGGAGCGCGGCGGCCCCGCTCCGGCGCGGGAGATCCGGATTCACCTGGGCCGCACCTTGAGGAGGGAGCTGGGGATCTTCCGGCCCGCGTCCGTCGAGTCGCGGTTGGAGGGATCGCGGATCATCTTTCCGTCCACGATGAAGTTGTAGGCGTATTCGCCCGGTTCGAGGAGGAGAGCGATCTTCCACAGATAATTCTTGTCCTTTTTCATGAGCTGCGGGCTCCAGTCGTTGAAATCCCCCGCGATCGCGACGCGCTTGGGCACGGAGTCGCGGTACTGGAAGAGGATGTTCCTGGCGGCGGAGCTCCTGGCCGGCGGCGTCGCTTCCTTCACTGTCGGGGTGCTCGCGGCCGGGGCCGGAGCGGGCGCCGGTTCGGCGGGCGCCGGTTCGGGCGGCGGCCGGGGAGGCCGCAAAGCTTTCGGCGGAGGCGCCTTCGCGCGCGCGCGGTCCCACACCACGTAGCCCGAAGCTCCCATCACGAGGAGGTCCAGGGCCAGGATCAGCATGAGGAATTCCCGGCTCATGGGGGCCGCCTATCCCCCCGACGAGCCCGAAAGGGAGGCGAGGACCTCATAGATGCGGTCGATCTTCGACGCAATCTGGCTCGAGGATGTCCCGCCCGCGGGACTTCCCGGACCTGCCGCGGGACCTTCGGGGGAGCCGGTCCTGGACCTGGCCAGAGCCGTCTTGATGTCGATGAGGGATTCTTCGATGCGGTCGAGCCGGCGGGAGATGTCCTCGAGAGTGG
>MGUT01000014.1:5425-16627 GCA_001800095.1 Elusimicrobia bacterium RIFCSPLOWO2_01_FULL_64_13 | reverse complement strand
CCCTGGGAAACCGCTTTGCTCCGCCGGCGGCGCGGGCGGAGGAAAGCGGTTTCCCAGGGATTTGAGGAGAGAGGCCGCCCCCCACAGGGAGGCCAGGAAGAGGACGGCCCCGGCCAGGAAATAATAGTCTCCCAGGAGGTCCATCGCGCTCATTGCGGGATCCACCACTTCTGGGCCTTGAGCTCGATGAGGAGACCGGGGTCCTGGACCCCGGCGGAACATTCGTCCACCGCCCGGTCGATGACGACGCCCGGAGTCTGGGAGAGGTCCATGACCGGGGAAGCTTTGGCCCGGCTTCCGTCCGCGGCCGCCATGACCTGGACTTTGGGCCGGGTGGGCAGGCTCTTGTTGACCCGTAGCACGCGGGCCAGCTCCCCCGTGTTCAATTTCACGAAACTGCCCGGCGGGAAGAGCGTGAGGGTCTCCCACAGGCTTTTGATCAGGGACCCGTCGAAATCGCGGCCGGCCATCTCTATGAGGACGCGGAGCGCCTCGTGGGAGAGCTTGCTCTTCTTGTGCGGGCGGGGATGGCAGAGGGCTTCGTAGGTATCGCACAGGCCCACGAGCTGGGCCTCCTCGCAGATCTCCCCGTCCCGGAGCCCGCCGGGGTACCCCTCTCCCGACACCCTTTCCTGGTACTGCAGGATGATCTTTTCCACGATCCCGCGGGATTCCGGCGAGAGGGACGCGAGGAAATCGTCGAGGATCTCGAGGCATTGCCGCGGCAGGGCGGTGAGCTCGAGCTTCTCGTCCCGGGACAGGGGCCGCCCGTGGTCGGTGAGGGCGCGGTTGTAGGCGAGGCCGGCGTCGTGCAGGAGCGCGGCCACGCCCACGGCGAGCTGGGTCGCCGCGGGCCAGCCCATTTCCTGGCTCACGGCGATGGAGATGACGGTCACGTTGGCCGTGTGGCCGGCAAGATAGTCGCCGAGCGTGGAGCGTTCCGTCCAGGCCAGTATCGCGGAACGGGATTCTTCCAGGTCCTCCATCAGGATGCCCACCGTCTCGCACATGTCGTCGAGGTCCGGGAGCTTCACGGGCCGCAGGGTCAGGCCGGCGATGATCCTCTCCGAGAGCCGGACCAGGTCCCCGTAGGTCTTCTTGGAGTCGGGCGGCTCATGGACGAGCGCGGAGAAAAGTCTGGGCTCCTCCGCGCGGGAACGCGTCCAGACGGTGCTGCGCGAATTTTCGATGGCCGGATCGGGGGTCCGGAGTCCGGTGAAGATATTCTGCCGGGGAGCGTCGTTCTTGCGGTTCTGTCTTTCTCGGAATATCTCGGAGAGCCGCATTTCTCAAGCTGAATCTTTCCGGAGAGGCGGAATTTTCCGGGCACGAGAGCGTTCCATGCCAAGATTATTACAATAAAACAGAAGCGGAGTCAACCGCCCGCTAAAATAAGGAAACGATTTACTTGTTCTGGAGGAGGACCTTGAAGGTCCCGCCCAGGCCTTCGGGATGGATGAGGGTCTTGGCCGCGGAGGAGGCGCGCAGGCGTGTGCGGGCGTCCGGGGATTCGGAGGCGGACCGGAGGATCTCCTCCATGCCTAGGTCCAGGAGGAAACGGGACTGGGAAACGAGGGGCCGGGACATGAGGCCCTTCTCCGCGCCTTCCTTGGAGAGGACCGTGAAATTGACGTGGGCGGTCAGGTCGGCCAGGCCGATGTCCCGGTAGAAGTCCCGCGAGGCCTGATGGCGGAGGTGGCGGAGGGCCGTGCCCTGCGGCCGGATCTCCGAGTAAAGCTCCGCGGACTCGTAGCCGTAGTCGATGGTCAGGACGGTTCCCCTGGCCAGGGCCCGGGCGAGGAGCGCCGTCCATTCCCGGGCGAGGAGGTGGGCCTCGCCGGCGCAGCCTTCGGCGGGCGCGGCCCCGAGCCAGTCGAAAAAGCTCCGGATGGGAGGCGTGGCCTCCGCCTCGATCTCCTTGAAGCCTTCCCCCACGCGGATCTCCCGGATCCTTCCGTCCCGCCTGACCACGCGGTGGCAGGGCAGGGCGTCGAAGAACTCGTTCGACAGGACCACGCCGTTCAGGGAGCCGGGCCAGAGGGACGACGGGTCGGAGAGGACCTCGACGCGCGGGCCGAATTCCTTTTTCAGCTTCCCCAGGCGTTTGAGCCGTTCCGGACTGCTCTCCAGAACGAGATAGCGCACCCGCTCGAAGCATCCGCGGGCCTCCTGCGAGAGCCAGGAGAGTATCCCTCCCGCCAGCTTTCCACCTCCGGCCCCGAGCTCCAGCACCGTGAAGCGGGGGCCCTCGCGGAAATTTTTTTCCCATTCCAAACGGATGAACTTCGCCAGGACGCGGGCGAAGAGGGGGTGGACGTCCACGCTGGTGAAATAGTCCTCCGAGTCCCCCGTCCGGGCGTAATAGCCGAGACGGGGATGATAGAGGGCCATGTCCATGAATTGCGCGAAGGACATGGGTCCTTCGCGCCGGATTTTATCCGATATCAGGGCGGCAAGATTCCGGTTCCGTTCGTTATCGTTCATCTATGGTTTATGGCTGTGGCTGTAACGGGCCGCGGGGGCGTGCGGCCCGGCTGCTAAGGTCTTGGCAGGAAAATCTCCACGGTGATCAGGGTCCCTTTGCCGGGAGCGCTGGTCACCGTAAGGGTGCCGTGGTGCAGATCCACGGCGCGCTTGGCGATGGTGAGGCCGAGTCCCTTCCTTTTTTTCTTGGTGGTGAAGAACGGCTGGAACGCCTTGCGGACCATGTCCTCGGCGATGCCGGGCCCGCTGTCGGCGATCTTGAACCGCACGGAGCCGGAGTCCGGATCGCCCTCCGTGGCCACGATGACGGCGGAGCCGCCGGGGGAGGCCTCGACGGCGTTGAGGATGAGCTGTTTCAGGGCCCCTGTGAGGAGCGCCTCATCTGCCTGGATGGGGTTGAGGTTCTCCGCGAGACTCTTTTCCAGGCGCGCGCCGGCGGCCTTGGCCGCGTCCTCCGCGCCGCCCAGCGCCGCGGCGGCGATCCGGTTAGGGTCGCAGGGCATGAGCGCCGCGTCGGGGGTCTCGGCCAGGGCGAGGAAATCCTCGATGAGGGTCAGGACTTCCCTGGCGCTCTCCCCGGTCGCGCTCAATCGGGCTTTGTGGGCGTCGCCGGCCTCCGGGTCGGACAGGCAGGAGTTCAGGCTCCCGCTGACGACGCCCATGGTGACGCGGATCTTATGCGCGAAGCCGCGCGCCATGTCCTCGAACGTGCGGAAGTGCTCCTTTTCCCTCTCTTCGATTTGGGAGAGCTTGCGGGAGCGCTCTTCCACGAGCAGTGCCATTTCCTGCTCGAGGGTCGCGCTCTTCTCTTTCCCTTCCCGGCTGAAGGATTCCAAACTTTTGATCTGTTTATCGAGAGCTTGTCTTTCGGACTCGAGGGCCTGGATCTTCTTCTGTCCCTCCTGGGTGATGGCTTCGATCTGGCGCCGGAAGGCCTGGCGCTCCTCTTCCAGGAGCCGGGTCGCGTCGGCGGACGGGGGCGCCGGGGCCGGCTTCGCCGCCGGCGGCGCGGGTTGGGCCGAGCGGACCGCGGAACGGAGGCGCTCGATCTCGTCCCGGAAAAGGAGGGTCTTGTCGTCCCACTCGACTTTCTTTTTTTCCAGCTCCGCCTCGAGCCGGCCGACCTTGGAGCGCTCTTCCCAGAGGGCCCGCTCCGACGCCATCCTCTGCTCGAGCTCCTTGAGCTTGAAGCTCATCTCCCGGATGTTCTGTTCGTCCTCGAGGAACTTGGACTGGATGCGCCCCTGCTCCTTCTCCTTGGCCGCGAGCGCGTCCTCCCAGGAGAGTTTCTCCTCCTCGTACCTTCTCTTCCAGAAATCGGCGACGGAGACCGAGTCCAGGGTCGAGCGGACCTCGCTGTCGGAGCGCAGGAAGGAGTTCTCCAGCTCCTTGATCCGGTTTCTTACGTTATCCCAGTCATCCATGTGTGATCCTCCGCGCACAAGTCATGCGGCATGGTCGGCGCGAAGGAGCTGTTGGGCCAGGTCCTTGAGCTTGTGCAGGTTCATGGGCTTGGAGATGAACCCGTCCACGTTGCCGTGGGCGAGTATCTTCTCCCGGTTCTCCTCGGTGTTATGGTCCGTGACCGCGATGATCTTGATATTGGCCAGATCGCTTTCCTTGCGGAGGAGCTCGATGAGCCGGTACCCGTCCGCCGTTTCGGGGCGCATGTCGATCACGATCAGGTCGGGAATGGACTGGGCGATCGACTTGCCCACCTGGAACTCGTTCGAGGCCTGGACGAACTCGCAGTCGGGGCAGCCTTTCTTGAGGGTCTCCATCAGGACCTCGCTGACGACTTGGTCCTCCACGATCAGGAGGACCCTTTTTCCGGCGATGTTCCCCTCGTGCCGCTTCTCCCGGCCGGGACCCTCCTCCGCCGCGGGGAGGGAGGAGGACGTCAGGGGAACGTCCTTGGGGACGGGGATCTCGTAGAGCTTCAGGAAGACGAGGAGGTCGTCCTTTTTGATGCGCCTGTGGCCTCCCGGCGTCTTATAGGCGTTCAGCTTGCCCGCGTCAATCCAGTTGGAAATGGTGGAATGGACCACCCCGCATATCCGGCTGACTTCGAACGTCGTCAGGGGGCGGTTCTCCTTTATGTGCTTCAAAAGCTGGTTCAAACTGCTTCCGTCTCGCTTTTTCCTCATCAACCGTCCTCCTCGATTTCGTCCCCCGACAAGAGAGTGCTAATATAAATATGGATAATTTTACCCATATTTAAAATTTTACGCATTTTTAAGCAGTAAATATGGCGATAATGCAAGTATAACTTGAGATAAGTTTTATTTCAAGTGGATGTTTATAATTTTCCCAGAGGTTTCCTTAAATAATATCAGGGCGGAGATGACCATTCGCTTCTCCCCTTCAGTAAGGTTCTCACCGGCATAGCGGGTCCTATAGAATGAATCTGTCAGGAAGTTCAGGGTATCTCCCGCGGCCCTGCCAAAATCCATGCATGCGATCCTGGCCGCGAACTCTTTCGGGGTCTCCCCACTTTTTATCGCCATACCTTTTCCAGCCATTATCTTCAGAAATTCTTTATAAAAATTAGTTGTTTTTTCAGCTCTATTATTGTATACGCCTGTAATATATCTAATAAATTGCTTTAAGTATTTTCTGAAGACGATCAGGGCCAGGACCGGGAGAATGAGGAGAACGGGGATTTTGGGGGCCTGGATGCGGGAGGGTTCCGGACGGAAGGCCCTCAAGGCCCCGAGCTTCAATCTCATGACCTTCCCGTCGATGTTCGAGCTCAACCGGGAGGAGCCCCGGCGGACGCTCCCGGCGAAATTCCTCTGGGAATCCATGTCGTAGCCCAGGACGTGGGCGTTCCAAAGGAAGTTCAGGTATTCGATCCTCTGTTTGACGGTCCCCAGGAATGACGGTTTTCCCCCGGCCGCTCGGCGCGCCCTCGGGGTGGGGTCGAACTCCAGCCACATCCCTCCCATGTAGGCCTCCACCCAGGCGTGGGCGTCCTGGGACCGGACCACGTAGTAGTCGCCGGCGGGGTTCTTTTCGTCAACGATGAAGCCGGTCGCCACCCTGGCCGGCACCCCCTCCATCCGCAGCATCAGCGCCATGGCCGAAGCGAAATATTCGCAATGGCCTTCCCGGGAAGAAAAAAGGAAATCCTCGACGGGATTCCTGGACTCCATCCCCTTGATATCCAACGTGTATGAATAATTCACCTGCAGATACCTTTCGATTTTTTTCGCCTTGGAGTAGGGGTCGTCTTCCCGGGCGGCGATGGATCCCGCCAGGTCGCGGATCCTCCTCATGCCCTGGTCCAAGGCGGGATCGTCGGGAATTTCCAGATTTTCGGCCGTTTCCGGCTCGTCCAGGGGCATCACGGAGGGGAACAAAGGCCGCGACGCCGCCTTCCGCGGGCCGCGGTCGAGGAAGCGGAGTTCCGCGACGTCCTGCCGCGACTTCCGGGCGAGCCGGCTTTCCGCCGGTCTTTCCACGAGGGACAGGGCTTCGTAGGCCGTCCTTTCCCCGGAAAGGTCCGCGCGGGAGAGGGCCAGGCCCGGGGAGATGTCCAGACGGGGCAGGGCCGCCGTGACGGAGACCGCCCAGGGCGCGGCGAATATCGCCTTGCTGTCCAGGGACTCGAGGTAGATCTTCTGCCGGAGGTAGGAGCCGCTCGAGAGCTCCATGCCCAGTTCCGACTTCAAGGCCGCCAGGTCCGGCTCCAGGACGCGGTAGTTGTAGCGGACGATCTTCTGCGTCTTGAGGACGCGGCTCCTGTAGGCGTCCTTCACGATTCTCCGCGGTTCCCCCCCGCCGGCCGACCATTCCCTCCCGTCGAAGCGGGACAGGGCCCGGCCGCGGATCTTCCCGCCCCATTTCTCCGCCGCCTCCGCCGGCCGGACCTCCACCCGCATGACGACGGACGGGTCCCGGAATATCTCCCCCGATTTTTCCAGGGTGACTTTTTCCGTGAACCCGGTCCGGCGCGCCGGCCCCAGGACCGCGCCCTGGAACACCGCCAGAGACAGGCGCGGGAAGAATATGAATATGCCCAGGGCGAAACCGAGCGCGAGGGACAGGCTCATCCAGGAGACGCGCCGCAGATGGCGGAAGAGGGCCTTCTCTTCGGCGGGCCCGAGCTCTTGGCGCCCGGGCCCGTCCGTGATGGTGTAGAGCGAAAGGGTCCAGGTCGCGGCCAGGATGTAGGCCGCGAAGCCGAAAAGGAACGTGAAGTCCAGGGCCAGGGTGGAGGCGGAGAGGAGGACGAAAAAGGAAAGGACGATCATCTGGAAGAGGTCCTTCCTGTCCTTTTTGAATGCGCACTTCAGGAGGAGGAAGAGGATCAGGAATTCCGCGACGACCACGAGGAACGACTCCTTGAGGTAAAAAAACCGCGCCAGGGACCCGGCGAAGAAAAGGAGGATGAGCCCGTTCTCGAGCCGGGGGATCTTTACGAGGCGCCCCCTGGAATCGAAGTAGAGGAAAAGAGGGAAGAGGGTCAACGCGCAGGCGGCGGCCGGAGCCCCCATCTCGCGCGTGAGGAGGAGCCCCGCCAGCGAGACGCCCGAGAGGGCCCAGACGGAATAGAGGAGGGCCTTCACCGCGAGGCCCTCCATTGTTCAAGTATGTCTTCCGTCTCTTCGCGCGAATGCCGGCCGATCTCCACGAGGGCGGATTCGTCGTCGGGGTCTTCCCGCCCGTTCCGCGGCTCGAACCGGGCGAGGTAGGCCAGCACCCGCGCCGCCTGGTCCGGCGCGCGGGACGGCTCCAGCCGTATGCCGGGGCCGAAGAAGCCGGCGGCATATCCTTCTCCCATCCTCTTCCGGAAGAGGGAGGCGGCGAAGGAGACGGCTTCCTCCAGCTCGTCGGTCGGGAGGCCGGACCAGTCCTCTTCCCGGCCCATGACGAGGAGGGTCCTCCTCTCGGCCTCCCTTTCCGTCTCCCGCACCATGAGTTTCGAGAACCGGGCCGTGCTTTTCCAGGAGATGTGGCGCGGGTTGTCGCCGTGGAAGAAGTCGCGTATCTCGCGGAACGAGTCGCCCTGCCCCGCGAGATGGCGGGGTTTTCCCTTGTCTCCCGCGGCCGGAGAGCGCCTGGGCTCCCGGATGGGGCGGAGGGCGGGATAGGCCAGTATGGTCCCGGCGTCGCCGGGCTCGAGCTCGACGCCCTTGACGAAGAACCCGAAAGGGAATTCCGTCTCGAACCGGACCCCGCGGAGGGCGTATTCCCCGCGCCTTTTCGGGACGAACTCCAAGTCGGCGCGGGAGCTTGAGCCCGCGGGGATCAGAATGAACCGGGCTTCGAAGGACATGCCGGGGAGGCCTTTCCCTTCCGCCCGGGCCGAGGCCCGTATGCCGAGGGAAGGGGTCTTGCGGCCGCCGTTCCGGACCACGAGGCGGGCGACGGCGGGAGCTCCCGCGAAGGATTCCGCCGGGAGGAGCCAGCCGGCCTCGAGGTTCCGCAGGCAGAGTTCCGAGACGACGCCCGAAGCCGTGATGAAGCCGAGCATCATCCCGAAGACGAGATAGACGAGGTTGTTGCCCGTGTTCATGGCGGCCAGGCCCATGCCCACGGTCATGAACGTGAAGGCGGCGCCGAAGCGGGTGAAGCGGAGCGTGCGGGGCGGCTTGAGGAGGCGGCGGAGTCTTTCCCGAAAGGTCCGCATGGGGCGCGGACCCCTACATGGGGACCGAAACCCTCTCGAGGATCTCGCGGACGATTGTCTCGGACCGGCCGGGATCGCTCCCGCCGTTCAGGGATTTGACGATGACGCGGTGGGAGAGCACCGCCGGGGCGGCGCCCTTCACGTCGTCGGGAACGAGGTAGTCCCGCCCTTCCACGAAGGCGCCGGCCTGGGCCGCCCTGCGGAGGGCGATGGCCCCGCGCGGGCTCGCGCCTATCTCCAGAAAGGGCGACTCGCGGGTCTCTCCCACGATGGCGAGGATGTACTCGTCGAGGGAGGGGTCCACGCGGACGGCCCTGGCCGTCCGGACGCACTCGAACACGTCCTCCTTCCTGGCGACCGGCTCGAGCTTTTCCACCGAGCGGATGTCGATCTCGTCCCGGAGGATCTCCAATTCATGCTCCCGGTCGGGATACCCTATGGATATGCGCATGAGGAACCGGTCCAACTGGGACTCGGGAAGAGGGTATGTGCCGTAATGCTCGTGCGGGTTCTGGGTGGCTATGACGAAGAAGGGTTCGGGTAAAGGCCTGGTGAGGTTGTCCATGGACACCTGCCTTTCGTTCATGGCCTCGAGGAGGGCGCTCTGGGTCTTGGGGGTGGAGCGGTTGATCTCGTCGGCGAGGACCACGTGGTGGAATATGGGGCCCGGCTTGAACTCGAAGGCGCCGGAATTAGAGTTGAAGACGGAGACTCCCAGGATGTCGCTGGGCAGGAGGTCCGAGGTGAACTGGATCCTCTGGAACGAGAGGCCCAAGCTCCGTGCCAGGGCGAGGGCGAGGGTGGTCTTGCCCACTCCGGGCACGTCTTCGATGAGGAGGTGGCCTTCGGAGAAGAGGCAGAGGAGCGCCTGGCGGACGATCCCGGCCTTGCCGCGGACGATCTTGGATATGTTGGATTCAATGGTCTGGGCAACGGACGGCATCCTAAATTTATAACGGATACCTCCCGGTTTGTCAATCCAGCGAATCAACTCATCTAAAATGTTACCGAACCAGGACTGGTCAACTCATATAAGATGTTACCGAACTTTTGGGGGGTATACTTCCCAAAAGGGGGGTCATCGATATGAGCCCAAGCGCCAAATGGGAGTATTACACCATGATGCACGTTCGGTACCACAAAGCTAAAAGCCGTAAAGAAAAGAGCCAGCTCTTAACGGAGTTCTGCCAAAACCACAGCTGCCACCGCAAGCATGCCTTGCGCCTGCTCAATGGGGCGCCTCCGCCCAAGGAACGTCCAAGCCACAAAACGAGAAAGCTTTTTTATAGTGCCCGTGTCCTGTCCATGATCGAATCGGTCTGGGAAGCCGCCGGATACCCCTGGTCGGTGCGGCTCAAAGCGATCCTTCAGCTCTGGATGCCGTGGGTTCGGCAACGCTTCAGCCTTCTGCCCGCGGAAGAGAAACAGTTGCTTTCCATCTCGCCCGCGCAGATTGACCGCAGGCTCAAATCCAGAAAACTCTGGATCAAGAGAAAAGTCTACGGCTCCACCAAGCCCGGAGCCATCCTCAAACATCAAATCCCCATCAAGACCGATTCCTGGAACATCCGCGTTCCCGGATTTGTGGAGTCCGACCTGGTCAGCCATTGCGGAGGCAACGCTTCGGGACTGTTCGCTCACACGCTCAACTGGACCGACATTCAATCTCAATGGGCTGAGCGCCGCGCCATCTTGGGCCGTGGCCAATTCGATGTCTTGACGGCTTCTGCGTCGATGGAAGAGGATCTCCCGTTCCGTTTACGCGGCCTGGACTGCGACAACGACAGCTCTTTTATCAATGAGCATCTCTTCGGCTACTGCAAGGTCCGCAAAATTCAGTTTACCCGCTCAAGGCCTTACAGAAAGAACGACAACGCTCACATTGAGCAAAAGAACAACACCCACGTCCGGGAAGTCCTGGGCTATGTCCGCTATGACACCCAAGAAGCGGTGGACGCCATCAATGATCTCTATAAAAACGAACTCCGGCTCTTCCAGAATTATTTCCAGCCTTCCGTTAAACTGGTCAAGAAAATCCGCATCGGTTCCAAGGTCAAGAAAAAATATGACAAACCCCAAACCCCTTACCAGCGGCTTCTTGATTCCAAAAAGGCTGATCCAATCAAACTTCAAGCTTTTAAAGATCGCGCGGAATCCTGGGACCCTTTCCGGCTCTCCAAAGTCATTGAAGATAGACTCGCCCGCATTTATGCTCTGGCGTCCAAAACTCCAAGGAAGCGGCTTCCGCCTCCCCCTAAACGCACGCTCCCGGCCTTGCCAACCCCCCTCGCGCCTTCAACTGCGTTCCCAGCTGGGATCTTTCCTACCAACCCTCTTAAAGAAATTGCGCGCATTTACACAAGGGAAAAATTCCTTCAGACCTGGTAATTCACAATGTCCACAACATTCACAAAAAGAAAAAAAGAACCAAAAAAAGAAAAATCTACGGCTACTGCTTCGGTAACATTTTCAAATGAGTTGACACGCCCGGCTTGCCAGCCCCGAAGGATTGAGCTAAAATATCCCGCATGAAAATCATCCTCTGGCGCCACGGCCGGGCGGAATCCTCCTCCCCGACGGGCGAAGACCGCGACCGCGTCCTCTCGCCCGAAGGGCGCAACGACCTCATCGACGTGGCGGACGCCGTGTTCACGCGGGAAGACCGCGGAAAGCCCCAAAAGATTTTTTCCAGCCCCTTTGCCCGCGCCCTGGAATCCGCGGAAACGATCCAGGGTTACCTGGCCTGCGAGCGGGGATTGGAGGTGCTCCCGGAGCTGGAAAGCGGGACGCCTCTGCCGGACCTCCTGCGGGCGCTGGAGAGCGCCGCCGCCGCGCATCCGTCGCTGGTCCTTTTCGGGCACATGCCCGACCTGGGACGCCTGGCGGACATGCTCCTGGACAGGACCCCGGGAGAGACGAAGCTCCGGCCCGGCGGCCTGCTCTGGCTGGAACTGGACGGGTTCGGCGGGCCTTATCGGGGGCGGCTGGTGGAAGCGGTCAACCCGGAGGAGATTTCAGGGTAGGATTGCGAAGACCCGGGCGGGGAATCCCGCCCCTTTCTCCGGCTTGGGGAAGGCGATGAC
>MGUT01000014.1:0-5354 GCA_001800095.1 Elusimicrobia bacterium RIFCSPLOWO2_01_FULL_64_13 | reverse complement strand
CGGTCCACGGAGACGTTGAACCCCGCGTCGGTGTCGATGGTCTCGTGGCCGATGGCCCCGATATTCCTCTCCTCCACCAGGAACTTCAGAGCGTCCACGCTCCATCCCGGGCTGTGCATCCTGCCCTTCTCGTCGCGGTTCTGCATCAGCGCCTGGTCCGGCCAGCGCTTGTACCAATCCGTCCTGGCGGTCACGAACGCTCCCTTGGGGATCTTCCCGTTCCGGGATTCCCAGGCCTGGATGTCCGCCACCCCCACCAGAGTGTCCGGATCACCCTCGGCCCGGTTGGAGATGTCGATCACGGCGATCGGCGCCAGCATGTCGTTGACGGGGATCTCGTCGAGGGTCTTTAAGCCCTTGTGGAACTGGGCCGGAGCGTCGGCGTGAGTGCCCCACGGCCCGGCGAACGTGAACCTTTCGGCCCGGAACCCGTCCGGGTCGTAGTTGTATATGATTTTTCTGTCCTCGTCCGGATATCCTTTCCACTTGGGGATGCCCGGGCGGAAAGCGTGGGTCAGGTCGACGAAAGTCTTGCCGGCGAGCGTTTTCTGGATGTCCCAAAGCCCGGGGGCTTTTTTGGGCTCCGTCTTCGGGGCCGGCGCCGCGGGAAGGGAAGCGGCCAGGAGCGCCGCGCAGGCCGCCGCCTGGACCAGCCCGAGGCCCTTCACGGCTGGTCCGAAAGCCATTTCAGTATCCTCGATTCCAGCTCCGACGGCTTCTCCGGGTCCGTCCGGCGGAACATCTGCACTCCGTGGCCGGAATTGGGCGGCTGCTGCAGGAACGTGAGCGAGGTCGCCGGCTGGACCAGGGTCTTGAGGAGTTCCGCGCTCCTCCAGGCGTAGAGGTCGCCCGGGCTGACCGCCAGGAGCAGGCGGCGGTTGCCGTAATGCTGGATGGCGTCGCCTGCGGTGAGTCCCTGGTAATCCACCCCGGGAGAGAGCAGGAAGAAGCACGGGATCGCTGGATGGTTGACGGCGTAGCGGAGGGCGATGTTCGCCCCGATGCTCGCCCCGCCGATCGCGATCAAAGAGGGATCGATCTTCCGGCTCTTCCGCAGGAATTGGACCGCGAGTTCGAGGTCCCCGACCATTTTTCCCCATTCGGAATCCGGACCGCGGGAATAGAATGTCCTGTAGTCGATCTTTTTTCCGGAGGCGGCGCCGGTGCTTTCTCCGTGGCCGCGGGCGTCGTAGGCGAAAAGGCCGAGCCCTTCCGCCCGGCAGGCGAGGGAAAAGGCGTCCCACTCCTCCTTGGAGCTGCCTACGCCGTGGAGCAGGACGACGGTGAGCCGCTCCGGCTTCGCGGGCGGAAAGAAATTCCCCACGATCCGCGCCCCGCCCGTCCCCGTGAAGCTGACCGGCTTCGCCTGGAGCGCCGCGGACGCTCCCAGGAGGAGGGCCCAGGACCAGAGGAAGGCCCTAGGAAAGGTTCCGGGCCGCGAGACCGATGCCATAACAGATGGATTTTAGCAAAACTCCGGCCTTTCTCCAAAAGGGCGGATGGAAAATCTTCCCGGCGTCCTCCGTCCCCGCGAACCTCCAATGCCAGGGCTCGTATCCCACGCCCTGCCAGTTCCCTTTGGGGAAGGACATCTCGAATCCGAATTCTCCCGCCCGGTCCTTGAGCCAGCGGAACGCCGCCGTCTCCTCGAAAGACGGCTCGTCGTCCGTCTCGGGCCGGGAGGCGTCGGCCAGGTCGAACGCCAGGCCGGTATGGTGTTCGGACCAGCCCGGGGGCGCGACCCACAGGGCTCCGCGCCCCCGGCCGTGCCTCCTCTCCGCGTCGATATATAGGGCCGACTGGGCCGCGACGGACCGGAAGGACGAGAGGACGAGGATGGGGACCCCGGAATCGCGGGCGGCGAGGCAGAGTCTCCGCGCCGCTTTCGCGGCTTCGGCCCTCGCCTTCACCGTCCGGCCGGGATCTCTCAAGATGTCACCGGGGACGTCGCGCAGACCGCCGGCGTCCGGCTCGGCGAAAGGTTTATGGAAGACCGCTTTCAAGATCTTTCCGGTGGACCCATTTCCATAGAAAATAGATCGGCACTCCCAGGAGCACCATGGCCATTCCCCACAGGGAGTCCCTCGGGGACTTGAGTGCGGTGTTCGCCACGATCCAGACCATGCCCAGGATGAAGACCGCCGGCACCCAGGGGTATCCGAAAGCGAGGTACGGGCGGCTGCCTTCGTCCTTGGCGTCCCGCCTCCGCAGGACGAACAATCCTATCCCCGTCACCGCCCCGAAAAAGACCATGGGCACGGTCACGTAATCCAGAAGGCGGTCGAAAGTCCCCGTGACGGCCAGGACGCAGGCCCAGACCGCCTGGAACCATATGGCCTTCCCCGGAGAGGCGAAGACCGGGTGGACCCCCGCGGCGGCGGAGGGAAAGAGCCCGTCCCGGGCCATGGCGTAGAGGATCCTCGGACCCGTGAGGATGGTGGCGGAAAGGCAGCCCAGGACCGAGAGGGATATCAGCCAGCCCACGACGCCGCCCCAGGCGGGCCCGAAAAGGGAGCCGGCGGCGAGGGTGACGACCCGCACCTCGTTCGTGGACCGGGTCAGGGGCAGGGCGTAGATGTAGAGGGTGGCCAGGCCGAGGTAGATGGCGGTGACCGTCAGCGTGCCCAGGAAATGGGAGACGGGAATGGTGCGGGACGGGTCGCGGATCTCACCGGCCACGTAGACCGCCCCGTCCCAGCCGGAGTAGGTGTACATGATGGGCACCATGACGAGAGGGAAGGCGATCCACAGCGGCCTGACGGCCTCGCCCGCGGCGCGGAAGTTCTCCCAGGAACCGTTCGCCGACAGGAACCCCGCCCCGATCAGGGAAAAAATAAGAAGGAGCTTGAGGACCATGAAACCGTCCTGAAGGTCCGCCCCCCACTTGACTCCCCAATAGTTGACGAGAGATATGGCGAGGATCAGCCCCACCGCGACGGACCTGGCGGTCAGAACGTCGGTGATGCCGGCGTATTTGGTCACGCCGATGGCCAGGAATGCCGCGGTGCCGGGGAGCGTGACGATGCCGGAGGAGAACCCTCCCAGGAATCCCGGGAGGGGCCCGAACGCCTCGCGGATGTAGATGTAGCTTCCGCCGGCGCGCGGGAACCGGCTGGAAAGCTCCGCGAATGTGAGGGCGCCGGCCAGGGCGAGGATGCCGCCGAAGACCCAGGCGGCGAGGATCCAGCCCGGATGAGGCAGGATGGCGGAGATCCGGCCGGGAGTGATGAATATGCCTATGCCGATCATGTTCCCCGCCACCAGGAGGGTGCAGGAGAATATCCCAAGTTCCCGGCGGAGTCCGGTCATGGGCGCGTCCGGGTCAGGCCAGTTCTCCCCGGCAGAGCCAGACCCGGCAGTGAGCGCGGTTGAGGATATGCTCCACGGAGGAGCCCAGGTGGGATCTGGGAGAATGCCTGCCGGACGGCACGCCGATCACGATCAGGTCGCAGGCCTCCTTCGACGCCGCCTCCACGATGGAGTCCCCCCAGGACCGCGACTGGACCACGTGGGTGGTGATGCTCACGTCGTATTCCCGCGCGATGGCCTGCGCCCTCTCGAGGGCCAGGTCCGCTTCCATCAGTTTTTCCGGGAAGAAGGTGTCCAGGGGCAGGGCGGACGGGATCTCGATCACGTAGATGGCGATGAGCTCGGCGTTGTACGTTTTCGCGAGTTTGGCCGCGAACTGGACGGTATCCGTGTGGTTGCCGCCGCGCGTGGGGATGAGGATCTTCTTGAGGGCCACGTCGTGGTATTCCGGGATCTGCAGTTTTTCTATCTCGATGCTCTTGGAGGCGGGCAGGTGCTGTTTATAGCGGTAATAAAGGAAATAGCTGATGCCCAGCCCCATCCACACGAAGCCGAGGTTCCTCCCTGACGGCTTGGTGACGATGACGTCGATCCAGACCGCGAAGGTGGCCAGGAGCCCGATGACGGCGGAGATGGGGATCTGGGCGCCGGAGAACTTGAAGTTGAAAGGGATCTTGAAAGGACGGGCGAGCTCCGGCTTGCGGATCCGCAGTCCGATGAGAGAGAGGTGCGCGAGGGAGAAGGCGAGCATGGCGCCGAAGTTGTAGAGGTCCGCGATGAACTTGAGTTCCCGGGCCGCGAGCACCACGGCGGTGGCCAGGACGGAAAAGAAGATCAGGGAAACGTGCGGGGTGCGGTACTTGGGATGGAGGTTGAAGAACATCTTGGGGAGCTGGAAATATTCCCCCATGGAGAAGGTCAGCCGGGAGGCGCCGATGAGGCCGGCGTTGGCGGCCACGAAAAGTATGACGGCTCCCAGGATGCCGATGGACGGCCCCAGGATGTCCCCGCCTATGGGCATGACCGCGACCACTCCCGCCAGGGGGTCCTCCAGATAGTTGTTGACGAAATCCATGGGCCTGTCGGCGTAGGCGGAAAGCGCGACGGACGAGATACCGAAATACATCACCAGGAGCGTGGCCATGCTCAAGAACATCGCCTTCGGCACGGCCTTGCCGGGGTCCCGGGTCTCGCCGGCCAGCTGGGCGATGGATTCGATGCCGATGTAGGCCACCATGGCCATGCCGATGCCCTTGAAGAACTGCGGCCAGGTGGGCGACCATTCCACGTTGGGGA
Source organism: Elusimicrobia bacterium RIFCSPLOWO2_01_FULL_64_13 (assembly GCA_001800095.1). GTDB lineage: Bacteria > Elusimicrobiota > Elusimicrobia > 2-02-FULL-39-32 > 2-02-FULL-39-32 > 2-01-FULL-64-13. The sequence continues at coordinate 749 of MGUT01000014.1, read as the reverse complement.
TGCCGATCTTCATGTGGGCGAAGAGAGTGGGCAGGTTCAGGAGGGTCACCAGGGCGATGATGATGACGGTCAACTGGGTGGCCGTGTTGAATATGACGAGGAGGAGCGAGACCCGGGTGCTTTCCTTGATGCCGAAGATATTGAGGGACATGAGGGTCAGGATGACCGCCACCGTGAAGGGGAGGTTGCCGGCCGTGGTCTTAAGCACCGGGAAGAAATAACCCAAGTAGGGGCCTATCGTATAGGCGGATATGGCGATGGTCACGATGTAGTCGAGGAGGAGGGCCCAGCCGGCGATGAAGGAGACCAGGTCGTTGTAGGCGTGGCGGGCGTAGGAGGAGGAACCTCCGGCCTCCGGCAGGGCGCTGGAGAGCTCGGCGTAGGTCATCACCGTGCAGATGAACGTGAGTCCCGCGATCATGAGGGCGATGGGCGCCGCCCCCAGGGCGTAGAGGGTGGTGACTCCCAGGGCGTAGTAGATGGATGAGCCCACGTCCCCGTAGCCTATGGCGAAGAGCTGGGGCACCCCCAGGACGCGGTGGAGGTGGGTGCCCTTGTCTATGGTCGGGACCTTCCCCGATTCCTCCTGGGTCAGGTCTATGCCGTCTTGTTCGGACATCATGGTAATATCGTAATTTTAGGGGTTATTTTTGGGGAAAATCCGTCAGGTTGCCAGGGACCGCTTGGGAAGACCTTTACCAGGTTCCGGCATGGGCATGACTATACCACTTGACGGAAACCTTGTCAAG
>MGUT01000013.1:13232-17496 GCA_001800095.1 Elusimicrobia bacterium RIFCSPLOWO2_01_FULL_64_13 | reverse complement strand
GGCCCGGAGATAATCGGTGATGGTCAGGTGGTCGGCCCCGGAGACCTCCGTCTTCCGGTCCTTGAGGAACCCGAGATAGCCGCGCAGGTCCGAACCGTAGGCGGCCTGGGTGTTGGGGGAAAGGTTCCTTTCAAAACGGAGATAGTCGAGGAACGATTTGAGGAGGTCAGACCCGGGATCTTCCGGCGCCTGGACCACTTATTTTTTGGAGGATTTCTGGGCGGCGGCCTGGGGTTTGGCGGGTTCCCCTGCGCCGTTGGACGGGAGGGTCTTCTCCCGTATGGCCGCCTCGATCTCCCGGGCCAGGTCCGGGGTGCTCTTCAGGAAAGCCTTCGCGTTGTCCCTGCCCTGGCCGAGCCGCTCGTTCTTGTAAATGTACCAGGTCCCCGACTTCTCCAGCACCCCGCATTGCTCGCCCATGTCCAGGAGGAACGTCTCCCTGGGAACGCCTTCCCCGTGGATCATCTCGAACTCGGCGAGCTGGAAGGGGGGGGCGACCTTGTTCTTGACGACCTTGACCACGGTGCGGACGCCGATGATCTGGTCCCCGGACTTGATGCGCTCCCTGGCGCGGATGTCCAGGCGCAGGCTGGCGTAGAACTTGAGGGCGAGCCCTCCCGGGGTGGTCTCGGGGTTCCCGTAGAAGACGCCGATTTTCTGGCGGAGCTGATTGATGAAGATGAGGCAGGTGTTGGACTTGGAGATGGTGGCGGTCAATTTCCGCAGGGCCTGGGACATGAGCCGCGCCTGCAGCCCCACGTGCGCGTCCCCCATGTCGCCCGCGATCTCCGCCTGGGGCACGAGGGCCGCCACGGAATCGATGACGATCACGTCCACCGCGCCGGAACGGATCAGCTTCTCGGCGATCTCCAGGGCCTGCTCGCCCGAGTCCGGCTGGGAGATGAGCAGGTTGTCGATGTCCACGCCGATCTTCTTGGCGTAGGGGGGGTCCAGGGCGTGCTCGGCGTCGATGTAGGCGGCGATGCCGGAGTTCTTCTGCGCCTGCGCCACGATGGAAAGGCAGAGGGTCGTCTTGCCGGACGCCTCGGGGCCGAAGATCTCCACCACGCGCCCCCGGGGGACGCCGCCGATGCCGATGGCCACGTCCAGGGGCAGGATCCCCGTGGGGATCACGCTTAAGCCCGGCACCCGGGCCGGTCTCTCGCCCAGCTTCATGAGGGCTTCCTGTCCAAAATCTTTTTTTATCTGGTTTAGAGCGAGTTCCAAGGCCTTGGTCCGGTCGTCTTTGTTCATGCCTGCCTCCGCGTCGAGATTGTCTGCCGGAATGGTCCGCGACAGCTTTCTGTCATTCTATTAATTCGGGCTCCCCAATGCAACGTGAATTATGTCAACCTGGGCAGGAATTCAATCCCCATTGCGCCAGGCCAGACTCTTCATGACCTTGTCGAAATCCACCAGGTAATCGAAGTAGCTCTCTTCCGGGGCCGCGAAGGAAAGGACGACGCCCTGGGCCCGGGGACGCGCCGGCCCGACCAGGTAAAAGATCTTGTAGATGGCGGGCCGGCCCGTCCTGTCCAGGCCCTGGTAGGTCCCCACGTAAGACTCCCCCGCCGGGTAGAGGACGTTCCTCCCGGTCCTCTTTCTGAACTTGAGGGTCTCTTCCACCCTGGATGACCATTGCCCGCTCGTGATCGCCCCGGTCGCGGCCGCCATCCCCGCCGTCTCGCCGCCTCCTCCGGGAACAAGGACGGCGTCGGGATCGAGGAATTCGGCCTGGAGCTCTCCTTGCGCCCGGCCTTTTTCGTGGACCAGGCGCACGAGGGATTTCCCGTAGGCCAGCTCGAACTTCCAGCGTTCCGGGGCCTCCAGCTCGAAGCCGAAGGCGTCGTTCCGGTAGGTGTGCGTCGTGATGACGCCTGCCGCCGCCGGGACCCGCTTTTCGATCGAGCCCACGATCTCCTGGTAGCGCTCGAACCGGTCCTCGAACCGCGCGGACGTCGAGCGGAGGATCTGGAACGCGCGCCTCGCGGTCTCGGTCCTGGGGAAGGAGCGGTCCCGGACCCCCGATTCGGAGGCGCTCCGCATCATCCTCTTCACCTGGTCGACCCGGTCGGGGGTCTCGGGGTGGGTCCGGAAGAAAACGGACAGGCCGGCCGGGTCTTCGTCATTGAGCGAATCCATCCTCTTGAAGAACGAGATCATCGCGTCCGGATCATAACCGGCCAGGATGGCGTAGCGGAGCCCGGAGCGGTCGGCCTCCAGCTCGAACTGCCGGCCGTAACCGTTCAGAAAACCCGCCGCGATCAGGCCGATGCCGCGGTAAAGCGTGTCGTAATAGGCCTGGTATTCCTGGGTGTCACGCAAAGTGGGGGCGTACAGCGTCCCGGCGACCGCGGCGAAGGTGGCCAGGAACCCGTAGCCGTAGGCCTTCTGGATGAGCTTGACGGCGTGGAATCCCGTGATGTGCCCGATTTCGTGGCCGATCACGGAGGCCAGCTCGGCCTCGTCGTCGATCAGCTCCAGGATGCCGCGGGTCAGAAAGACCGTCCCCGGAACGGCGAAGGCGTTCACCAGCGGCGTGTCCAGCACCACGAAGTCGTAGTCGATGCCCTTCCGTTCGCAGATCGCGACGATGCGATGGCCCACTTCGTTGACGTAGGCCTCCACCTTGGGATTCCGGTAAAGTCCGTAGTCGGCGATGATGGATTTTTTGGATTCCTCGCCCAGGCGGAGCTCGGCCTTCTCCGATATCATGTGGAACTCCCTGCGGCCGGTGACGGGATTGCGGACGCATCCGGCGGGAAGGAAAGCGCCCAGGAACAGCAGGAAGACGGGGAGCGTCGGTCTCACTTCAAGCTTTCAGAGCGGTTCGGAGGACGGCCTGCAGGCACCCGTTGGCCAGGAGGCCGGCGAGGACGTCGTCGGCCATGATCCCGAGTCCTCCTTGAAGACGCTGGACGCCGGGGGCCGGCAGCTTGAATACGTCGAAGATCCGGAACAGCGCGAAGGCGGCCGCCAGGACGCCCACCCTTTCCCAGCACCCCAGGCCCGCGAGGGGGAGCCCCGCCAAAGCCCAGAGGTATCCGACCGTCTCATCCAGATTGATGGCGGGATCGTCCTTGGTCCCCAGGACTTCTTCCGCCGCGCCGGTGACGGGCACCGCCGCGATCGTGATGCCCAGGGTCAAGAGGACTCCCGGCCGGCCACCCGGGCAGCCCAATGCCGCCGCGCCCGCGCCGATCAAGGTGCCGGCGAGTCCCGATCCCGTCCATTTCGCCGGGAGGCCCCATTTCCGGAAACGCTCCGCCGCCCGGGAAAGGAACAGGCCCGAGCCGAAACCGGTGGAAAGGAAGACGCAAACGGATCTCATCACGGAGGGGCCTGAAAGACCGGTCAGGAGCCGCCTAACCCGACGTCGTCCGCGAAGACGCTGCGGTGGCGGTAAAGGTAGGAAATGCCCGAGACCAGGGTCAGGATCGTCGTCGCGAAGACCAGCCAGTACGGGGACCACACCAGCGCGTATCCCGCCGCGGACGCCCAGCCGCCGGAATAGAGGAGGTCCTCCGGGGAAGTCCCGAAGAAATGCCCCAGGACGGAATTGGCGCAAAGGACCAGGAGGATCGCGATGATCGCCGTGATCTGCGAGCTCGTCTTGAACTTGCCGGCCCGGTCCGCGGCGATCACCTCTCCTTTGGAAGCGGCCAGGACGCGCAGGCCGGTGATCAGGAACTCGCGGCCGATGATGAGGATCACCATCCAGGCCGGGACGTAGAGCTCCCGCATCCCCACGAAGGAGATGAGCGCGGCGGAGATCAGGAATTTGTCCGCCAAAGGGTCCATGAATTTGCCGAAATCGGTGATGACCCCGTATTTCCGGGCCAAATGTCCGTCGTAAATGTCGGTCACTCCCGCCGCGATGAAGATCACCAGGGCGAATATCCTGGTCCAGACGTTGTCCTGCACGGTGAACACCAGGAACACCGGCACCAGGGCCAGGCGCAGGAGAGTGAGTTTATTGGGGAGGTTCACGGGCGATGGAGCTGGAATCGATGTGGACTTCGCCGCCGTCTCCTTGCCGGGCCGCCCAGGGGTCGATGGGCTCGCCGTTCAGCCACAGCGAGACCTGTCCCGGGTCCTTGGCGCTGACCAGGAACCGATCCTCCGATTCCCATATCCGGACGCTTCCCGAAGAAATGAAGCCCTCGAAACGGAGCGTTCCGTTCGACGACACCCGCAGCCAGGACCGCGAAAGGCTGCGGACGCGCAGGGTGAGGCGCACCGGGGGGGCGGATCCGGAGAGGAT
>MGUT01000013.1:7928-13215 GCA_001800095.1 Elusimicrobia bacterium RIFCSPLOWO2_01_FULL_64_13 | reverse complement strand
CCGCTGGCGGCGGCTGGACCGGCCCCTTCGCCGGCGACATCAGGGAGTAGAGCCATAATCCGCCGATAACGGCGAGCAGTCCCATGAAGACCACGATCCGGTTGAAGTGAGCCGACTGTTCCTTCCGCCGGGTGGAGGTGGTGCGCTTTTCCATCTCCGCCTGGCCGGCCTTCACCGCGTCCAGCTCGGAGCGGTAGAGCCGCAGGGTCTCCTCCGGGTCGAGACCGAGGAAAGCGGCGTAGCGCCGCAGGAAACCCTGGCAGTAGACCTCCGCCGGGAATGCGTCCCACCGGCCCGCCTCCATCGCCTCCAGGAACTCGCGCGAGATGCGGGTCTCCTGATGGACGCTCTGGACGCTCAACCGCCGCTGCTCCCTGCGGGACTTGAGGACCTCGTTGACCTTCCTGGTCTCGGCCATGGACGGGGTCTACGGCATCTCGATCATTTCCGCGTCCGGAGGCCTCTGGAATGAAAAAAGGCCCCTCTTGAATTCGGGGTTCTTCTGGAGTTCGGTCAGAACGGTGGTGACCTGCAGGGTCCCGGAAAGCAGGACCGCTTTCCGGGGCAGGTAGTCCACATCGCTCATCCATATCTTGAGTTCCGTGTCCGCCTCGGGGGCCGGCCGCCTCAACGAGACCACGACGGACTCCCCTCCGTCCTCCCGCTCCCGGACGGGCTCGCTCCAGACGTACTCCCGCTTCAGCTTCTCAAAGCCGTCGGCAAAACCGACCAGGCCGGGGAAAAAGCCGTTCTGGTCCATCCAGCGTTCCCAGGAATCCTTCAGCACCTGCTTGAACCGGGGGGTGTAAACGTACACGGACCCGCCTTCGGACACGACCAGCCGCGGCTCGGGAGAGGACTGGTCGATCCGCAGATGCCGCGGCTTCATGAGGGACGCCGTTCCGGACGCGACCTGGACCTCGTCGGTGAGAGTGGAGCGCAGCTCCTGCCGGTAGTTGAACCGGAGGGTCCGGATCCCCGTCTCGGCGCTTTCCATCCTTTTCTGGAGTTCGGGCGCCGTCATCCCGAACGCCAACGCCGGCGCCGCGGCCAGGAGGAACAGGGCCGCGGCCCTCACGCTTCCTCCTTCTCCACCTCCGCCAGATACTGCTCGAGCTGCTCGAAATGGATCTTCCAGCGGTTCGTGTCCCTGGGCTTTTCGATGAGCCCGCGCTTTTTAAGGAGGGTGAGGGCCAGGTCGTAGCGCGAGCCGATCTCCTTGTCCGCCCGCAGGAGGTCGCCGGAGACTTTTTCCGTGTCGCGCACGACGCGCGCCGCCCGGACGAGGAGTTGCCGGTTCTCCTCGCTGTCCACGATGGAGCCTTCCTGTCCGCCGTTGGAACGGCTCTCGAACAGCGGTTTGAAGTCCTGCTCCTTGATGAACTGGACCACGCGCGCGACGTCGGCCTCGGCGACGAACGCTCCCTGCAGGCGCACGGGCTTGGGAGCTCCGGTCGCCAGGAAAAGCATGTCGCCCTTTCCCAGGAGGTCCTCGGCCCCCTGGGCGTCCAGGATGACCCTGGAATCCGTCTTGGAAAGGACCTGGAACGCGATCCGGGACGGGAGGTCGGCCTTGATGACCCCCGTGATCACGTCCACGGAAGGGCGCTGGGTCGCCAGCACGAGGTGGATGCCCACCGCGCGGGCCATCTGCGCGAGCCGCTGGATGAGCTCCTCGATCTCGCGGCCGACCACCACCATGAGGTCGGCCAGCTCGTCGATGATGACGACCAGATACGGGACCGAGGGGATCTTCTCGCGCGCGGCGCGTTCGTTGTACCCTTCGATGTTGCGGACCCCGGCCTTGGCGAAGTTCCGGTAGCGCTCCTCCATCTCGTCGATGAGCTTCTTCAATGAAACGACGGCGTCCTTCGGCTGAGTGATCGCCCGCACGTTCTCCGGGGTGGCGGCGGGGTCGTAAAGGTGGGGGATCCCGTCGTAAATGGGCAGTTCCAGCCGTTTGGGATCGACGAGGAGCAACTTCACCTCGTCCGGCCGGAAACGGAACAGGAGAGAGAGGATGAGCGCGTGGATGCAGACGGATTTGCCCGACCCCGTGGCTCCGGCGATCAGGAGGTGAGGCATGGCGGACAGGTCCCCGACGTAGACCTCGCCTTCCGTCATCCTGCCCAGGCCGATGGGCAGCCCCTTGGACTCCTTTTGGAACGGGGCGGACGCGATGATCTCCTTCAAGGTGACGGTGGCCGGATGGGAATTGGATATCTCGATGCCGACCGCCGCTTTCCCGGGGACGGGGGCCAGGACCCGCAGGGACTGGGCCTTCATCGCCAGGGCGATGTCGTCGGCCAGGGTGTCGATCTGCTGCACGCGCACCCCGGGCGCCGGGGAGAGGTCGTAGCGGGTGATGACCGGGCCGGGATGGATGTCCACGACCTTGGCCTTGACGCCGAACTGCTCGAGCGTCTCCTCGAGAAGCGTCCCGTTGGCGTAGAGCTCGTCCTTGGTGACCTCGGGGGCGGCGCTGCCGGAAATGGTCAGGAGGTCCGGGTCGGGGATGTGATAGCCTTCATAGGGATTGGGACCGGGCGCGTCCGCGGCTTGAGGAGAGGCCGCCGGCCGCGGCGACGGAGGGTGGGACTTGGGCTTGGGAGCCGCCGGGGCCGCCGCCTTCGCGTCCAGGGATTTCAAACGGGAATTGAGCACGGAGTCCAGGGTCCCGAAGGGCGCGGGCGAGGACGCCGGCTTCGTCTCCGGCGCGGCGGCCGCTCCAGACGGCTTGAACGCGCTTTTTTCGATCTTTTTTCGGAGAGCTTCCTGTTCGCGGATCTTCTTCCTTTCTTCCTTCCAGGCCTCGATGTCGTCGGCGATCTTGTCTTTGAGATAGACGGCCAGGGCCAGGGGGGAGAAGCCGAGGAGGAGCGAGCTGGCGGCGTACACCGCTCCAAGAGAGACGGCGAAGACGATGATGCCGCCGAACTGCTGGATGAGGAAAAGCGAGACCTGGTCGCCCAGCCATCCTCCCGCGCCGCCCGGAGCCCGCTCTTTGGCGGTATGGAAGACGGACAGGAGACTGGCCAGGAACACGGTGTCCAGCCCGAACAGCGCGGCGTCCCGCGTCAGGTTGGGCCGTTCCTTGAAGAACCGCGACAGCCCGGCCCAGCCCAAGGCCAGGGGCAGAAGGAACGAAGCGGCTCCGGCGAAACGGAAAAGGACGTGGTGGACGACCTGCCCGAACCTCCCGGCCAGGGACGGGAGCGCGACCGACACCAGGAGGAGCGCGGCCGCCAGGAGGAGCAGGACCCCCGCGACGCCGCGTTCCATCTTTTTTTCCTTCTTTCGGGCCTTATAGAAGAATTCGTTCATGGGGTCCTCCCAGCCCTACGTCGCCGGCTCGACATGGAAAAGTTCCTGGCCTTTGGACACCGGCTTGCCGTTCTCCGCCAGGATCTTCACGATCCTGCCGCGCCATTCCGACTTGATCTCGTTCATGACCTTCATGGCCTCCACGATGCAGAGGGTGCCGGCGGCCTCGATGAGGTCGCCCTCCTTGACGAAGGGAGGGGACTGCGGGGAAGAGGAACGGTAGAAGATGCCCGAGATGGGGCAGGTGACCGTCTTGAAATTCCGGGGGAGGGGCGGAAAATCCGCTTGGGACGGCGCCTGGGGAAGGAAATCCGTCCTGCGCCGGAGAGGGTGGGGCCGCCCCGGGACCTCCCGGGTCAGGCGCTTGAGGACGATCTTGCCCTCGGCGGTCATCACCTCCAGCTCCAGGAGGTTGGACCGGACCATCTCCTCGTAATAGAAACTCAGCTCTTGCAGGCCGTTCCCCATAGTGGATTGATCCTTGCGGCCGTTCGCCATGGGCGGATGAGGGTCTGGAACTATCTGGGCCTCCGGGGCGGGCCGCGGAACGGCCCTCTGGACCTTCCCGAGCCTCCCGCGCCGATGCTTTCGGCCTCGCTTTCCGGGTTCAGAACGACTTTCCGGGAAAGGTTCACGCGTCCCTGGGTGTCGATCTCGATGCACTTGACCTCGATCTCGTCGCCTTCCTTGACCACGTCCTCCACCCGCTCCACGCGGCGGACGTCGAGCTGGGAGATATGGACGAGGCCTTCCTTGCCGGGAAGGACCTCGACGAACGCGCCGAAATTCATGATCCGGGTGACCCGGCCCTTGTAGATCTTGCCGACCTCCACGTCGGCCGCCACGCCTTCGATCATCGCCCTGGCGCGCTCCACGCTGGCCGCGTCCGCGCCGGAAACGAAGACCCGGCCGTCGTCTTCCACGTCGACCTCGGCCCCGCTTTCCTCGATGATCCGGCGGATGTTCTTGCCTCCCGGCCCGATGAGGGCCCCGATCTTGTCCACGGGGATCTGGATGATGATCATCTTCGGCGCGATGGGCGAAAGTTCCGGCCTCGGAGCGGAGAGGCGCGCGTTCATGATCTTGAGGATATGGAGCCGGCCGAGCTTGGCCTGCTCCATCGCGCGGCGCATGATCTCGAGCGAGATGCCCTCGATCTTGATGTCCATCTGAAGCGCCGTCACGCCGGCTTCGGTCCCGGCCACCTTGAAATCCATGTCTCCCAGGTGGTCTTCCATCCCCAGGATGTCGGAAAGGATGGCGGTCTCGCCGCCTTCGATCACCAGTCCCATGGCGATCCCGGCGCAGGGGGCCTTGGCCGGGACGCCCGCGTCGAAGAGCGAGAGGGAGCCGCCGCAGACGCTGGCCATGGAGGATGAGCCGTTGGATTCGAGGATGTCGGAGACGATGCGGACCGTGTAGGGAAAATCATCGGCGGACGGAAGGAGCGGCAGGAGGGCCCGCCGCGCCAGCGCCCCGTGGCCGATCTCCCTGCGCCCGGCGGAACGCTCCGGCTTCGCCTCTCCGGTCGCGAAACCGGGGAAATTGTAGTGCAGGAGGAAACGCTCCTTGTATTCGCCCTCGAGGTCGTCCATGATCTGCATGTCGTCGGGCGTGCCCAGGGTCACCGTCGCCAGGGCCTGGGTCTGGCCCCGGGTGAAAAGGGCGGAGCCGTGGGTCCGGGGCAGGAGGCCCACTTCGCAGGCGATGGGCCGGATCTCGTCCCACTTCCTGCCGTCGGTGCGGAGCTTTTCCTTGAGGATCAGCCCGCGGGCCTCCTCGTAAAGGATCCCCTCGATCACTTCGGAGATGGCCGCCTGCTGGTCGGGGAACTGCCCGGCGAGCTTGGCGATGATGTCCCGCTTCATCTCCGACATGGCGTTCTCCCGCTTGGACTTCTCCGGCGTGCGGACCGAGGCCCGGATGGTCTCCCTGGCGGCCTGCTCGACCGCCGCCACGAGGG
>MGUT01000013.1:6279-7917 GCA_001800095.1 Elusimicrobia bacterium RIFCSPLOWO2_01_FULL_64_13 | reverse complement strand
GCAGGAACCTGGAAAGCCAGCTTGGGCTTGCCGGCACGGGCGATGAGCTTTTCCTGCTCCTGGCAGGAGCGGGAGATCTCGTTCTTGGCCAGCTCCAGGGCCTCGAAAATCTTTTCCTCGGACACTTCGCTGGCCCCGGCCTCGACCATGAGGATGCTGTCGCGGTTGCCGGCGACCACCAGGTCCAGGGCGCTCGCGTCCTGTTCGGCGAAGCTGGGGTTGACCACGAATTTCCCGTCCAGGAGCCCGATCCGGACCGCGGAGATGGGTCCCTGGAAGGGGATATCGGAGAGGGACAGGGCCATGGACGCCCCGATCATGGCGGGGATGTCCGTGTCGATGACCTGGTCGGTCGAGAGCACCACGGCGTTGACCTGGACGGTGTTCTTCAGGCCTTCGGGAAAGAGGGGGCGGATGGCGCGGTCGGTGAGGCGCGAGGTGAGGGTCTCCTTCTCCCGCGGCCGGGCTTCGCGCTTGAAAAAGCCGCCGGGGATGCGTCCGGCGGCGTAGGTCCTCTCCCGGTAATCGACCGTGAGAGGGAAGAAATCCTGGCCCACCTTGGGCTCCGGATTCATGACGGCGGTGACCAGCACCGCCACGTCTTCGACCCGGACCAGCGCCGCGCCGTTGGCCTGCTTGGCCAGCCTCCCGGTCTCGACCGTCAATTTTTTGGAGCCGTAAGGCAGTTCGATGATCGTTCCGGCCTGGGCCGCAGTCTGCGTTTCCATGGGATGAAATGTCCTCCTAGTTTTCAGGTCGAGCAGTCGGGGACCGGACGGGGAAGGTTGTCGAGTGCTCTTTTATTTTCTTAGATCCAATTTCTGAATGATTTGCTGGTAACGTTCGGGAGAGCTTTTTTTAAGGTAGTTGAGCAGCTGCTTGCGCCGGCTGACCATCTTCAGGAGTCCCTGCCGGGAGGCATAGTCTTTGGACGCGGCCTTGAAATGATTGGCGAGGTTTTCGATCTGCCTGGTCAGGATCGCTATCTGCACCGCGGAACTCCCGCTGTCCTTGGGATTCGCCCGGTATTCGTCAATGATGGTTTTCTTCGCTTCCTTCGTGATTGCCATGGAGCTAATATACTAATTTTTAGAGCGAATGTAAAGCCGGGCCCTCTTGGCGTCGCGGGCCATCTGCTCCTTGAGGGAGTCCATGTCCGCGAACGTTTTCTCGTCCCGCAGCTTCCTGATGAAATCCACCCTCAAGGTCCTGCCGTAAAGGCCGCCCCGGAACCCCAGGAGATGGACCTCGGCCCGAGGGGGCCGGTCCCGGTCGCGGCCCGGGACCGTGGGCTGCCAGCCCACGTTGCAGACGCCCGGCAGCCCGCGCTTCGCGCCGGTCCCCACGGCGGCGCGGACGGCGAACACGCCGGGGACCAGGATCCTCTCCGCCGGGACCGAGAGATTGGCCGTGGGGAACCCGAGCCGCCGCCCGAGCCCGCTGCCCCGCACCACTCTCCCCGTGATGGAATAGGGCCTGCCCAAAAGCCGGTTGGCCTCCTCCAATCCGCCGGACCGGAGGCAATCGCGTATCCTGCCCGACGAGACGGGCACCCGGCCCGCGCACAGCGGACCGATGACCGTGACGCCGACCCCGCGCCTGCGGCCCGCCGCTTCAAGGAACCGGACGTCCCCTTCG
>MGUT01000013.1:0-6266 GCA_001800095.1 Elusimicrobia bacterium RIFCSPLOWO2_01_FULL_64_13 | reverse complement strand
CCGAAACCGAAATTATATCCCACCACGATCCTCCTCGCGCGGAACCGCTTCACCAGGACGCGCTCGAAGAATTCCCCGGCGGAAAGGCGGGCGAGGCCCCGGCCGAAATGGAGGACGCAGACCCGGTCGATGCCGCAATCCAGGATGAGCTCCCGCTTCTCCTCCACGCCGGTCAGGAGCGACGGAGCGGCCGTCGGGATGAAAAAGAGGCGGGGGGGGATCTGGAACGTGACGGCGACCGAAGGCAGTTCCAGCCGGCGGGCGTGGGCGGCGCAGGCGCGCAGGATCTCCCGGTGCCCGCGGTGGACCCCGTCGAACGTCCCGATGGTGACGACGGAGCCCTTCACCGCGGCGGCGGTTCCGGGCGGACGGCGGCGTGGCGGAGGAGGGCCTGCCGGTCCATCCCGACGAGGGCCTCCCAGGGAAGCCCCGCGCCTATCTCGAAAGTCCCGGAGCGCTCCCGCACGAGCGACGCGAGCGCCGCGGGCAGTCCCAGGGCCCGGCCGGCGTCCTCGGCCAGGGTGCGGACGTAGGTGCCTTTGGAGCAGGCCACGCGGAATCCGGCCCGCGGCCCGTCGATGCCTAAAAGTTCGAAGGACCGGATGGTGACGCGGCGCGCCGCCCGGGGGACCGTGACGCCCTCGCGCGCGAGCTGATAAAGCCTGCGCCCCCCGTATTTCAGGGCCGAGACCATGGGGGGGACCTGCGAGATCTCGCCCACGAACGTCTGAAAGACGGCCTTCAGGCGGGCGGGGTCCAAGGGGGGGACGGGGACCTCTTCCAGGACTTTGCCGGTCAGGTCGCCCGAATCCGTTCTCACGCCGAAAATGATCTCGCCGCGGTAGGTCTTCTCTCCCGACATGAGCGATCCCGACAGGCGGGTGGCGGCGCCGAAGACCACGAGCAGCACGCCGCTGGCCATGGGGTCGAGGGTCCCGCAATGGCCCACGCGTTTTTCCCCGAGGATGCTCCGGACCGCTTTCACGGCCTGGAAGGAGGTGATGCCCGGGGGTTTGATGAGGTTGATGACCCCCGATTCCATGGTCTTACAGGATCCCGCGGGCGGCGGCGAGGAGCAGGCGTCCGGCCCGGTCGAGGGACGTTTCCAGCTTGCATCCGGAAGCGTACTTATGGCCGCCCCCGCCGAATTTTTGCGCCAACCGGCAGACGTCGACTCCGCGCCGGGAACGCAGGCTCGCCTTCACGACCCCGGGAGCCGCCTCGCGGACCAGAATGGAGACGAGGACCGTGGGGACTTCCAGGCCGTAATTCACGATCTCCTCCGTGTCCTCGTCGTCGGCGCCGCATCTTTTGAAATCCCGCCTGGAGAGCGCCGCGAAGGCGATGCGGCCCTTCGACGATATCTCCAGGACGGAGAGGACGCGGCCCAGGAGCCGGAGAGCCGGCAGGCGGCGGGTGCCGTCGATCTTCTCCCAGATCAGGTTCGGGTCGGCCCCCCGGGCCGCGAGCTGCGCGGCCGCGCTAAGGGTCCGGTCGTTGGTGTTGGAATGGCGGAACCTGCCCGTGTCCGTCATGATGCCGGCGTAGAGGGCGGCGGCCTCGTTGGGAAGGATATCGAGGCGCATCTCCCGGAAAAGCCCGATCAGCTGTTCGGAATTGGAGGACGCCAGGGGGTCGATCAGGTTCAGGTCCCCGAAATTGGAATGGTGCCGGTGGTGGTCGACGTTGACGACCGTCCCCGCCTGGGTCTCCAGATCGATGATGTTGCCCATGCGGCCGGCGTCGAAGCACTCGAAGATCACCGCGGCGTCATAAGCGCGGGAGACTTTCCGGGCCGCGCGGATCCTGCCGATCCCGGCCAGGAACCCGAGGTTCCGCGGCGGCGGTTCGGCGTTGTAGATATCGACGCGTTTGCCCAGACGTTTCAGGAGACTCGCCAAGGCGAGTTCGGACCCCACGGTGTCGGCGTCCGGGTTCCGGTGGCCTGAAAGAAAGAAAGTGCGGTTGCGCCGGATGACGCCGGCGAACTCGCGGAAGAGACGGCGGGGAAGGGGCATGGGCGTCAGGACCCGGCTTGCGAGGCCTTGCCCGGCCGTTTCCCGTTGCGGGAGGACTTTCCCGGGGTCTTCCGGACCGGTCCCTCGTCCCGGGGGGCGGGAACGGCGGAGTCCGGGACGGTCTCGCTGGAGATCCGGTGAAGGAGCTCCTCCACCCTCTGCGCGCGCTCCGGGGTGCTGTCGTAGACGAAACGGATCGTGGGGATGCGGTAGAGGCTCTCCAGCTTCCGGCCGAGGCTGTGCCGGAGCGCCGGCACGGAGCCCGCGAGGATCCGGGAGCTGACGTCCCGCTCTTCGTCCGTCCCCAATACCGAGAAGAACACCTTGGCGTCGCCCAGGTCGTAGGAGACCTCCACTCCCGTCACGGTGACGAATCCGAGCCGCGGGTCCTGGATCTCCTGGATGTACAGGGAGATCTCATGGCGCAAAAGCTCGCTGACACGTTCGCTGCGTCTGAAATTCACGTGAAACGCACCTCCTGGCCGGGATCCTGGCGGGGGGTCAGGCAAGCTTCCGGGACTGCTTTTCCTTGATGAAGACCTCGAAGACGTCGCCCTTCTGGAAATCCTGGAAATTCTCCAGGGCCACGCCGCAGTCGTAGCCCTCGGCCACCTCGCGCGCGTCCTCTTTGAAGCGGCGCAGGGACGCGATGGGTCCCTCGAAAACGATCTTGGAATCGCGCAGGAGGCGCGCCTTGGCGGTCCGCTGGATCTTCCCGCGCACGACCATGCACCCCGCGACTTTGCCCGCGGGGGTCTTGAAGACCTCGCGCACCTCGACCCTCCCCAGCACGGTCTCCTTCTCCTCGGGCTCGAGGAGGCCTTCCATGGCGGCGCGGATGTCGGCGGTGACCTCGTAGATGATGCGGTAGGTCTTGATCTCCACTCCCTCCCGCCTGGCGAGTTCCTCCGCGGCCGGCTCGGGCCGGACGTTGAATCCGATGATCACGGCGTCCGAGGCGGCGGCGAGCGATACGTCCGATTCATTGATCCCGCCCACGCCGGAATGGATGGCTTCCACGCGGATCTCCGCCGTGGGCATCTTCTCGATGGAATCCTTGAGGGCCTCGAGCGACCCCTGGACGTCCACCTTCAGGATCAGCCGGAGGACCTTCACCCGGCCCTGTTTGGCGGCGGCCGAAAGCATTTCCAGGGAGACGTGGCGCCTCTTTTCCGTCCTGGCCTCCCGGCTCAAGTCCTTGCGGCGCTCGGATATCTCGCGGGCTTCCCTCTCCGAATCGACCACGATGACGCGCTCCCCGAGCTGGGGGGTGTTGGAGAAACCGAGCACCTCCACCGGGGTCGAGGGACCGGCTTCCTGCAGGCGGTGTCCCCGGTCGTCGGCCAGGGCCTTGACCTTGCCGCTGGTGAGGCCGCATACGAAAGTGTTCCCGACCCGGATCGTCCCCTTCTGCACGATCACCGTGGACACGGGACCGCGCTTCGGGTCCAGGCGGGCCTCGATGACCACTCCCTGGGCGGGCCGGTTCGGATTGGCCTTCAGTTCCAGGAGCTCGGCCTCGAGCAGGATCATCTCCAGGAGCTTGTCGATATTGATGCGCTTCTTGGCCGAGACTTCGATGAAAATGGTCTTGCCTCCCCATTCCTCGGGCGTGAGCCCGTACTGGGAAAGCTCCTGTTTGACCCGGTCGGATTTGGCCTGGGGGAGATCGATCTTGTTCACGGCGACGAGGATGGGCACTCCGGCCGCCTTGGCGTGGTCGATGGCCTCGACCGTCTGGGGCATGACCCCGTCGTCCGCGGCGACCACGAGCACCACCACGTCGGTGACCTGCGCCCCGCGGGCGCGCATGGCCGTGAAGGCCTCGTGGCCCGGGGTGTCGAGGAACACGATGGACCCCTTGTCCATGCGGACCTTGTAGGCGCCGATGTGCTGGGTGATCCCTCCCGCCTCCTTTTCCGCGACGCTGGTCTCCCGGATCGCGTCCAGAAGCGAGGTCTTGCCGTGGTCCACGTGGCCCATGATCGTGACGATGGGAGAGCGCGGTCTCTGCGAGGCCTGGTCGTCCTGGTCGGACCGGACCATGGCCTCTTCCGAATAGATGGGAGAAAAGACCGCGTCGAAACCGAACTCGCCCGCGAGCAGTATGGCGTGGTCGATGTCCAGTCTTTGATTCAAACTCGCCCGCACGCCCAGCTTGAGGAGGCGCATGAGGATGTCCCCGACTTTCAAATTCATCTTCTCGGCCAGGTCCTTGACCGTGATGGTCTCGTTGATGGATATCTTGGGCTTCGGCTTCGCCTCCTGGGGAGGACGGACCGCGGCCGGCGGAGCCGAGGCGGGGGGCGCGGACGGGACCGGGGCGGGCGGAGGGACGGCGGCCTTGGCGGGAGGAGCGGGGACCGCGGGCGGCGCGGCCGGGGCGGCGGCCTTGGGCTTGGGGGGTTTGCGGACACGCTTCTTGGGCGCTTCCTGAAGGGGAACGGGGGCCGGCGGCGCGGCCGGGACGGCGGCTTCGCCGGAGGCCGGCGGAACCGCTTTCGGGACGGATTTTTTCGCCCGCGGCGCCTTTTTCTCCTTGAGCTTGGCGTCCGGCTTGGCCGCGGTCTTTTTGACCGGCGGCTTCTTGTCAGCGGCTGGAGTCTTGGTCTTTTTTTCCTTCATCGGTCTCTCCGGTGCCTGGGGTTGGTTCCCGGGCGGGTTCGGCCTCTTCTTCGGTCTCCGCTCTCTTGTCTTTTTCGGGTCTCTTCTCCTTCCTCGGTTTTTCATCCGGGGTCTCTTCCCCGGCGGGTCTCTCATCCGGGGCGGGCGCGGCCTTGGCCGCGCTCTCCCTTTCTTTTTGGACCGCCGCTGCGGATTCGATGATCTTCTCCGCCGTCTTCTCTCCGATGCCCTGCAGGGTGGTCAACTGCTCCACGGTGGCCCCGGCGAGCTTTTGGACCGTGATCCATCCGCTCTTGATGAGGACTTCGGCGGTCTTCGGTCCCACCCCTTCCACGTGGGCCAGCTCCTTCTGGGCGGCCTCGACGTTCTTCGCGGTCTCCTCCTTCTTCTGGAACTCGGATTTGACGTCGATGGTCCAGCCAGTCAACTGGGAAGCCAGCCGCACGTTCTGCCCGTTCCTGCCGATGGCCAGGGTGTACATGTCGTTGGACACGAGGACCTCGGCCGTCTTGGCGTCCTTGTGCAGGTTGACGGAAAGGGTCTTCGCGGGAGAGAGGGCCTGGGCGACGAATTTATCGGGGTCCATGCTCCAGGGGATGAGGTCGATCCTCTCGCCGCGTAGCTCGTCGATGACCGGGCGGATGCGGGACCCCTTGACCCCGACGCAGGTGCCCACGGGGTCGACCTTGGAATTATTGGAGCGGACGGCCACCTTCGAGCGGAAGCCGGGGTCGCGGACCACGGCGACGATCTCGACGATCTTCTCGTTGATCTCGGGCACTTCCAGCTCCATCAGGCGCTTGACGATGTCCGGGTGCGCCCGGGAGACCAGGATCTGGGGGCCGCGGCTCCCGCGGTCCACCTTGAGCACCAGGACCTTGAGGCGCTCTCCCAGATTGAAACGCTCCCTGCGGACCTGTTCGCGGACGGGCAGGATGGCCTCCGCCCGGCCGAGGTCGATGATGAGGTTCCGCTCGGCGTAGCGGTGCACGGAGCCGCTGGCCATGGACATCTCCTTGCCGCTGAACTCGTCGAAGAGCGTCGTGCGCTCCACCTCGCGGATCTTCTGGACGATGATCTGCTTGGCGATCTGCGCGGCGATCCGGGAGAATTCCTCGGTGGCGACGGATATCTGCACCTCGGCGCCCACGGTCGCGTCCAATTTGAGGCCCTTGGCCTCCTCCCGGGATATCTCTTCCTGCGGGTTCTGGACCTCCTCCACCACTTTCTTGACCAGGAAGGCCTTGATCTCGGCGGTCTCGGGGTCGATGGAAGCGATCACGTTCATGATCTTGCCGTAGTGCTTCCTGTAGGCCGAGACCAGGGAGGACTCGATCATCTTGAGGATCTCCTCTTTCTTGACGCCCTTGTCCCGCTCGATCTGCTCCAGGACGGGCATGAGACTGCCTTTGAGCGCGTTCATATCAGGTCCAAATGGGCCTTGGCGACCGACTCCAGGGGGATCTTCACCCGCCCGGAGACCCGGTCCGCCACCTCGATGGCCCGCCCTTCCAGTCCGAGCAGGATGCCGGAAAAATTCCTCTGCCTCGTCTCGGGATCCAAGGGAGCATGGAGGGAGATCCTGACGTTCAGGCCCACGTGCCGGGAAAAGTCCTCTTGCCG
>MGUT01000012.1:41778-42967 GCA_001800095.1 Elusimicrobia bacterium RIFCSPLOWO2_01_FULL_64_13 | reverse complement strand
CGGCTTCGGCAAAAGGTTCCTCGACACCCTCGCGGTCGGGATGTCCCTCAAGCAGATCTCGAGGGTGCTGGACACCTCGAACGACTCCTTCATCACCGCCGACGCCGCCATCATCACCACCCCCCTTAACCAGAACCGCAGCTACCGCCTGGCCTTCGGCCTGCAGAACATCTTCGCCATCAAGACCGGGGACACGGACGACAAGCTCCCCCTCCTCATCAAGGTCGGCAACTCCTATAAGGGGCTCAAGGACAAGATGACCCTGGCCCTCGACCTGACCCAGAATTTCACCGGGGGCGTGATGGAATGGAACCTGGGAAGCGAATATTGGATCTGGAAATACATCGCCCTCCGGGCCGGGGTGGAAGGCAACCCGGGCCTGCGCCAGTCCGCCTTCGGCCTGGGCATCAAGGTCAGGAGCGTCATGCTGGACGTCGCCCAGGGCCTCACGGACCTGGGGACCTCCTCCCGCATGGGGGTCTCCTGGAAGTTCGGCAATTCCGTCATCGCCCAGCGCGAGGACACGGCCCGGCGCCTCGTGCAGGAAGGCATCGCGGCCTACAGCCAGGGCAACTTCCTCCTGGGATTGGAGCGGCTGAACCAGTCCCTCGAGATCGACCCGACCAACAACGACGTCCGCGCCCTTTCCAACCGGCTTTCCTCGGTGGTGTCCACCCTGCCTTCGGCCGTGGGCGAGAGCGAAGTGGCCAACATCATCCGCAAGGCCATCATGGACTACCTGAAGGGCGACGTCAAGTCCGCCATCAACTCCCTGCGCTACGCGTATCTCGAGAAGGACCCCACCAACGAGAAGCTCCTGGAGCTCCTGAACAAGATCGAAAAACAGTCCAGGGTCAAGCAGACGGAGCGCCTCGACCAGAAACGGCACGGTTTCTCCTATATCGACCAGAAGCTCTACGACGCCCTGCAGTCGATCTACGACGCGAAGTACGACAAGTCCATCATCCTCCTCCAGGAGGTCCTGGACCTGGATCCCCAGAACGTCGAGGCCATGAAGCGGCTGGGGTCCTGCTTCTATCTCATCGAACAGAAGGACAAGGCGAAGGAGATCTGGGAGAAAGTCCTGGAACTCGATCCTTCGGACAAGGTGATCGCTCAGTATCTGAAACAAATACCATGACCCCCCCTTCCCCCGGACATATAGCTGCCGCCGCGAGGCGGCCTCTCC
>MGUT01000012.1:34839-41749 GCA_001800095.1 Elusimicrobia bacterium RIFCSPLOWO2_01_FULL_64_13 | reverse complement strand
GTCCGCGGCGAGCCTCGCGGCCGAATCCTCCCCGCCGTCGGACGCGGAGCTCATCGAGAACCAGCGCATGCTGGAAAAGGACCTCGAGCAGCGCATCCAGAATATCCTCGACAAGGTCTTCGGCCCGAACCAGTCCGAGGTCAAGGCCAACGTCACCTTGAACCTCCTCAAGATGGTGCAGTCCCAGAAAGGCGCCGGCCAGCAGACCCGGACCAAGCAGGACACCCCCCTGGGCGAAACGAATTTCATCCTCCCGGGAGTGCCGGAGCCCAAGAACGTGGCCAAGGAAAAAGACCCGGGCAAGGAGGAGAAACAGCAGGCCGAGCGGGAGAAGGCCCAGACCCAGGTGTCCTTCAAGATCAAGGTCTCCAACCGCGAGGTCATCGTCTTCTACAACCAGAAGCTCCAGCACAAGGAACCGGAGGCGCGCAAAGCCGTCGTTTCCATCACCCAGCTCAACGACAACGAGCTCAAGTTCATTCCGGGACAGTTCTTCTCCTCCTTCTCGACCTTCTGGGAGGACCTCGTCCGGGACCCCAAGAACTTCCTCTACGCGGCGCTCCTCTTTTTGTTCCTGCTCCTCCTGCTCTGGCTTTTCATCCCCCTGACCAATTTCTTCCAGAACTACATCCGCGCCATGAAGGAAAAGGGCGGCATCGAAGTGAAGATGGAGTCGACCACGGAAGACGAATCCATGGGCAAGGAAGGCCTGACCCCCGAGGAAATCGCCGCAGGCGCCGGATCGGCCGAAGGCCGCAAGGAAGGTGATGAGGCCATGGTCAAGAAATACGTTCCATTCGAATACATCAACGAGGATAACCTCAAAAGGCTCCTGGGGGTCTTCCGCAAGGAGCCGCCCCAGGTCATCGCCCTGGTCCTCTCGTACCTGAAGCCGGAGCTCGTGCGCCAGATCTACGCGGAGCTCCCGCCCGAGATCCAGACCAAGGTGGCGTCGGAAACGGGGTCCCTCCGGCAGGCGACGGAGGAGCAGGTGCGCGTCGTGGACGATAACATCCGCGCCAAGATCGACTTCCTGGTGGGCGGGGTCGACAACCTCATCCGCATCCTCGACGAGGTCGATTACAAGATCCGCGACAACATCCTCGAGTACCTCCAGAACCACCGGCCCCAGCTTTATGAGACGGTGCGCTCCAGCCTTCTCCTCTTCGACGACGTCCTCGCCTTCCCCGATCCGGCCGTCCAGCTCGTCATCCGGGAGCTCAAGACCGACCAGCTGGCCCACGCCCTCAAAAAAGCGAGCCCGGAGATGCTGAACAAGTTCCTCTCCAATATGTCCCAGGGCGGAGCGGCCCTGCTGAAGGAAGAGATGGAATACGGCCGCGCCATCACCGACGAGCAGGTGGAACAGGAAAAGCAGAACATCCTCAACACCGTCCGCAAGATGGAAGAGGACGGCCGGATCCACGTCCGCGACAAGAAGAAGATCTCCATCTTCGACTCCGAGGACGCCACTTCCCCCCTCACCCCCAGCATGCCAGAAGACGACCTCGCCCTCGGCCGCCGGGGCGCGCCGGCGGCGGACGCGCCGTTCGCCGAGGCCCGGACGGGAGGCGGGGCGGCCGCCGCGGGAGCGTCGGATTACCTGGCCTACGGCTCCCAGCTTTACTCCGAGTCCAAGTTCGAAGAGGCGATCCCCTATTTCCAGTATGCGGTGGAACAGGACCCGTCGCACGCCGAGGCCCTGCAGCTCCTCGGACATTCCTATTACGGCCTGGGCATGATCCCGGAAGCGCTCCGGTGCTACGACGCTCTCCTGGCCCTGACGCCGGAGGACGAGGAAATGCGCCGGTGGGTCGAACAGCTCAAGATCAGCGCGGGGGTCTAGGTGGCCAAATTCAAGGATAAACTCAAGTCCTGGATCAACAAGGAGGCCGCGCCGGAGCGCCCCGCGGAGGTCCCCGTTCAAAGCGCGGAGCCCCCTCCTTCGGCCGCCGCCGAATCCTCATCCCTGAACGCCGAAGAGAAAATGGAATGGGAGTCCCGCCAGGCGGCGCTCATCAAACACCGCGACGAGGCCCGGGCCAAGCTCGACGACATGACCAGCCGCTTGAACGAAATGCGCCGGAAGACGCAGGAGGAATTCCGCGACAAGACGGAGGAGAGGCTCCGGCTCTTCGCCCAGATCTCCCTTTCGGACAAGCAGTCCCAGAACCTGCTCGAGCAGCAGCAGGCCGCTTTCTACCGGGCCCAGCGGTCCTACCAGAAGGAGATCGAAGTCCTGGAAGAATGCATCCGCAGGGAGAATTCCCTCTGGTCCGAAGAGACGGCCGAGCTCGCCAAATCCAAGGAGGAATTCCTCTCCACCGTCGATTACGCCCTCCAGGAAAAGGGCCTGGAGCACCGCAGAAAGATCCAGGAGATCGAGCGCGACCTGGCGGAGCTGCGCGCCCAGATCACCCAGGCCTCCCAGCAGTTCGAGACGGAGCAGAAACAACGGACCGCCCAGCTCCAGTCCGAGGACGACGGCATCGTCACCCTCAAGACCCAGCTCCAGCTCAGGGAATCCAACCGCAAGACCCAGGAGCAGAAGCTCCAAGAGGAGATCTCCCGATCGCGCCTGGAATGGGAATCCAAGGTCCGCTCCCTGGAAGCGCGCCTGGAGCAGGAGCGCCAGAAGCGGCAGGAAGACTTGAGCGTGAAGGAGTCCGAATTCCGGGCCGCCAAGCTCGAGCAGGAACGCAAAGAGTCCGCCCTGCGCCATTCCGCCAAAAGGCGCGAAGACGAGATCCTGATCGCCCGGGCCAGGGCGGAATCGCAGCTGCGCTCCCTCCAGGAGGAATCCCGCCGCGCCCACGATCAGAACTCGGAGGATTTAAGGAAGCGCAACGAAGAGGCGGAAAAGCTCCGCGTGGAGCTCGTGCTGCTGGATTCCCAGCTCAAGGTGGACGCGGAAAAAGTGGAGTCGGGGCTGGCGGCCGTCCAGAAGGAGGCGGCCGGGAAGATCGCTTTTCTGGAACAGAAGCTCCAGGAAGAGACCCGGGCGGGCCAGAAGATCCTGGAGACGAAGGAGGCGGAGATCCAGTCCCTGGGAATGGATGCCGCGGTCCGCTCCAAGGCCCTGGAGGAGGAGTTCAAGCGCAAAAAGGCCGAGGCGGAGCGCGAGCACGCGGCCCTGAAGGAAAAACTATCGGCCCTGGCGAAGAGCGTCGAAGCGGAGCGCGAACAGCACCGCAAGGACCTGGCCAAGCGCGACGAGCTCATCAATTCCCTCAAGCTCAAATCCACCCGGAGCGCCGAAGAGCTCCGCCAGAAGCGCGAGGACTTCTCCGCCCAGCTCGAGGCCCGCAAGCATGAGATCGCCGCCGAGTTGTCGGCGATCGAGGAACGGTCCCGGGCGGAGAAGCAGAAGATCCTCGACGCCCTTTCCGAAAAGGGACAGCTCCTCTCCGAGAAGAAGGCCGACGTCGCCCGCGAACAGGCCCGCCTGCAGCACGCCCTGAAAAAACAGGAGGAGCAGCTCTCGTTCGAGAACCAGCCGCTGAAGAACCAGATCCTCGACCTCAAGAACCGCCTCGAACAGGAGAGGTCATCCCGGCAGAAGCTGATCGACGCCAAGGAAGCCGTGCTGAAGAACCTCCGGCTGCAGGAATCCAAACTCCAGGAATCGTGGGAGGCGCAGAACAAGGATTTCGAGAAGACCCGGGCGGGGGTAATGGAAATCGCCCGCGCGAAAGAGGATGACCTCCGGAACTTCTGGCGGAAGGAGAAGGGAGAAATGGAGGCGTCCCTCCAGGCCCTCCAGGACCAGATCGCGGCCATCGAAAAGGAGGCGGGGGACTTCCCCGCCAAAGCCGACGCGGAGACCCGGGCCCTCGCCGACCGCCAATCCCTTCAGCGCGCGGAACTCGAAGGACAGCGCGATTCCATATCCGGCGCCCTCCAGGAAGAGCAGACGAAATACCGCCAGGCCCTGGAATCCTACGAGACGCAGGAGTCCAAGCTCGCGGAGGAGTTGAACGCCCGGGTCCGGAAGATGGAGGCGGAGCGGGAGGAACTGCGCCGCCGGCTCGACGGCGAGCGCCTGGAACACGAGAACCGGCTCAAAGAACTCATAGGCGGGATCGCGGAGGAGCGCAGGGAACTGGAATCGGCCGCCGAATCCACCCATCTGAACATCGCCGCGTTAAGGAAGGACCTGGACGCCCGGAAAGAGGCGTTCGAAAGCTCCAAGTCCCGGATGGAGAGCGACTGGCAGACGGAGGAGGCCGGGCTCCGCAAAGACATCGCCGCCCTCGGCCAGGACTACGAATCCCGCAAGGCCATCTGGGACCGGGCCATCTCGGAGCGCGCCGCCAAGATCGTCGTAACGGAGAACGAGGCCCGGACCGCCGCCGAGCGCCACGCCGCCGCCCTGCGCGAATTCGAAAAGAACCGGGAGGCGGCCCAGAACGAGTTCCGGGCCAGGGTCCAGGCGCTTGAGCGGCAGCGCGACATGTCCCGGGAAGAATCCGCGAGAAAGCTCGCCCAAAAGAAGGAAGAGATCCTCTCTCTCCAGAAAAAACTGGAGGATTCCATATCCGAGGCCAAAAACGCGCAGGTCATGCGCTCCTCCGAGATCGCGCAGGTCCGCGACGAACTCGAGCAGCGGCGCGACCGTCTGAAATCGGAGGCCGACCAGGAGACCCGCAAGTGGCCCGCGGTCCTGGCCGGCAAGGACGCCGAGATCAGCTCCCTGAAGGACCAGCTCTCGGTCCGGGAGGCCTCTTTCCGGGCCGTCTGGGAGAAAGAGGACAAGGATTTCGAGGCCTTTAAGAAGCAGGCCGCCGTCCGTATCGGCGGCCTGGAAAAACAGATCCAGGAGGAGAAGGACCAGTCCGAGGACCGCCTGAAGGATCTCGCGGAAAAGATCCGATCCCTCGAGCAGCAAGCCATCCTTGAACAGGAGTCGGCGCGCGGGGTTTCCGAGCGCACCGACAAGGAATTTGAAGAGGTCCGCTCGGCCCTCGAGTCGGAGATAGGAGAACACGAGAGAAGGATCCACGAAGAGCGCAAGCGCGCCCAGCAGCAGATCAAGGTCAGCGAGCTCGAGATCGCCACTCTTCAAAGGAACCTGGACCAGAGGGAGGCGCAGCGCGGCCTCGCCCGGGAAGCCCGCCAGAAGGATATAGCGCAGGAACGGGCGCGCTTGACCGGCTGGCAGAAATCCCTCGAGGCCCGGCTCGAGCGCGAAAAGGAGGCCGCGGCCAGGACCGTGGAGGCCAAGTCGCAGGAACTGGCCGCGATGAAGGAGAAAATCTCCGTCGCGCGGGACCGGATGGAGGCCGAACAGTCCGCCCGCCAGGGAGACATCCTCCGGACCAAAAAGGAGATGGAGCTCCGCGTCAAGGAGCTGGCGGACCTCCTCGAACGCGAGATCACGACCCAGTCCGACGCCACACGCGCCAAGCAGAACGAGCTTGAATCTCTCACGAGACGGCTCGAACTCTGGAACGGGACGGTCCGCCAGCAGGAGGAAAAGGAAAGGCAGTCATGGGAATCCGAAAGGACGGCGGTCGAAGAGGAGATCCACAAGCTCGAGGCGGCCCTCGCGGACGAGCGGACCGCCCTGGAATCCCGTTCGCGCGCCTCGGAAGAGGAGCTTTCGGCCATCTCCAAAGAGCTGGCCGAACTCCAGCAGGACTACGCCGCCCATCTCAACGAATTCAAGAAGCAGAAGAACGCCATCCTCTACGACGAGGAGAAATGGGAGTCGAAACTGCGCCTGGAGCGGTCCCGCCTCGAGGAAGAAAGCCGCGTCCTCGACCGGGCCATCGAGCGCCTCAAGGTCCAGATCTCCCTCAAGGAGACCCAGGCGGCCATCGAAAAGCAAAAACGCGATCGCGAGCTCTCCTGGTCGCGCAGGCCCCAGGAAGCGAAGCTCGCGGACCTGAAGCGCCGTTTCGAGGAAACCGAAAAAGAAAAGTCGAAGCGGCAGGCCTCGCTCGATGCCGAGAAGGAGAAGGCGCGCGCCGAGATCCGGCGCGTCGAAGAGCAGATCCGTTCGGAAGCCGACCAGAGGAACCAGGCCCTCGACTCCGTCCGGAAGGAGGCCGCGGAGAGGCTCGCGCGGGTCCGCGCCCAGTGGCAGCAGGAGGACCACTTCACCAGGGAAACGCTGGAGGCGAAACGGGACGAAGCCAGGCGCCTGCAGGAGACCCTGCGTTCCCTGGAAGCCGGCGCGCCGGAGCCGTCCGTCCACAGCGCGGCCCTCGAGCGCGAGATCGCCCTCTGGGACGCCAAGCTCAAGGAATCGGCGGAGAGGATGGAACCGCCGCCCGATGCGGACTCCGGGATGGGCCTGGCCAAGATCAGGAATGACCTTTCCCGCGCCAGATCCGAATCCCGGAAAGCCGTTTCCCAAGCCAGGAGCGAGGCGGAGCGCCTGGCGGAAGGGCTGGAATCCATGGAGGACCGGCTGGACCGGTCGCGGGAGACCAGGGAACGCGCCCGCGCCATGGCCGAGGAAGGCATCTCGGCCTTCGCCGCGCAGAATCTTCCCCAGGCCCTGTTCCTATTCAACCACGCTCTCGCCCTGGACCCGGGTCTGGCGGTCTGCCACCAGATGAAAGGCGTGATCCATGAAAAGCAGGGCCAGATCGAAGCCGCGAAGGAAGCGTTCGACCAGGCCATCGCTCTCGACCCCAAGAACGAATTTTTGAAGAAGCACAGGAGCCAGCTCTAGTCCGTCCATTAAATATGAGAAGGAGACTCTAATGCCCGACGAACCCAACTCCAGAAGCTTCCCGCCGCCCCCTCCGGGCGGGCCGCGGCCGCCCGTCCCGCCGTCCAAGGTCCCAGGGCCGGTACTCAAGCCCCCGCTTCCCGCGGCCCCCGGATCCGCGCGTCCCCCCTCCGTTCCCGGAGCCCGGCCGCCCGCCGGACCATCCCGTCCCGGTCTGCCTCCCGCCGC
>MGUT01000012.1:32702-34765 GCA_001800095.1 Elusimicrobia bacterium RIFCSPLOWO2_01_FULL_64_13 | reverse complement strand
AGATGGAGGAGCGGTCCCGGGAGCTCGAAGAGTCCAAGAAACTCCTGGAGCGCAATCTGGCGGAAATGGAGATCAAGCTCAAGGATGAGCGCGAGAAAGCCCTCACCGAGACCATCAAGGCCCGGGAAGAGGAATCCCTCTCCCTCAAGATGGAACAGGCCTTGAAGGAGATCCAGGAGAAGACCCGGATGGCCCGCCGGGAGCAGGAGCTGGAGGACGCCCGGCTCAAGGCGGAAGAAAAAGTCAAGGAACTGGAGAGGCGCCTGAACGAGGAGCGCGAGACCTGGGTCATCAACATGAAGAAGCAGATGGAGCTCCGCGACTCCGAATCCACCCATCTCGAGATGGAGCTGGACGGCCGGCTCCGGGAGCTGGAGCGCCGCTGGACGGAGGAAAAGGCCGCCCTGACCGCTTCCGTGAAGGCCAAGGAGGAGGAAGCCGCCAAGCTCCGGGCCGCCATGATGGAGACCCAACTGCAGATCCGGCGGATCCAGGACGAGGGGGAACGCAAGGCCGAGATCCTCTCCGAGAACCTCGCCCGCGATTTCGAGCTGAAGAAGGAGGACTGGGCCAGGGAACGGCGCTCCCTCGCGGACAAGATCGACGGCCGGGAACGGGAGATGGTCGCCCTCAAGGCGCAGCTCGCCATGATCGATACCCAGGTCCAGGCCGCCCAGGAATCCGCCGCGCGCCAGCTCTCGGAACTCACGCGGGAAGTCGAGACCCTGCGCCAGGCCAAGGAGACGCTCCAGGCCGGCCTGTCCCGCGCCGGAGCCGAGTCCGAAGCCTCAAGGCGCGAGCTCCAGGAATGGCAGAAGAAGGAGACCTTGTGGGAACAGAGAGTGCAGGAGCTCAAGTTCACTCTCGCGCAGTCCGAGGCCAAATCGAACGACGCCGCCGCCAGGGTCGAGGCGGAAAACCGCAGGCTCGCGCAGGAATTCGAGATGCTGGAAAAGCGCTTCTACTCCGAGCGGGAGACCTGGAGCGGCCGGACGGAAGAGTGGAACCTCGCCGAAAAATCCATGCGCGAGCAGGCTCTCATCCGGGACTCCGAGATCGCTTCCCTTAAAAAAGATCTGGCTTCCCTCGAGCCCAAGCTCCGCGCCCAGTTCGACGCGGAAAAGAACGCCCTCGTCCGGCAGTTCCAGGATCTGGCGTCCAAGAAGGAGAACGACATCGCCGGCCTCAAGGCCGAAAAGACCGCCATCGAGCAGAGGATGTGGGTCCAGCTGGAAAAGGAGCGGGCCGCCTGGCAGGAGGAATCCCGCCAGCTCCTCGCCGGAAAGGACGCCGAGATCGCCAGGATCAAGGCCGAGATCGACGCCAAGGCCAGAGAGCTCCTGGCCCAATCCGATCGCGAGAAAATGGAGATGAGGGAGCAATTCCGCGAGATCGCCTCCCAGCGCGAAAAGGAGGCCGCGGATCTCCGCTCCGCGCTCTCCTCCGTCGAGCAGCGGCTCGACCAGAAATATCAGAGGGAAAAGGACGAACTGCTCCGCAGAGCCGACCAACGCCTCCAGGACGAGAGCTCCCGGAAGGCCGACTCCGCCCAGCGCGAACTGGCGGTCATCCGCGAATCCATGCTCAACGAGATGGCGGACCTCGAAAAGCAGTTCGAGAAGGAAAAATCCGAACACCAGGCCCAGATCGCCAAAAAGGAACGCGATCTGGTCGACGCCCTCCAGGCGATGAAAGCGCTCCAGCAGGAGCTCCTCGGCGAAAGGAGCAAGTCCCAGGGCCAGGTCCAATCCGTGAAAGAGGAGTACGACAGCGCCTTGAGACAGGTGGAGGAAAAGACCGGCGCCGCGGCGGAAGCGGTGCGGCAGGAGCTCGCGCGCCTGCGCCGGGAACTCGAGCTGAAATCGGCCCGGATCCAAAGCCTGGAGGACGCCGCTTCCCGGAACCTGGACCTGCCCGAGGTCCAGATGAACCTCCTGGGCCGGATCTGGAGGTCGCTCAGCCGGCCCCTGCTCACGATCAACCTCCTCCCCCTCTTCGGCATCAAGGACAAGAAGGACGGGAATCCATGAGCGAGCCTTCTTCCGTGTTCGAAAGGATCCGGC
>MGUT01000012.1:32422-32659 GCA_001800095.1 Elusimicrobia bacterium RIFCSPLOWO2_01_FULL_64_13 | reverse complement strand
GGGCCGTTTCACCGCGTTCGAAAGCTCCTTCTCGGAGGACCTGACGGGAACCGTCCCCGCGAGCCGGCTCCGCGCCGCCCCGGCCTCTCCCGCCGCCGTCGAACCATCCGTCCCCGCCGAAGGACGGCCGTCCCCGCGGCTCGAACAAACGATCCTCCATCTCCGCGAGAGCTTGAAGGCCATGGGAGAGGAGCGGCAGGACCTCCTGGATCAGATCCAATCGCTTTCGCGAAAGCT
>MGUT01000012.1:30921-32415 GCA_001800095.1 Elusimicrobia bacterium RIFCSPLOWO2_01_FULL_64_13 | reverse complement strand
GCCCGCGCGGACTCCCAACAGGTCGTCCGCCTCACGGCGGAACTGGACTCCGCCATGGAGATGATCGCGGAACTGAAGGACCAGCTTCACGCCCTCACTCCCGGGGCGCCGGTTTCTTGACGGAAGACGGGGAAAACTGCTAGATTAAAGACTCCATGAGCACGGACGTCCTGGTCCTCAATCGGAACTTCTACGCCATCCATATCACCAACTGGCGCCGGGCTCTCTCCCTGCTCTACCTCGACCACGCCAGGGTGGTGGACGAGGAATACCGGACCTACAATTTCACCGATTGGAAGGAGATGTCCAAGCTCATCGAGAACCACCCTTCCGGCTACGTGCACACGCCCGGCTTCCGCATCGCGATCCCCGACGTCATCAGCCTGAAGATCTACGGCCGGATCCCCGTCTCCGAGGTCAAGTTCACCCGGAGGAACATCTACGAGCATTACAGCTACCTCTGCTGCTACTGCGGCAAGAGATTCGCCACCCACGACCTGAACCTGGAACACGTCGTGCCCAAGTCGCGCGGAGGACAGTCTTCCTGGGACAATATCGTCACTTCCTGCGTCGAATGCAATCTGGAGAAGGGCGACCGCCTCCCCAAGGAGGCCGGCATGAAGCTCCTCATCCAGCCGACCCGGCCCACCTGGAAGGGACCCCAATCCCTCGTGCTCCATTCTCCCTTCAAAGTGAAGGCATCCTGGCAGCACTTCATCGACAACATCTACTGGAACTCCGAGCTGGAAAAATAGACCGGCGGACCGCGGTGGCTGACGACCTCCTGGAGAGCGAACGCAAGCGCGCCTCCCGCGCGGGCCTGCTCCTGGGCGGGATCACGTTCGTTCTGGGCGCCCTGATCTGCCTGGCCTACCTCCTGATTAAAAAACCCTGGAAGCCCCCCTCCGAACGCGACCGTCCCCCCGCCGCTCCGGGACCGGCCTTTCCGCATGAGGATTGAGCGGGAGCTGGGCCGGCTCCTGACCGGCCGGAAGGAGTCCCTCGCGGTCGCGGAATCCTGCACAGGCGGCCTGGTCGCGAAAAAAATCACGGACGCGCCCGGGAGTTCCGCCTATTTTCTGGAAGCGGCCGTGACCTACACGAACGAAAGCAAGGAGAGGGCCTTGGGAGTGCGGCGCGCCACGCTCCGGAAGTTCGGAGCGGTGAGCGCGCAGGCCGCGGAAGAGATGGCCGAAGGCATCCGCCGGCGGGCCCGGTCGGATTGGGGCCTGGCCGCGACGGGGATCGCGGGGCCTTCGGGCGGGAGCCGGGAAAAACCGGTGGGAACGGTGTGTTTCGCCGTGGCGGGAAAAGGGAAAACCCTCTCGTGGGCGAGACGATTCTCCGGCGGGCGGGAAGAGGTGCGGGAAAAAGCGGCGCTGGCCGCCCTGGACTTGGCGCGCCGGAGGGTCAGACTAGAAAGTATTTCGCCTCGGGGTGGTGGACGACGATCGCGCTCGTGGACTGCTCGGGCACGAGCTGGAATTCCTCGGT
>MGUT01000012.1:3750-30878 GCA_001800095.1 Elusimicrobia bacterium RIFCSPLOWO2_01_FULL_64_13 | reverse complement strand
GCGGGATAGCCGAAGCTGTAGCGGGACCCGCGGTACTTCTGCCGGAAAAGCGATTCCGCGTCCGGGCCGTCCTCCCCGGCAAAACCCAGGTCCCGCCGGATCATCTGATGGACGAGCTCGGCCAGGGCCTCGGCGCTCTCGACGGATATCCCGTGGAGATAGAGGTAATCCGTGTATCGGTCGGAGTTGAAATACTCCTGTTCGATCTTCGACGCCCGCGGGCCCACCGTCGCGACCTGGAAGGCCGCCACGTCCTTTTCCCCGGAGTCCTTCCCCCGGAAGAAATCCGCGATGCAGAGGAAGGGCGGCTCCTTCTGGCGCGGGAAGGCGAAGCGCGCCGCCTCCTTCTTCCCCCCCTCGTCGAAGACCACGAGATCGTCCCCTTCCGAATGGCAGGGAAAATACCCGTAGATGACCTTGGGCTCCAGGATTTTCTCCCGGACGCAGCGGGAGGTGACCTCCTCGTAGAGGGGCCGGACCTTTCCCCGGAGGATCTTTTCGTACTCGGCGTCGGAAAGGCCGGACTTTTTGAACTGCCACTGTCCTTTGAAAAGCGCGGTCTGGTTGATGAAAGGGAACACCTGCGCGGGCTGGAGGTTCTTGATGACGCGGTAACCCCAGAAGGGGGGCCGGGGCACGGAATTGTCCCGGGCGACGTTGGAGCGTTCCGGGACGGGGGGCTTTTTCTTTTCGCTCCGCGCGCTTTCCGGTGACTTCCGCGGCGCTTTGGGCGCCGGGCCGGCGGCGGACGGTCTCGATTTCAGCTCCTCCATGACCTTGAGGGCCGAGAAAGCGTCCTGGCCGTAGAAGACGGGGCCCCGGTAGGCCCGGGACAGGTCCTCCTCGACGTACTTGCGGTTCAGGGCCGCGCCGCCGCAGATGACGGGGATCCGCAGGCCCTGCCGGTCCATCTCCTCCAGGTCCTCCTTCATCACCAGGGTGGACTTGACCAGGAGCCCCGAAAGCCCTATGGCGTCCGCTTTCACGTCCATCGCGGTCTTCAGGATCTGCTCGATGGGCTGCTTGATGCCCAGATTATGGACCTTGTAGCCGTTATTGGTGAGGATGATGTCCACGAGGTTCTTGCCGATGTCGTGCACGTCCCCCTTGACGGTCGCCAGCACCATCCTGCCTTTCTCGGTCCCCTCGGTCTTCTCCATGAACCGCTCAAGGTACCCCACCGCGCGCTTCATGACCTCCGCGGACTGGAGCACGAAGGGAAGCTGCATCTTCCCGGAGCCGAAGAGGTCCCCCACGACCTTCATGCCGTCCATGAGGAACGTGTTGATGATCTCGAGGGGCGGATATTTTTTGAGCGCCTGGTCCAGTTCCGCCTCCAGCTCCTCCCGGGAACCGTCGATCACCTTCTGCTTGAGCGATTCCTCCAGGGAGGCGGCGCGGACCTTCTTCTTCGGCCCGGCGGCGGCGCCTTTCCGCTTCTCGAAGTGCTCGATGAATTCGGACAGGACGTTCGCCCCGCCTTTGGACTCGTTGAACACCAGCCGGCGGGCGAGCTCGCGGGAGGCCTCGTCGATCTTGTGCAGGGGCAGGATGCGGGCGGCGTGGACGATGGCCGCGTCCAGGCCCGCTTCGATGGCGTGGTGGAGGAAGACGCTGTTGAGGACCGCGCGCGATCCGGGGTCGAGCCCGAAGGAGATGTTGCTGACTCCCAGGATCGTCTTCACTCCGGGGAGATTCTTCTT
This sequence comes from Elusimicrobia bacterium RIFCSPLOWO2_01_FULL_64_13, assembly GCA_001800095.1. GTDB lineage: Bacteria > Elusimicrobiota > Elusimicrobia > 2-02-FULL-39-32 > 2-02-FULL-39-32 > 2-01-FULL-64-13. The sequence continues at coordinate 29,175 of MGUT01000012.1, read as the reverse complement.
GATGAGCCGGATGGCCTCCAGGGTCTCGATCCCGGCGGAGCGGAACTCTTCGTCGCCGCTCCCCAAAGTGAAGGTCAGGGTGTCGAAGAAAAGGTCCTCGCCCCGGACGCCGTATTTGCGCGTGGCCAGGTCATGGATGCGCTCGGCGATCCCGAGCTTGGAGGAGCGGTCCTTGGCCATGCCCTTCTCGTCGATGGTGAGGGCGATCAGGCCCGCGCCGTAGCGCTTGGCGAGGGGGCAGACCTTCCGCATCCTCTCCTCGCCGTCCTCGAGATTGATGGAATTGATGACGGGTTTGCCGCTCACGAGCCGCAAGGCGGCCTCGAGGACCGGCGGCTCGGTCGAGTCGAGCACGAGGGGGACGGTGACCTGCTGGTTCAGCCGCGAGACCACTTCGACCGTGTCGCGGACCTCGTCGCGCCCGACGTAGGCGCAGCAGACGTCCAGGAAGTGCGAGCCCTCCCCCACGGATTCCCTGGCCATGGCCACGATGCCGTCGTAGTCCTCGCGTTCGAGGAGCCGGCGGAATTTTTTCGAGCCGTTGGCGTTGGTGCGCTCCCCCACGAGAAGAGGCGCCGGCTCCTGGAGGTAAGGCACCGATTGGTAGAGGCAGGACGCGCTCGGGACCGGCTTCGGCTCCCTTTTCCTGGGAGCGGCCCCGCCCACCTTCCGGGCCACTTCGGCGAGGTGCTCGGGGGTCGTGCCGCAGCACCCGCCCACGATATTGACCCCGAATTCCTTGACGAAACGCTCCAGATGCTCGGCCAGGTCTTTCGGGCTCAAGCGGTAATGCGCGCGGCCGCCGACGTTCTCCGGAAGCCCCGCGTTGGGCAGGACCGACACCGGGAAGCGCGAGTCCCGCGCGAGGGTCCGGACGTTCTCCGCCATCTCCCTGGGCCCCGTGGCGCAGTTCATCCCTATGACGTCGATGGGGAGCATCTCGAGGGTGGTCAGGGCGGCGGAAATCTCGGTGCCCAGGAGCATGGTCCCGGCCGCCTCCGCCGTCACCTGGACGAGGATGGGCACGCGGAGCCCGAGCGTTCTCATGGCGTCGTCCGCGGCGATGGCGCCGATCTTGGCCTGGAGGATGTCCTGGCAGGTCTCGACGAGTATCGCGTCCGCTCCGCCCCGGAGGAGCCCGGTGATCTGTTCGATGAAGACGGCGCGCATCTCCTCGAAACCCACGTGGCCGAGCGTCGGGAGCTTGGTGGTGGGCCCCACGGAGCCGACCACGAAACGCGGCCGCCCGGGCTTGGAGAATTTATCCGCCGCCGCCCGCGCGAGGCGCACGGCCTTCTCGTTTATCTCCTGGACCCGGTCCTCGAGGCCGTATTCCGCCAGGACGATGCGGTTGGCGCCGAAAGTGTCCGTTTCGACCGCGTCGCAGCCCACGGCGAAGAAACTCTCGTGCACCTTGGCGACGGCTCCGGGCCTGGTGAGCACGAGGACCTCGTTGCAGCCGTCCTTGCCGCCGAAATCCTCCGCGGTCAGGTTCTGGTTCTGGAGGTTCGTCCCCATGGCGCCGTCGAAGACCAGGACCCGCTCGGAAAGCGCCTGAAGGAATTTCGAGCCCGCCACGTCAGGGCTCCGGGACGCCGGCGGATCTGCGTTGGAAGTAGAGGAGCCCGGCCGCCCCGACGCAGATGGCCGCGTCGGCCAGGTTGAAGGCCGGCCAATGGCGCGCGCCCCAGAAAAAATCCAGGAAATCGATCACGCTTCCGTAGGAGATGCGGTCGTAGAGGTTGCCCAGCGCCCCGCCGATCACCAGGCCCAGGCCCGCGCGCAGGCCCGGCCGGCCCGGGCCCATCCGCCGCTCGACGGCCAAGAGGACGACCAGGATCGCCGCCGACAGGACGATGAGCGCCGTGTTCCGGCCCTGGCCGATGCTGAAGGCCGCTCCCGTGTTCTCGAGGTAAGTGAGCCGGAAAAAAGGCAGGAGGGGACGGACCTCCCCGTAGGAGAAATGTTCCATGACCCAGAGTTTGGAGAGCCGGTCCGCCAGGAAGACCCCGATGACGGCGAGAGGGGTGAACAGTCTCGATCTCACAGCGCGCCCACGCAGCGGCCGCAGAGCTTGGGATGGCCCGCGTCCCGCCCGACCGTGACGTCGTAGCGCCAGCAGCGGGAGCACTTCTCCCCGTCGGCTTTACAAACTTCTATTTCCAGCGGTCCTGTGCCATTTTTAAACTCCACCTGCGAAACTATCAACACGGAAGCTAAATCATCACCAATTTGGTCTAAAGATTTTTTGTCATTTTGGCTGCCGATATAAATTACTTTCGCTTCAAGAGAACTCCCTATAAACCCAGATTTTCTTTTCGCTTCCAAACTAAGATTAGTCTGGTTACGAAGTAACCACACTTTTTGCCATATATCATCCAATGTTTTGTCTTCCCATTTTGGATCTGGATTGGGAAAATCAGAAAGTAAAACGCTTGACTCATTCCAGAACTTATCTTTAAATCCTAAACTCCAAGCTTCCTCTGTAGTAAAGGGGAGAATGGGAGCAAGAACACGAAGAAGAGAAGAAAGAATCTTATATAGCGCCGTTTGAGCGCTCCGACGCTCAAGTGAGGATACGTTAAAAGTATAGAGTCTATCCTTCAAGACATCAAAATAAAACGAAGAACACTCAAGAATGCAAAAGCCAGAAACTGATACGACTACACGATGAAAATCATAAGAGTCGTAAGATTTTCGAGATGTTTCAATCATGTCCGCGAGACAATGCAGTATCCAACGGTCTACAGGAAGCATGGAGTTATAAGAAACTTCATCTTTAGCTGGATCAAAGCCATGCAGGTTCCCAAGCAGATAGCGAATTGTATTGCGAATTTTACGATAACTTTCTGCAACACCTTTCAAAATGTCCTTTGAAATCCGAATATCTTCTCTGTAGTCCGAAGCCGCCACCCATAGGCGCAGGATGTCGGCGCCGTAGTCCTTGAGGATCTCCTCGGGAGCGATCACGTTGCCCTGGGACTTGGACATTTTCCTGCCTTCTCCGTCCACCACGAACCCGTGCGTGAGCACGCTCCGGTAGGGCGCTTTCCCGCGCAGAGCGACGGCGGGGATGAGGGAGCTTTGGAACCAGCCCCGGTGCTGGTCGGAGCCCTCCAGGTACATGCCGGCCGGCCATTCCAGGGATTTGTCCCCGCGCAGGACCGCCTCCCATGAGACCCCTGAATCGAACCAGACGTCCAATATGTCCTTGCCCTTTTCGAAATCCGCGCCCCCGCATTTTTCGCATTTGAACGGCGAGACGTGGTCCAGGAAATATTCCGGCTTCTCCCGGAACCAGGCGTCGGAGCCGTCCGCTTCCAGCCCGACTTTTTCCTCCACCATGTTGATGGCGCCCGAATTGGCCAGGGGCTCGCCGCAGGCCTTGCAGTAGAAGATGGGAAGAGGAGTGCCCCAGAGGCGCTGGCGAGACAGGCACCAGTCCGGCCTCTGCTCGATCATGCCCTTGATGCGGTTCCTGCCGTGGGCGGGAATCCACCGGACGTTCTCGATTTCGGAAAGCAATTTGGAGCGCAGGGATTCGTGATCCACGTTGAGGAACCACTGGTGGGTGGCCCGGAATATGACGGGTTTCTTGCAGCGCCAGCAATGGGGATAGGAATGCTTGATCTTCTCCTGGTGCACCAGCCGGTCGCCCAGCATTTCCAGGACCTTCTGGTTGCCTTTGGAGAGCACGAAGAGACCCTTGAGCCCGTCATACCCGACATCCTCCGCATACTTGCCGGAATCGTTCACCGGCGAGAGGACCGGCAGGCCATGGTTCACGTGCCCCACGGCATAGTCGATCTCCCCGTGTCCGGGGGCGATGTGGACGACCCCCGTCCCGTCCTCTTCGGACACGCCGGGATCCAATAGGCATGGACTCCACGGCATTCCGCCCGTATCCGGAAAGATTCGTTTTGCCTTCCAACCGCCGAATTCCGAACCCGCTCTCGTTTCCATGACTTCATAATCGGAAGCGGCCAGCCGCAGTTTGTTCTCCAGAAGATCGCGGCACAATGATTCGGCGATGATCCAGTCCTCGTTCCGTTTTTTCACGCGCACCACGGCGTATTTCAGGTTTGGATGCAGCATCAGCCCGACATTAGCCGGCAAGGTCCAGGGCGTGGTGGTCCAGATGACCATGTACAGGTTGCGCGGCGGCTTTTTTTCCAACACCATTTCGAACTTCACGTAAATCGCGGGGGATTCCTTTTCTTCGTATTCCACTTCGGCGTCGGCCAGGGCCGTCTCGCAGGAGGCGCACCACTGCACCGGTTTCATGCTCCGGCTGATGAATCCTTTCTCGAAAAGCTCCCTGAAGGACTTCAAAATAGCTGTTTCATAGTTCGGGGTGAGAGTTAAATAAGGGTTTTCCCAGTCCCCAAAGACGCCCAGTCGCTTGAACTCCTCCTTCTGGACCTCGACCCATTTCAACGCGAATTCCGCCGCCTTTTTGCGGAACTCGAGGACGTCCACGTTGTGCTTGTCCTTTTTCAGGTCCTTCATGAGCTGGTGCTCTATGGGGAGCCCGTGGCAGTCCCAGCCCGGCACGTAGGGGGAATCCTCCCCCAGGAGGGTGCGGTACTTGACGATCACGTCCTTCAATATCTTGTTCAGGGCGTGGCCCATGTGGATGCGGCCGTTGGCGTAGGGCGGGCCGTCGTGCAGGACGAATTTAGGCCGGCCGGCCCTTTGCCGGCGGATCTTCTCGTAGATCCTTTCCTTCTCCCAGAATTCGAGGATGGCCGGCTCCCGCTTGGGCAGGTCGGCTCTCATGGGAAAAGGGGTCTGGGGCAGGTGGACGGTGTGCGAGTAACTCATCGCCGGCCTTAGATCGACAGGGAGCGGGAGGGGACCCGCGCTTCGCCGTTGAGGAGGGCCGGAACGGTCTTCGAGTTGGGCGGCCGGGCGATCCCCTTCTCGGTGATGATGGCGCCCACCAGTTCATGCGGAGTGACGTCGAAGGCCGGATGGCGGGCCTTGACGCCGGCGGGGGCGATGGCGAACCCTTGGATGTGGGTGACCTCCCGCGCCGAGCGCTCCTCGATGGGGATGCGGCCGCCGTCGGAAATATCGAGGTCGATCGTGGACACGGGGGCGGCTACAAAGAAGGGGATGCCGTGGTGCCGGCATTGCACGGCCAGGCCGTAGGTGCCGATCTTGTTGGCCACGTCGCCGTTCCGCGAGATCCTGTCCGAACCCACGATCACGGCGTCCACCCTCTCCGTCTTCATGAAGTGGGCGGCCATGTTGTCGGTGATGAGCTCGCAGGGGATGCCGTCCCTGTGGAGCTCCCAGGCGGTGAGGCGCGCGCCCTGGAGGTAGGGCCTGGTCTCGTCCACGAGGACTTTCCTGACCTTGCCCTTCTGGTAGGCCGCGCGGATGACTCCGAGAGCGGTCCCCCACCCTGAAGTGGCCAGGGAGCCGGCGTTGCAGTGGGTGAGAACGACGGAATCCTTTTTGAGGAGGGAAGCTCCCAGCTCCCCCATCCTGTGGTTGGCCGCAAGGTCCTCCGCGAATATCCTGTCCGCCTCGGTCTCAAGGACCTTGCGGACCTGCTCGACGGCCCGGGGTCCCGCGTCCCGGCCGGAGAGGATCTTGCGCGCGGCCCCGAGCATGCGCTCCAGGGCCCAGAAGAGGTTCACCGCCGTGGGACGGGTGGCGGCCAGGGTCCTGGCGGCGGAATCCAGATGGGTCCGGAGGGCCCGGGGTCCGGAAAATGACCTCTCGAACGCGGCCAGGGCGAGGCCGTAGGCCGCCACGCAGCCGATGGCCGGGGCGCCCCGGACGTTCATGTCCTTGATGCAGCGCGCCACCTGCACGTGGCGGGAGCAGGCGATCCACTTTTCCCTGCCGGGGAGGAGTATCTGGTCCAGGATATCGAGGGTTTTCTTTCCCCGCTTCCTCCACCGGAAAGGCCGGACGTCGTCCCGCAGCTTCATGGCCCGGGTCTTAGGGGATGGACTCCATCACGGACTTGAGCTCTTCCTCGGTCCTGCCTTCGATCTCGACCGTTTTTTCGCGGCCTTTTTCGCCGCGGACGATCTTCACGCTTCTCGGCCGGACCTCGAAGAAATCAGCGAGGAAACGGCACAACTCGATATTGGCCTTGCCGTCGATCGCCGGCGCCGCCACTTTGAGGCGGACCGTGCTGCCGATCCGTCCGACGACGTCGCTTTCTTTGGCATTGGGAATGACCCGTACTCGGATTATCATACGATCCTCCAACCGTCATGCTTCATGGGATGACTTCGACCCTTACCTGAAATTCATTCAGCCCCGGGAGATCTCCCGGGAACGGTCCCGGGCCTTGCGGACCGCCCGGACCAGGTCCTCCGTCCAGCCGGACTTGGCCAGTTGGCGGACGGCGGCCTCCGTGGTCCCTCCGGGGGAAGTGACCTGCCGGCGGAGCTCCGCGGGAAGCCCGCCCCGGGCGAGCATGGTCCCTGCCCCAAAAATCGTCTGGCGTACGAGATCCGCCGCCTCGGAGGCGGGAAGCCCCAATACTTCCGCGGCCCGCCCGAGGGCTTCCGCCAGATAAAAGACGTAGGCCGGACCGGACCCCGACACCGCGGTCACGGCGTCGAAATGACGTTCCGCCAGGACCACCGCCGTCCCGACCGACCCGAAAAAATCCTTTACGAACCGGACCTGCGCCGGACTGGCGAAGCGGCCGCCGCAGACAGCGGCCGCGCCCTGGCCGACCAGGGCGGGGCTGTTGGGCATCACCCTCACCACGGCCATCCGCCTGCCCGGAAAATGCTTCTCGATCCTGTCCGTGGGTACGCCGGCGGCGATGGAGACGAGGCATTGGCCCCGCTCCAGGGTTCCGGAGATATCGCCCAGGACCTGGGCGACCTGGCCGGGCTTCACGCACAAAAAGACGTATCCGGCGCCCCGGACGGCCCGGACCGCGGAGGCGGCCGGGCGGATCCCCGTGTCCCCGGCCAAACGGGAGAGAGCCCGCTTTTGAACGTCGAACGCAGAGAGGTCCTTCGCGGAAACGGCCCCGGACCGGACGGCGCCCCGGATGAGGGCCCCGCCCATGTTCCCCGTCCCCAAAAAAGCGCACCGCGTTCTTTTCATATGGGTCCTATGGGCCTTTCTCCGAATATGGCCCGGCCGACGCGGACCATGGTGCTTCCCTCCTGAATGGCCGCTTCGAGATCGTGCGACATCCCCATGGAGAGGATGGGCCGGGTGAAATGGGAGACCTGCTTCGAGAAAAGCTCGCGCACCGCCCGGAAGACCGGCCGGGACCCTTCGGGGTCCTCTTCGTAGGGCGGGATGGCCATCAGACCACGGAGCCGCAGGTTTTCCAGGTCCCGGCAGGACTCGATGAAGGCCTCGAAGTCCTCCGCCGGCACCCCCCCCTTGGCGGCCTCCGGGGAGGCCTTGACCTCTATGAGGCAATCCAGGACCTTCCCGAGTTCCTTCGCCCTCCGGTCCAGGGCCTGGGCGCAGCGCGCGGATTCCAGGGACTGGACGCAGTCGAAGATCTCGGCCGCGCGGCCGGCCTTGTTCCTCTGCAGCCGGCCGATCAAATGCCGGCGCACCTGGGCGCGGCCGGCGAGGGACTGAAATTTTTCCTGGGATTCCTGGACACGGCTCTCGCCGATGTCCGTGACGCCGCACCGGACCGCTTCCAATATCCGGTCGACGGGGACCGTCTTGGTCACCGCGACCAGCTGGACCTCCCTTCCCTGCCTTCCGGCGCGCTGGCATGCCTTCTCTATCCTATCCATCACCCGCAAGAGGTTGTCGCGAATCATGGAGGCCTCCATTATAGCATTTTCGAGGGAAAAGAGAAACCCCGCCCAAGAACGGCCGAGGCCGTTTTGAGCGGGGTTCCCTGATGTCTTTAGCGGATGATTATCGGCCTATTTTCAGTATTCCGGTGTCGGCATCGCCGGCATCCTGTCCTTCTTTTCGGGGATGTCGGTGATCAGGACCTCGGTCGTGAGCATGAGGCTCGCGATGGAGGCCGCGTTCTGCAGCGCCGTCCGGGTGACCTTGACGGGGTCGATGATCCCGGCTTTGACGAGGTCGGTGTATTCGCCCGTGTCGGCGTTCAGGCCGAAGTTGGGGTCGGAGCTGTGGCGGACCTTGTCCACGACGATCGAGCCGTCGAGTCCGGCGTTCTCGGCGATGATGCGGATGGGCTCTTCCAGGGACCTCTGGATGATGCGGATCCCGGTCTGTTCGTCGGGGTCCTCGGCCTTGAGCTTTTTGAGGACGTCGGCCGCGTGCAGGAGGGCGACTCCGCCCCCGACCACGATGCCTTCCTCCACGCCCGCGCGGGTGGCGTGCATGGCGTCCTCGACCTTGAATTTCTTGGTCTTCATCTCGGTCTCGGTGGCCGCTCCCACTTCGATCACGGCGACGCCTCCGGAAAGCTTGGCCAGCCTTTCCTGGAGCTTCTCCTTGTCGTAGTCGGAGGTGGTCTCCTCGATCTGGCGGCGGATGAGGCCGATCCTGGCCTCGATGTCCTTCTTCTTGCCCTCGCCGCTGACGATGGTCGTGTTCTCCTTGTCGACCACGATCCGTTTGGCCTTGCCCAACATGTCCAGAGCGGCCTTCTCCAGCTTCATGCCCACTTCCTCGGATATGACCTGCCCGCCCGTGAGGGTGGCGATGTCCTGGAGCATCTCCTTCCTCCGGTCGCCGAACCCGGGCGCCTTGACGGCCGCGCAGCGCAGCCGGCCCTGCAGCCGGTTGACCACGAGCGTGGCCAGGGCCTCTCCTTCCACCTCTTCCCCGATGAGGAGGAAAGGTTTCCCCGCCTCCACGATCTTCTGGAGGAGGGGCAGGAGGTCGGGCATGGCCGAGACCTTCTTGTCGGTCACGACGACGTAGGCGTCCTCGAGGATGACCTCCATCCGCTCCGCGTCCGTCACGAAATACGGGGAGACGAAACCGCGGTCGAACTGCATGCCTTCCACGACGTCCATGGTGGTCTCGGCGGACTTGCCTTCCTCGACCGTGATGACCCCGTCCTTGCCCACCTTGAGGATGGCGTCGGCGATGAGGTTGCCGATCACCCGGTCGTTGGCGGAGATGGTCGCGATCTGCGAGATCTCATCCTTGGCCTTTTCCTTGGCGTTTAAGTTGACCGTGGTGCGCATCCTCTTGAGCTCGTCCACGACCGCCGCCACGGCCTTGTCGATGCCGCGCTTGATGTGCATGGCGTTGGCCCCCGCGGTGATGTTGCGGTAGCCCTCGCCGATGATGGCCTGGGCCAGCACGCAGGCGGTGGTGGTGCCGTCCCCCGTGACGTCGTTCGTCTTGGAGGCGACCTCCTTGACGAGTTGAGCACCCATGTTCTCGAACGGGTCCTCCAGCTCGATCTCCTTGGCGATGGTGACGCCGTCGTTGGTGACGGTCGGCGAGCCGAACTTCTTGTCGAGCACGACGAACCGCCCCTTCGGCCCCAGGGTCGCCTTCACGGCGTTGGCGAGCTTGTCCACCCCCGCCTTGGCCAGCTTTCTAGCTTCGTCCGCATAACTGATCTGTTTTGCCATGTTTGACTTCCTCCTTAAAAGATGTCCCGAATCTTAGAGAATGCCCAGGATGTCGTCCTGGTGCATGATGAGGTACTCTTCGTCCTCGATCTTGATCTCGGTCCCTGAATATTTCCCGTAGAGGATCTTGTCCCCCGCCTTGACGTCCATGGGGATGAGCTTGCCGGAATCGTCCCGTTTGCCGGGGCCGGCGGCGATGACTTCTCCCTCCTGCGGTTTTTCCTTGGCGGTGTCCGGAATGATGATCCCGCCCTTCTTCTCCTCCTGCTTCTCCAATGGCTTGACCAGAACGCGGTCGGCCAAAGGCTTGATCTTCTTGATGGTCGCGACTGCCATGGTGACTTCCTCCTTATGTTGGTGCTTTGAAAGTTAGCACTTGGTCGTGCGGAGTGCCAATATACGGGCCAAAAAAATAGGCGCCACGATGTTGGCACTCTATCGTCTTGAGTGCTATTATACTCAATGCCTTGGGGCCCTGTCAAGGGTTTTTTTAAGCGGATGGCCCGCGGTCATTTTTTAAGGCGGGAAGGAGTTTGATATAATGGCGGGGTGAAAAAATGGTCGCGGAACGAGGACCTGAACGCCGGGGCCGCCGAACCCGGGCTCGCGGCCGTGGTGGCGGCCTACAACCGCCCCCGGGAGCTCCGCCTCGCCCTGGAAGGGTACCGCCGGCAGAGTTTTTTCAGGAACCACCACCAGGAGTTCCAGCTCATCCTCGCCGACGACGGGTCCGGGCCGGAAGTGGAGCGGACCTTCTCCGAATTCTCCGACCAGGTGTCCTTCCCGACTCTCTACCTCCGCCAGGAGGACCGCGGCTGGGGCAAGCTGCGCATGCTCAACCGGGCGGTGCTGGAATGCCGCGCGGACCGCGTCGTTTTCGCGGACGCGGACTGTATCCCCCACCGGCATTTCCTGCTCTCGCATTTCCAGGACTGCGGCGAGGACGCCGTCGCCTGCGGCCGGAGAGTGGACCTGACGGAATCCGTCTCCAGGGCTCTCACGGCGGAGGACGTCCGCGGCGGCGCCGTCGAGTCCTGGACCTGGCTCGCGCGGAACGCCCTGAAAAGGTCCGTGGATTACGGCGAGCAGGGTTTTTACCTTCCCCGGCCCATCGCCCGGGCGCTGAACGCTTTCTCCCGCAACCGGAAGCCCACGCTCATCGGGTCGAATTTTTCCATCTCGCGGAAGCGGCTATGGGAGCTGAACGGTTTCGACGAGACCTTCACCATGCCCGGCTTCGGAGAGGACACGGACCTGGAACGCAGGATCGGACAGACGGGGTTGAAGATCGAGTGGATCACCTACCGGGCGATCCAGTTCCACCTCTGGCATCCCCTGACGCCGGTGGGCGACGACGCCCTGCGCCTTGCGGAAGACCTGAAGAGGAAGGGCAACGGCGCCGCGCTGAAAGGCCTGCGCGAGCTGGAAAAAGAGATCGCCGGCGAGCCGGCGGACCGGCGGGTTTAAGCCCGGACCTTCCTTCTCCCCGTGCGGCAGGCCCGCTGGAGCGGGCATGTCCAGCAAAGAGGCCGCGGCCTGCAGAGATTCTTGCCCAGCTCTACAAGCAGAGCGTGGTACTCGCCGAAAAGCCCCGCCCGCTCCTTCAGGGGGACCCCTTCCAGGGCCGTTTCAAAATAAGCCCGCGCCTTCTCGTAATCTTCCGTCCGGAAAAGCCCGACGCGGCCTCCTATCCTGCGGGTATAGGCGTCCACGACGAATATAGGCCGCGCTCCGGCGTAGAGGAGGATCGAGTCCGCCGTCTCCGGCCCGATCCCGTGGACCTTCAAGAGTTCGGACCGGGCTTGGGAAAGAGGCCGGCTCAAAAGCTCCTTCATCCTGCCGCCGTGCCTGTCTTGCAGGAACCGGGAAAAGACCTTCAGTTTCTTCGCCTTCTGCCTGAAATAACCCGAAGGCCTCACGGCCTTGGCCAGGGAGGAGAAAGGGGCCCGGAGCAATCTTTCCGGCGACATGAGCCGCCTGCGGTTCAATTCCATGAGGGCTTTGCGGACGTTGGCCCAGGCGGTGTTCTGGGTAAGGATGGCGCCGACGGCGATCTCGAAGGCGCCGCCTTCGTCGGGTGGACGGAAAGTTTTCCGGCGGGGATGGTAGGCGGGCTCAAGGGCTCCGGGAGGCGTGACGGGCCACCAGCCCCGGGGCCCGAAGCGCTCGAGCAGGAGATTATAAATCCTGAAGGCCGGACCCTGTCTCACGAAAACTTAGAAAACGCGGCGGGAGGTCTTGCGGTGGGACTCGCTTAAGGCGAGATACTCCCGGGCGTTCCAGCGGATATGCTCGAGCTCCTCCGGCTTCAAGGGCCGCGCCACCCGGGCGGGGACGCCCAGGGCCATGGACCCCTTCGGGATCCGGGTCCGGGGAGAGACCACGGCGCCGGCCCCCACGATGCAGTCCTCCTCCACCACCGCCCCGTCGAGAACGATCGCCCCCATGCCGATGATGGCGTGGCCCTGGAGGGTGCAGCCGTGGAGCACCGCGGAATGTCCGACGGAGATCCCGGGACCCAGGATCGCCGGTTGTCCCGGATTGGCGTGGATGACGGTATTGTCCTGGATGTTGGTGCCCTCGCCGATGACGATGCCGGCCACGTCGCCCCGGAGGACGGCGTAAGGCCAGACGGAGGCGTCCTTCTCCAACGTCACCTGGCCGATGACCTCGGCGGATTCATGCACGAAGGCGCCGGGATGGATCCTGGGACGATGGCCCTGCCATTCCCGGATCATTTCTTCCCGCGGCGATGGTAGCGGACGACCAGGGAGGCGATCTTTTTGACCTCGGATTCCTTCAGCTCGGGGAATATGGGCAGGGACAGGATCTCCTCCGCCATCTTCTCCGCCACGGGAAAATCTCCCTTGTTGTATCCGTAGGCGGCGAAGGCCTTCTGCATGTGGAGAGGGACGGGATAATGGACCCCGGTGGCCACGCCGTTTTCCTTAAGGAAAGAGGCCAGGCCGTCCCGGTCCGGAACGCGGACGGCGTAGACGTGGCGGACCGGCTCGGTATAGTCGCGGGTCTTGAACGTGCGCAACCCGGCCTTGCCCAGGAGACGGTCGTAGAGCTCCCCGTTCCTCCTGCGGAGGCGGTTCCAGGAATCGAGATGTTTGAGCTTGACCCGGAGTATGGCGGCCTGGAGGGTGTCCAGCCTTTTGTTGTAGCCCAGGATGGAGTGTTCGTACTTGCCGGTCCGGCCGTAGTCCCGCAGGAGCCGGAGCCGGGCCGCGTGGGCGTCGCTTTGCGTCACGACCATCCCTCCGTCTCCATAGGCCCCGAGGTTCTTGCCGGGATAAAAGCTGAAGCAGCCCATCTCTCCGACGGAGCCGGCGGCCTTCCAGTCGGAGCCGCCTATGCGGACCTTGGCGCCGTGCGCCTGGGCCGAGTCCTCGATCAAAGCGATGTTCCTTTCCTGCGCTATGGCGGCGATCTCGCTCAAATTCGCCGGCTGGCCGAAAAGGTGCACGGGAATGACCGCCTTCGTCCGGGGCGTGACGGCGGCCTCGAGTTTTTCCGGGTCCAGGTTGCCCGTGTCGTCCTCCACGTCCACGAAGACGGGCCTGGCCCCCACGGTGGCCACGGCCGAGGCCGTGGCGTAGAAAGTGAAGACGGGCACGATGACCTCGTGCCCGGGACCGATGCCTTTGGCGTGGAGAGCCAATTCCAGGGCGCCCGTGCCCGAGTCCACGCCGACGGCGTGCTTGCTCTCGCAGAATCGGGCGAATTCCTCTTCGAACGCGCGGAGCTCCGCCCCGAGTATGAAGTCCGTGTTCTCTATGACCCCGAATATCGCCTTGCGGACGTCCTTCCGGATGGTTTTATATTGTCTTTTCAGGTCGACGAGCCGTATCATTTCCGGCCATTATATCAGAATATATTTTTACCGGCAACCTGATGGAGGGGTGAGGGATCTTCCCGAGCAGGACCTAGCGGCGCCAAACACTAGCTCAAGGTTTGGCGCCGCGAGAGCGATGCTCTAGCCGAGCGATCCAGCGAGGGAAGTCCCGAACCCCTCAACAAACGGAGCGGAGAAAGGGGAGGGTTGATTGGCGATTCCCGCTTTAGTATGATTCTCATCATGAACCCGAAGAAAGTGGTCCTGGCCTATTCCGGCGGCCTGGACACGTCCGTCATCATCCGTTGGCTCATCGAAAAGTACGGCTGCGAGGTGATCGCCTGCTGCGTGGACCTGGGCTCCCTCGAAGGCGGGGCGGCCTCCTTCGCCGCCGTCCGCAAAAAGGCCCTGGCCACCGGCGCCAAGAAGTGCCATATCGTGGACGCCAAGCGCGAGTTCGCCCGGGATTTCGTCTTCCCCGCCCTCAAGGCGCGCGCCGTCTACGAAGGCAAGTACCTCCTCGCCACGGCCCTGGCCCGCCCCCTCATCGCCAGGGAAGTCGCCCGGGTCGCCCGGAAAGAGAAGGCGGACGCCGTCTCCCACGGGGCCACGGGGAAAGGCAACGACCAGGTCCGCTTTGAGATCGCTTTCCGCACCCTCCTGCCGGGGGCCCGCGTCATCGCCCCCTGGCGGGAATGGAACATCCGTTCCCGCGAGGACGCCGTCGCCTACGCCAGGCGCTTCGGCATCCCCGTGCCCGTGACCAAGGCCAAGCCCTATTCCTCCGACGCGAACCTCTGGCACATCTCCTACGAAGGCGGCATATTGGAGAACCTCGGGTCCGACTATCCCGAGGACATATTCCAGATCACGGTCTCCCCCCGCCGCGCCCCGAACCGGCCCGAGCGGGTCCGGCTCGATTTCAGCAAAGGCGTTCCCGTCGGCTTGAACGGCAGGCGGCTTTCCCCGGTGAACCTCATCCTCCATTTGAACCGGATCGCGGGCCGCAACGGCGTGGGACGCATCGACATCGTGGAGAACCGGCTGGTGGGCATGAAGTCCAGGGGCATATACGAATGCCCGGCCGCCGTGGTCTGCTATGCCGCCCACCGGGAGCTGGAATCCCTCGCGCTCGACCGGGAGACGTTCCACTACAAGCTCGGCCTGTCGGAAAAGCTGGGCGAGCTCATCTATAACGGGCTCTGGTTCAGCACCCTGCGCAAATCCTTGTCCGCGTTCGTGGACCGCACCCAGGAATTCGTCACGGGCTCCGTGACCCTCGAGCTCTACAAGGGCGCGATGAAGATCGTCTCGCGCAAGTCGCCGCATTCCCTTTATTGGGAGAAGCTTTCCACTTTCGGCTATTCGGGCGAGGCCGTCTACGACCACAAGGACTCCGAAGGGTTCATCAAGCTCTTCGGCCTGCCGCACACGGTCGAGGCCGCCTTGAGAAGGCGCCGGTGAGCCCGCCGTGAACCCCGAAGAATTCATCTCCTCTTTTTCGTTCGACAAGCGCCTCGCACCCTACGACATCCGGGGCTCCATCGCCCACGCGACCATGCTCGCCCGGAAACGCATCATCTCTCCGGCCGAATCCAAACGCATCATCCGGGGGCTGCTCTCCATCCAAAAGGACATCGAGAGGGGCAAGGCCATCCCCCCCGCCGAGGACATCCACTACGCCGTCGAGCGGGAGCTCATCCGCCGGATAGGAAAGACCGCCAAGAAGATGCACACGGCCAGGAGCCGGAACGACCAGGTCGTCACCGACCTCAAGCTCTTCGTGCGCGACGCCGGCGGCCATATCCTCGAAGCGATCCGCGCTTTCCAGGAGGCGGTCCTCATGCGGGCGGAAGCCCATCCCCGCGCGATCCTGCCCGGATTCACCCACCTCCAGCACGGCCAGCCCGTCTTCTTCGCCCACCACATCCTCGCCTACGCCTGGATGCTCGAGCGGGACAAGGGCCGCGTCCGGGACGCTCTCAAACGCGCCGACGAGTGCCCCCTGGGCGTCTGCGCCCTGGCCGGGACCACTTTCCCCATCGACCGGTCCCTCACGGCCCGGCTGTTGGGATTCTCCCGCGTGAGCGAGAACTCCATCGACACCGTTTCCGACAGGGACTTCGCGGCCGAATTCATATTCGCCTGCGCCATGATCGGGGTCCATCTCTCCCGGCTGGGGGAAGAGCTGGTCATCTGGTCCAGCACGGAATTCGGGTTCGTCAGTCTCTCCGACCCATTCACTTCCGGGTCCTCCATCATGCCCCAAAAAAGGAACCCGGACACGGCGGAGCTCCTCCGGGGAAAATCCGCGCGCGCCATCGGGGGCCTCGCCCAGATCCTCTCCCTCCTCAAGGGCCAACCCCTGTCCTACAACCGGGACCTGCAGGAGGACAAGCCGCCTCTCTTCGACGCCGCCGACACGGCCCTGGCCTCCCTGGATCTGGCCCGCCAGATCCTGGACGGCCTCCGGGTCAACGAAAAGACCATGGAGGCCTCCTGCCACGGAGGGTATCTCCTGGCCACGGAGCTGGCCGACTACCTCGCCCGCAAGGGCCTGCCTTTCCGCGAAGCCCACGGCATCGTTTCGGACATGGTGCGGGAGCTGCGGGAAGGGCCGGAAGGGGGAGGCAACCTCGAGGACTATACCCTCGAAGAGCTCAAGTCCTTCTCCCCCCTGTTCGGGCCCGACGTCGCCCGCGTCTTCTCCATCCGCCGCGTAGCCGAGGACCGCAACTCCTACGGCGGCACGGGAAAGAAGGCCCTGGCCCGCCAGATCCGCAAGCTCAAAACCCTCCTCAAACGCTGACCCCCCCGCCCTGGAAGGCGGGGTCCGAAAATGGTATATTACCCTATTATGTTCCACGTCAGGAACCGCTCCCTTTACGTCGAAAGAGTGCCGGTCGGGAAGCTCGCCGGCCTCTGCGGCACCCCCCTCTACATCTACAGCCAGGCCCAACTTCTAAGGAATTTCAACGAATTCGAGAGGGCTTTCAAGGACGTGCCGCACGTCATCTGCTACGCCCTGAAAGCCAATTCGAACCTTTCCGTCGCCCGGACATTCAGCCAGGCGGGGGCCGGGGCGGACATCGTCTCGGCCGGCGAGCTCTACCGGGCCGCCCTGGCCGGGTTCCCCCCGGAAAAGATCGTCTTCTCCGGGGTGGGGAAGACCGCCGACGAGATGCGCTACGCCCTGGATTCCGGCATCCTCATGTTCAACGTCGAATCCATGGAGGAGCTCGCCGCCCTGAACCGGGTGGCCCGTTCCCTCGGCCGGAAGGCCCCGGTGGCCATACGGGTCAATCCCGACGTCGAGGCCGGCAGCCACCGCCACATCAGCACGGGCACCGCGGAGAACAAGTTCGGCATCCAAAAACGCTCCATCCTCGAGGCCTACAGGACCGCCCGCTCGCTCGGCCATATCGAGGTCCTGGGCATCCAGGCCCACATCGGCTCCCAGATCACTTCCGCCCGGCCTTTCCTCGCCCTGCTCCTGGTCCTGCTCCGCCTTGTGGACGAACTTTCGCGCGAAGGAATCCGGCTGCGGGTCGTCGACGTGGGCGGAGGCATCGGGATCACCTATCACCGCGAGTCCCCCCCCTCGCCGTCCGAGATCGCCCGGAGCTTCATTCCCCTTCTCCGCGGGAGGAATTTGAAGCTCCTCTTCGAGCCGGGGCGGTTCCTGGTGGGGAACGCGGGGATCCTGGCCACCCGGGTCCTCTACCGCAAGCATTCCGGCCGGAAACGCTTCGTCATCGTGGACGCGGCCATGAACGACCTGGCCCGCCCCGCCCTTTACGACGCCTATCACCGCATCACGCCTGCCCGGAGCCGTCCGGGGCGGAGGGAGGCGGTGGACGTGGTGGGGCCGGTCTGCGAATCCGGGGACTATTTCGCCCGCGGAAGGAAGATGGTCCTCCCCGGGCCGGGGGAGGTCCTCGCCATCGAGAACGCCGGCGCCTACGGTTTCGCCATGAGCTCCCAGTACAATTCCCGCCCGCGCGCCGCGGAGATCCTGGTGAACGGCCGCCGCTGGGACGTGGTCCGGGAACGGGAGACCTTGAAGGACCTGGTCCATGGCGAAAAATAGGCGCATCCCCTTCATGAAGATGTCGGGCGGCGGCAATGATTTCGTCGTGCTGGACAACCGCTCCGGGACCCTGCCGTCCGACACCGGCGCCCTGGCCGGCCGGCTCTGCCGGAGGAAGTTCTCCATCGGGGCGGACGGCCTCCTCGTCCTGGAAAAGGACGCGGAGGCGGACTTCCGCATGATTTACTATAATTCCGATGGAAGCCGCGCCGGGATGTGCGGGAACGGCGCGCGCTGCCTCGCCCGGTTCGCCGCGTTGAAGGGAATGGCGGGGAACAAGCTGCGGTTCCGGTCCGACGCCGGGATGCACGAGGCCAGCGTGGACGGGGAGATGGTCCGGCTTTCCATGAGCCAGCCCAGGGACCCGAGGATCGACCTGAACCTGGCCCTGGACGAGGAAAACGTCCTGTGCGTCTCCACCATCCACACCGGCGTCCCCCACGCCGTGATGGTCGTGGACCACGTCGACAAGATCGACGTGCCCGGCCTCGGCGGCAAGATCCGCACCCACAAGGACTTCGCCCCCCACGGGACGAACGTGAATTTCGTGCAGAAACAAGACGAGCACCGCCTCCTGGTCCGCACCTACGAAAGGGGTGTGGAGGACGAGACCCTCGCCTGCGGAACGGGGGTCACGGCCTCGGTCCTGATCTGCGCCCTGAAGAACATCGTGAGTTCGCCCGTGTCCTGCCTGACGAAGGGCGGCGGGACCCTCGTCGTCCATTTCCGTCTGGACAAGGACCAAAAGAGGTCGAGGTTCGGGGAGGTCATCCTCGAAGGGCCGGCCACGGTCTCTTTCGAAGGAGAAGTGGAGGTGCCGGAAAATGTTTAGCGGTTCCAGCGTAGCCATCATCACGCCGTTCCGCAACGGCTCCGTGGACGAGGAGGCCTTCGGCGAACTGATCGAGTATCAAATCCGGAACCGCACCCGGGGCATCGTTCCCTGCGGTTCCACGGGCGAATCGGCCACGCTCTCCTACCGGGAGCACGAAAGGGTGATCGAGCTGGCCGTGCGGCGGGCCCGGGGCCGGGTCCCCGTCATCGCGGGCACGGGCTCCAATTCCACGGCGGAAGCCATCTCGCTCACCCGCCACGCCAGGCAGGCGGGAGCGGACGCGGCCCTCGTCATCGTGCCCTACTACAACAAGCCCACCCAGCGGGGACTTTACGGGCATTTCAGCGCCGTGGCCAGGAGCGTCCCCATCCCCATGATCCTCTACAACATTCCCTCGAGGACCGGGGTGAACCTCGAGCCGGAGACCCTGGTCCGCCTCGCCACGCGCCACAAGAACATCGTCGGGGTGAAGGAGTCCTCGGGCGACCTGGAGCAGGCCGGCGAGATCGTCCGGTCCCTGCGCGGCCGCAGGGACTTCGCCGTCATCTCCGGGGACGATTCCCTCACTCTGCCCATCCTCTCCGTGGGCGGGAAGGGCGTGATCTCGGTTCTCGCCAACATCGCGCCCAGGGACGTGGCCGGGCTTTGCTCCTCGTTCCGAAAGAAGGACTTCGCCCGGGCGCTGCGTCTGCACCAGAAGGCGCTGCCTCTCCTCAAGACTCTCTTCGCGGAGACCAACCCCGCCCCCATCAAGGCGGCGATGGAGATGCTGGGCTTCTGCTCTTCGGAAGTCCGCCCGCCCCTTTGCGGGCTGGAATCCGGCCACCGGCGTTCCCTCGCCCGGGAGCTCCGGAGCTACGGGCTCCGGAGGCGCGGATGATCCGCATAGCCGTTTCCGGGGCCCTGGGCCGGATGGGAGAGAGGATCCTCGCCCTGGCCGCGGGCGATGTCCGGCTCCGGATCGCGGGTGCGCTTGAATCGCCCGGCCATCCCGGGCTCGGCCGGAAGATGCTCGACGGCCGGGTCACAGTCGCCTCGGACCTTTCGGCTCTCAAAGGCCTGGCCGACGTCCTCATCGATTTCAGTTCGCCCCACGCCACCCTGGAGCGCCTGGAGACCCTGTCCAGGTGGAGAGGAGCGGCGGCCGTGGTCGGAACCACCGGCCTCTCCCCGGCCCAGTCCGCCAGGCTGAAAAGACTCGCCCATAAGACCGCGATCGTTTTTTCCCCCAACATGAGCCGTGGAGTGAACGTGCTCCTCGAGCTCGTCCGTTCCGCGGCCCGAGGCCTGCCGGGCTACGACGTCGAGATCGTCGAGACCCACCACAGCCAAAAAAAGGACGCCCCCAGCGGCACCGCCCTCGCCCTGGCCGGCGAGATCGCTTCCGAGCTCGGCCGGAACCCCCGCAAGGACTTCATCTACGGCCGCAAAGGCCGGCCGGGAGAAAGGACGCCGGATGAGATCGGCATCCACGCCGTGCGCGCCGGCGACAACCCGGGAGAACACACGGTCATCTTCGCCTCCCGCGGAGAGAAGCTGGAGCTCACCCACCGGGCCGGCTCGCGGGACGCTTTCGCCGCCGGCGCCCTGGCGGCGGCGCTCTGGGTCGCGGGCAGGGCCCCGGGTTTGTATTCCATGCGGGACGTCCTCCGCTCGAAGCGATGATCTTCTGCCGCTTCAGCCGCGACGGCGACCCATCCTTCGGGGTCGTCGAAGACCACGCCGTCGCGGCGATCGCCCCGGACCCGTTCCAGGCTTATGAGACGGTCTCCGACCCGGTCCCGCTCTCCGAAGTCCGGCTTCTCGCCCCGGTCCTGCCGTCCAAGATCGTGGCCGTGGGGCTCAATTACCGGGACCACGCCGGGGAAATGGGCATGGAAGTCCCGACGGAGCCGGTCCTCTTTTTAAAGCCGCCCTCTTCCGTGATCGGTCCGGAAGAACCCATCCGCCTCCCGAAGCTCTCCCGGCGGGTCGAGTTCGAAGGGGAGCTGGCGGTGGTCATCAAAAAAAAGGCCAGGAACCTCGCTCCCGCGGAGGCCATGGACGCGGTGCTGGGATTCACCTGCTTCAACGACGTCACGGCCCGCGATCTGCAGAAGAAGGACGGCCAATGGAGCCGGGCGAAGGGGTTTGACACCTTCGCCCCCATCGGACCCTGGATCGTGGCGGACCTGGGCGGCGGCCCCCTGGCCATCGAGACCTTTTTGAACGGCGAGCGCCGGCAGAGAGGATCCACGGCAGACCTCATCTTCAACGTCCCCGAGCTCGTCTCCCGCGTCTCCCATGTGATGACGCTCGAGCCGGGAGACGTCATATCCACGGGGACCCCGTCCGGGGTCGGGCCCTTGAGCCCGGGGGATCTCGTGGACGTCAAGATCGAGGGGATCGGCACCCTGCGCAACCCCGTCGAAAGCGGGGCATGACGATGATCAGGAAGCTCTGGGACGGACTGACCGGATTTTTTTCGGACGACGCGGACCCGGATGAACCGGTCTACGATCCCCTGCATTTCGCCGGCATGATCGTGACCGTGGTCTTCGCCGTCGGCCTGCTCTTCTGGCTGTTGTGGACGCTCCTCGTTTACGAGGGGGGCCTCTTCGGCAAGATCGTCCCGGCCCTGCGGGTGCTGTTCACGGACAAGACCCTGGAGGACTTCGGCTGGGTGGGGGCTCCCTACGAGATGGGGATATTTTCGGGGTACGCCGCCAATCTCATCGCGCTGGCCCTGGCGCTGGCGCTCGTCTTCGGGATCTGGCGGCTCTTCCTATGAACATCGAACCAAGCCGCAGGCTCGCCGGACTGCCTCCCTACCCCTTCGCGGAGATCGACAAAAAAAAGAAGGCCGCGATCGCCCAGGGCAAGGACGTGATTTCCCTCGGGGTCGGGGACCCGGACCTTCCCACTCCCGCGCACATCGTCGCGGCGGCGCGGGAAGCCGTCGCCGACCCAAAAAAGCACCATTACCCTTTCGAGGCGGGGACGATCCAGTTCCGCGAGGCCGTGGCCGGATTTTACTCCAGACGTTTCGGCGTGAGCCTGGACCCGCAAAGCGAGGTCCGCGCCACCCTCGGCTCCAAGGACGGCCTGGCCCACTGCCACTTCGCCTTCGTGAATCCCGGAGACGCCGTGCTCGTCCCCGATCCCGGGTATCCCGTGTACGGGACCGGGACCCGGTTCGCCGACGGCGAGCCGGTGCTCCTCCCCCTCACCAGGGAAAAGTCGTTCCTCCCGGACCTGGACGCCGTCCCCGCGACCGTCCTCTCGCGCGCCAGGCTCCTTTTCGTCAATTCGCCCAACAACCCCACCGCGGCGGTGGCGGACGCGGCCTTCTTTGAAAAAGCGATACGCCTCGCCAAAAAATACGGGTTCATCATCGCCCACGACGCCGCTTATTCCGAGATTTACTTCGACCGGCCCCCCATATCCTTCCTGTCCGTTCCGGGAGCGAAGGACGTCGGCGTGGAATTCCACAGCTGCTCGAAGACCTACAACATGACGGGCTGGCGGATCGGCTGGTTCTGCGGGAACGCGGAGATCGTCGGGACCCTGGGCAGGCTGAAGGACAACTTCGACTCGGGCGTCTTCGAGGCGATCCAGGCCGCCGGAGTCGCCGCCCTCGCGGGTCCGCAGGACTGCGTCGCCGAATCGAGGAGCGTCTACAGGGAACGGAGGGACGTCCTGGTCGGGGGCCTGAAGCGCCTGGGCTGGAGCCTGGACGTTCCGCAGGCGTCCTTTTACGTCTGGGTCAGGAACCCGCCCGGCTACACCTCCGCCGCCGCCGTCGAACGGCTCATCGAAGAGGCCGCGATCGTGGCCGTGCCCGGCAGCGGGTTCGGCCGGCACGGGGAAGGTTACCTGCGCTTCGCCCTGACCGTGCCCAAGGACAGGATCGAGGCCGCCCTGGAACGCCTGGTCAAGATCCGCTGGTAGCCGCTACTCGTAGATCAGGGCGGACTTCCTCGCCTCCGTGAACGCGGCCGCCTTCTCGTCCGTCAGAAAGATGACCCCCTCCGCCGTCTGCCCCTGGGCCATGGATCTTTCCAGAAGATCGGACCCGGTCACGTAAGGGATCTCCTTCCAGCGCGGGACGAAACGGTCCGGATATTTTTCCGCGAGGATGAAAAAGGCCTGGAGGAAAAGCTCCACCGGCCTGGCGCGGTCGCGGTCCGTGACCGCGATCCGGACTCCCCGGCAGACTTCCCCCGCGTACAGGTCGCTCGACGGCTTGAACTTCGCCGGCCGGATCTTCATGCCGGGCAGTCCCGCGAAATCCAGCCGCTCCGCCAGGTCCTCCCCGTCGATCCAGGGCGCTCCCAGGAATTCGAACGGATGCCGCGTCCCCCGCCCCACGGAAACGTTCGTCGCCTCGAAAGCCCCGACGCCGGGATAGAGGAGCGCGGCCCGCAGGTCGCGGATATTGGGAGAGGTCGCCCGGAACGGGATGCCGGTCTCGTCCCACCACATATCGCGGCGCCATCCTTCCATTTTGACCACGGTCAGATCCGCCCCGAGACCCGCCGTCTCGTTGTACCAGCGGGCGAGCTCCCCGACGGTCATGCCGTGCCGGACCGGGACCTCGAGATAGGCCGTGAAATGGCGGAACCGGGGATCGAGCGTCTCCCCTTCCACGATGCTCCCCGTGATGGGATTGGGGCGGTCCAGGACGATCATCTCGATCCCGGCTTTCGCCGCCTCCTCCAGAGCCATGGCCAGGGTGGTGATATAGGTATAGAAGCGCGTTCCCGCGTCCTGGATGTCGAAGACCAGCGCATCGAGATTTTCCAGCATTCCCGGCTCCGGCCTCTTCGTCTTCCCATAAAGACTGTATATCTTGATCCCGGTCTTGGGATCCACGCCGCCGGCCACGGCCTCTCCGTGGGACCGGTCGCCGCGCGGCCCATGCTCCGGGCTGAAGAGCGCCGCGAGCTTGACGCCGGGGGCCCTGGCCAGGAGGTCGATGGTCGAGCGGCCGCGCGCGTCGCGGCCGGTGTGATTGGTGATGAGGCCCACCGTCTTGCCTTGGAGTTGGGCGAAACCCGATTCGCGCAGGACGTCGATGCCCAGCTTCACCCTGGCGGCGCCCGGCCCCGCGGCGCCCAGAAGGACGGACAGGCAGGCTAACGCCGAAAAGACCCGTCGCGGCCGCACGGCCTTACTGCCTTCCCCGGCGCCGGGCCGGAGTGATCTTCCCCAGGACCAGCGCCTCGCGCGCTCCCGTCGCGGCCGGCAGGTGGTTGACACGTCCATGGACGGCCCGCCAGGCGAAGAAAGCGAACGCCAGGGGCTCCTTGGCCTGGGGATGCATGCCGAACCTTTCGATCGAGAGAACGGGGACGGGGCTGAAGAGGTCCCGGAGGTGCGCCATGAGGACCGGGTTCAGTGCGCCGCCTCCGCTGACGACGACTTCTTCGGGAAAGGCGGTCCCGCGCAGAAAGCGCCGGTAGCTGTCGCGGATGGCGAAGGCCGTCAGGTACGTGAGGGTGGCCAGGACGTCCTCCGGATTTTTTTTGAGCCCGGCCCGGAGCCCGGGGGACAGCCAGGATCCGTTGAAGATCTCCCGCCCGGCTGATTTCGGCGGCGGGAGGGTGAAATAACCCCGCTTCGCGGCGGAGCGGACCCAGGCGAAGTCGATCCTCCCTTTCTTCGCCAGCCGGCCGGAGACGTCGCAGCGGAGGGCGCCTCCGGAGACCTTGCGCGCCGCCCAGTCCATCAGGCAGTTGCCCGGACCGTTATCGAACGCGATGGGCCGGGCGAGCTCCTTTCCCACCACGGCGACGTTGGATATTCCGCCGATGTTCTGCAGGGCCCGGACGGGTCCGCCTCCGAAAAAGAACTCGTCGAAAAAAGGCAGGAGCGGCGCGCCCTGGCCTCCAGCGGCCACGTCCGCCGAGCGGAAATCGGAAACGACGTCCGCCCCCAGGGCGGCGGCCAGGAACGAGGTCTCCCCCGCCTGGAAAGTGGACGGGACCCGGTCCCGGGGCCCATGGTAGAAGGTATGCCCGTGGCAGCCGACCACGCGCAGGCGTGAAGTCCGGACCCGCCGCTCCGCCAGGAACCGGACGGCGGCCCGGGCGAAGTCCCGGCCGAGCTCGAAATGAAGCGAGGACGCCTCCGCAACGCGCAAAGCGGGAAGGTCCTGGAGGCGGTCCGCCAATTTTCGAGGATAGGGATAGGTCGCGTGACCGAGCAGACGGAACCCCCTTCCGGGGAAACTCGCCAGGGCCAGGGACGCTCCGTCTCCGGACGTGCCGGACATGAGTCCGAGGGCCAGGTCCCGCACTATATCCCGATGCCGGCCAGGAGCCGGCAGATGCGGTCGACGGTCTCCACGAGCTTCGGGTGGGACGCTTCGAACCCGCGCGCGGAACCCGCGAGCCCTTCCAGCGAGACATCGCGCAAGGGAGCGGCGGGCGCGGTCCGGGTGGCCTCGTGGGCCGCGGCCTGGGCGAAGTTCACGATGCTCCGGGCCTCGTCCACGTGCGTCTCGGAGAGGGTCTCGACCTCGGACCGGAGGTCTCCCAGGAGCCGGAGCAGTTCTTTCTTCTTCGCCGGATCCACCGCGCCCGCATTCGCGATGAGCTGATCGATCTTTTCCAAAGTTTCTTTAATCATGACTTCCTCCTTGGTCCCGCAGGGCCCGGGAGAGGAGCCCTCCCGCGGACCTCAATATCTTTCCGGCCCGGGCGGAGGACGTTCCGCGCCGCGCCATGATGACCGCGGTCTTCACGTTCCCTCCCGAAGCGGCGAAAAGCCGCCCGGCCTCCCCGCGGGGAAGGCCGGCGATCCGCCCCACGAGCCGGATGCCGCGCTCGACGAGCTTTTTCGACCCCGGCCGGAGGTCCACCATCAGGTTCCCGTGGACCTTCCCCAGCCGGACCATGGCCGCGGTGGTGAGCATGTTCAGGACCATCTTCGTCGCCGTGCCGGACTTGAGGCGGGTGGAACCGGCGATCACTTCGGGTCCGACGTCCGGCGCGATCACGACCCGGGCCAGGGACTTGAGAGCGGACCCGGCGTTGCAGGTGACCAGGATCGTCCCGGCGCCCTTCTTCCGGGCGGTCTCGAGCGCCGCGCGCGCGTAGGGCGTCACGCCGCTGGCGGCGATGCCGATGAGCGTGTCCCGCTTTTTCAGCCT
>MGUT01000012.1:0-3738 GCA_001800095.1 Elusimicrobia bacterium RIFCSPLOWO2_01_FULL_64_13 | reverse complement strand
CCATGAGGGCCCGGGCGAGGGAAGGCGGCGTGCCGAAGGTCGGCGGCAGTTCCGCCGCTTCCAGCACCCCGAGCCGTCCGCTCGTTCCAGCGCCGGCGAAGTAGATCCTTCCGCCCGACTTGAGCGACCGGAAGATCAGGTCGGCTCCCCGGGCGATGTTCCTGACCTGCCCGGCGACCGCGCGGGGGATCCCGGCGTCCTCGCGGTTCATGAGCCGCACCACTCCTTCCGTCCCGATGCGGTCCAGCGCCCTGGAAGCGGGGTGGGCCCTTTCCGTGGGCAGGGAGGCGTAGTCCGGCGCCTTCGCCGCCGCCTTCACGCGGGGACCTCCTTTTCGGAAGAACCGAAGACCCAGCCCGTCGCGAACGTGAGCCCCGTCCCCAGGATCAGGAGATAGCTCCAGCCCAGGGGCAGGATCCCCTTCTCGGAAAGGACCAGGAGGACGAGCATCCCGGCCGCGGACCCGGCCATGCCGGCCACGTTGGCGAGGTTGGCCCGCCGCTTCGTCAGGAGGCCGAGCAGGAAGACGCCGAGGAGGGAGCCGTAGGTCACGCTCCCGATCTTGAAAGCGAGCCAGAGGATGTTCTCGAACCGGGCGAAGAAATAGGCGATGCCCGCCAGGACCGCCCCGAACACGACCACGGCCGTCCGGGAGACCCGGAGGTAATGCTTCTCCTCGGCGTTCGGAGAAAGGAGCGGCCGGTAGATGTCCGTCACGAACGAGGACGAAAGGGAACCGAGGGGCGAATCGATGCTGGCCATCACGATGGCCGAAAGCAGGAGGCCCCGCAGGAAGACGGGCATGGCGGAGTTGATGAAGTGGGGGAAGATCGAATCCAGTTTCTCGGGCATGGGCAGCCCGGGGTTCTGGGCGTAATAGGCGAAGAGGAGGGAGCCGATCGTTAAAAAAATGATCAGCACCATGAAACTGCCGATCGGGGTCAGGAGCATGGTCTTCTGGCTTTCCTTGCGCGTCTCCACGGTCAGGAGGCGCTGCATGAGCTCCTGGTCCGTGCCGAAGGCCGCCATGGATCCGAAAAAGCCGTTGAGCGCCGCGATCCAAATGATGTTGGGGTCCGCCAGGGAACGCTTCAGGAATCCCGCGATCCCGAATTCGGACGGGGACGGCCCCCAGTTCATCATCTTGAGCCGGCCCGCCTGCTCCACGATAGAGGCCGCGGCGGTCCACCCCCCGTCGATCCGGCCGGCCAGAAAGACGATCGCCGCCAGGCCGGCCGCGATGAACGTCAGCGCCTGGACCACGTTCGTCCAGACGACGGCCTTGATCCCTCCCCAGGCGATGTAGAGCATGCCCACGAGCGAAAACAGGATGATCGTCGGGACCATGTGCCAGCCCAAAAGCACGCTCACCGCCAGGCAGGCCGCCATGAGGCGCACCCCGCTGGCCAGGAGGCGCGTGATGAAAAAAAGGATGGAGCCGGCGACCTGGGTCTCGGGACCGAAACGGTGGCGCAAAAATTCGTAGATGGAGGTGCACTCGAACCGGTAGAAGGCCGGGATGAAGAGGAAGGCGATCACGACGCGCGCGGCGAAGGAGCCGATGAAGAACTGCACGTATTCCCAGTTCTCCATGTAGGCCACGGCGGGGACCGAAATGATGGTGACCGCGCTGATCTCCGTGGCCACGAAGGAGAGGCAGGCCGCCCACCAGGGCACATGCCGGCCGCCGAGGAAGAAGTCCTTCGTGTCCTCTTCCTTGCGCCCGAGGTAGATCCCCAGGAACACCGACGAGAAGACCAGGAAACCGAGGACCCCGTAGTCCTGCCAAACCAGGGAAGTCGGCCCGCCGAACCAGGAATTCATGTCGCGGTTCCATTCTATCATAATACACCATATTATTTTATAGAATAGCCCCATGACTCTCGAGGAGCTGGTCGGGGAGCGTCTCGTGATCGGGGTGCCGGGCGCCATCGTCACGCCGGAGATCGTGCGCCACTTCCGCGAGACCCGCGCCGGAGGCCTCATCCTCTACCGCATCAACTTCGTCTCGCCCCGCCAGATCCGCAAGTTCATCTCCGACCTCGAAGGGGCTCTCGAAAGAAAGCTCCTGGTGACCGCGGACCATGAGGGCGGGCGGGTCATCATGTTCCGCGACGGCATCACCGTATTCCCCGACGCCCTGGCCTTCGGGACGGCCGGCAACGTCTCCGCCGCCCGCCGGCAGGGGTCCATCGAGGCCCGCGAGCTGCGGCGGCTCGGCATCGACGTCAACCTCGCCCCGGTCCTCGACGTCCTCACCGAGTCCTACAGCCCCAACATCGGCATCCGCTCCTTCGGCTCCGACCCGAAGCTGGTCGGTGAGATGGGCGCGGCGAGGATATCGGCCATGCAGGCGGGAGGCCTCTCCGCCTGCGCCAAGCATTTCCCCGGCAAAGGGCACGCGCCCCTGGACGCGCACCTGGCCCTGCCCGTGATCCTCTCCACCTGGAAGGAGATGGAGGCCGTCCACTTGAAGCCCTTCCTGCGCGCCATCCACGCCGGGGTGGACGCGATCATGTCCTCCCATCCCTATTACCCGAACCTCGACGCCGGGGAGAAATCCATAGCGACGTTCTCCAGAAAAATAATCCACGACACTCTCCGGACGCGCCTGGGATACCGGGGAGTCATATCGAGCGACGATCTGGAGATGGGGGCGGTCAGGGAAATCTGTCCTGTGGGAGAAGCGGCGGTGCGGGCGGCCAAGGCCGGCCACGACCTCCTTCTCGTCTGCCACGACATGGCCGCGCAGAAGGAGGCCTGCCGGAGCCTCCTCGCCGCGGCCAGGGACAAGGTCCTCCCCCTGCGCGAGCTCGAGGAGAGCGCGGAGAGAATCGCCGCCCTCAAGGCGAAGAGGCGGGACCGTTTCGAAAAGGGCCCCCTCCGTCCGGAACCGGCCGGCGCGGCCCTCGCCGGAAAGGTCGCGCGAGGGTCGGTCACCCTGCAGAGGCCGGGCCCCCTTCCCCGCCGGAAAGAGTTGAAGCGCGAAAAAGTCCTCATCATATTCCCGGACCTTTCCGAGCTGGCGGAAAAGATCATGGTGGAAAAGGACGAAGCCGGCGTCCCCCGTTTCCTCAAAAGAGAATCGGCGCGCTTCGGGCTCCGGCCCCGGATATGGGTCACCGCCGTCGAGAACCAGCCCGAGGAAGCCGCCCGGGCCGGAGCGGAGGCGGCGAAAGCGGACTGGACCATCCTTTTCCTCTGGGACGCCCACCTCCTTCCTGGCAACCGCAAGCTTCTGGACGCCGTTCAGGGATCCGCCAAGAGGCTCGTCGTCGCCACCCTGCGCGATCCCTACGACGCCGAGTTCGTCCGCGAAGGGACCGCCTGCCTGACCGCTTTCGGCTGGCGCTCCTGCCAGGTGCGCGCCGTGCTTGGGAAGATCCTGTCCTGACGCCCGCGTGAAAGGCGTCCGGTTCGGAATAGACTTCGGAGGGACCTGGACGCGGATGCTCGCCTTGGACGAGCGGGGGAGGAAGCTCTACTCCTCCGTCCGTCCCTCGGGTCCCTTGAAGGAACTCCCATCCATCCTCGACGCTCTCTTCTCCCGCCGGCCGGACCTCCGGCCGGAATCCCTGCTTCTGGGAGCGCGCGGGATCTGGACGACGGCGGAAAGAAAGAAAGAGCGGGAGACCCTGAAGCGGTTCGCCCGGGACGTCACGGTCTATAGCGACGTCGAGCTCGCCCACGCGGGGATCTTCGGTTCCTCTCCGGGGATCCTGGTCCTGGCCGGGACGG
>MGUT01000011.1:12898-17099 GCA_001800095.1 Elusimicrobia bacterium RIFCSPLOWO2_01_FULL_64_13 | reverse complement strand
GACCCAGTCTGCGGCCGTGCCCGAGAGTGTGGAGAGGGTTCCGGCCTTCCTATAGGAGAGGTGGGCGGGGTTCTGGACCGCGGCGGTGGGGAAGTTGACGTCGAAGGTGAATGTGGAGGAGCGGACCGTGCCCTGGTTGCCCGCGCCGGAGCCTTCCTGGTTCACGACCTCGTCGATCGCGCGGGAGATCACGTAATAGGAGGCGCCGCTCTCGAGGCTGGAGGCGGGTATGGGACGGTTCCAGCCGGCGGGATCGCCGGGAGTGAAATTCACGCCGCCCGTCACGGAATCCAGCCAGTTGGGCGAGACCTGGTCCACGCTGAAGACGCCCGCGGCGGAAAGCCAGGTCGTGGCGTTGCCGGTCAGTTTCAGGACCGCCGCGCGGACGTCGTTGACGATCCCTGTCCCCTGGTCCTGGGCCGTGCCGGAGACCATCCCGGAGGGAAGTCCCGACACGACGCTTGAAGAGGGGAGAGAAACGTAGGAGAGGGGCAGGCCGTTGTCCATCGTGAAGCTGACGGTGGCGTGGTCCGTGGAATAATTGCCGGCGTTGTCCCTGGAACGGACGACGATGCTGTAGCTGGACGCGTCCACCCAGAACCCGGCGAAGGAGCCCGAAGACCAACCCACCCCGCCGTTCGCGCTGAACCAGGCGGCTTCGTCGTTCTCGAGGATGGAGAAATCGTTGTTCAATTCCGGCGTGAGGCGGCTGGTGGCCGGGTTCCAATACCTGCCGTTCGTCCCGCCGGCTCCGGCGGCGGTATTCAGGCGGACCTTCATCTGGACGAGGGCCAGGCCGCTCCCGCCCGCGTCCGCGGCGGTCCCGCTGGAGAAGGCCACGGAGGACTGCCGCAGGCGGAAATCCTCCGGGTAACCTATGGCGACCGTGGGCGGGGTCGGGTCGTAGAGGAAAGTGAACGTGGAAGTGTTCAGCTCATTGGAAAGGTTGTGGGCCCGGTCGATGACCCGGCTCCTCACCCAGTAGGAATCGCCCGGGGCCCAGGCGGGCATGGAGGATGAGGGAAGGACCCAGGTGTTGGCCGTGGACTGGCCCACCGCGTAACCGAATCCGACGGGGAACCATGTCTCCGGATCCGTGAATCCGCCGCCCCCCGCGCCGTCCCAGTAGAGCCCGCCGACTTCCTGTATGGCCACTTCCACCTGCTTGAATCCGGAGTTGCGGTTGTCGTCATTGACCTCGCGGTCCGTGGCCGTGCCGGAGATCGCGGTCACCGACCTTTCGTACGGGCTGTTCGGGAAGAGGATCGTGCTCGTGGGCTTGGCCGTGTCGTAGAGGAAGTCGATGGATCCGGCGGCCGGGTCCGTGGATATGTTCCCGGCCCCGTCGAAAAGGCGGGCCCGCAGGAGGTAGCGCTGGCCGCTCTGGAGAGGCGGAGAGGGATTCATGCGCCAGGTGGTGGAGGTGGTGTAGAGATTCGAGTCGTTGACACCGTTGAAGGAGGACGTTGCCAGGGCGAACTGGCTTCCGTCGAAATAGAGGACGGCCGTGCTGGGCCTGATCTCGATCTCGACCCTGCCGACGGCGCTCGTGAGGTCCTCCGCCGTCCCGGCCAGGACATTGAGCGTCTTGGGGACGTGGTTCCCGGCCCCGATGCCTCCGTAATGGCCGCCGTTCACGGGCTGGGTGCTGGCGATGGCGCCCGGAGTCCGGTCCACGGTGACGGTGTTGGTGGAGCCCGCGCCTATCTGCCCGGCCTTGTCCTCGGCCGAGACCCAGATCTTGTAGACCGTCTTGTCCAGATCGGCGGTGGTCGGCAGGGTGGTGGACTGGACGCTCCAGGAGACCGTGCCGGACTCGACGGCGTAGACGTTGATGGGCAGGAGGGTCTCCGTGGCGCTGTAGGTCGAGCCCTGCCAGAAGTACTTGGCGCCTCCGTCCTCCCAATAGAGCCGGACCTTCACGCCCCAGTCCCCGGCGGACCGGAGTCCCGCCAGGTCCCCGTAGGCCGTTCCATTGATGGCGGAGAGTTCCCGGACGAAAACAGAATCGGCGGGCGAGGTCACGGCCGAGGCCGGAGGCGTCCCGTCGATGACGAAGAGCTTCTTGCTGACGTTCAAGGTCTGGGCGGACTCGACGTTCCCGCGCACCAGGCGCGTGAGTCCTTCGTAGGCGCGGGCCTGATCCGTTGAACGGGCTACGATGGTGTAGGGCTTATCGCTCACCCAGTTGGCCCCCACGAAGTCCTGGGTCCAGGTGGAGGATGTGGCGTACGCCGCCAATGTCGTCGGGCTCTTGACGGTCTGGGTGGAATTGACGTTGGTCCAGGAGCTCGCCGCCCAGTTCCAGTAATAGGGGGTGCCTTGTTCCAGGTAGCTCAACTCCAGCTCAATGTAATTGATGGGGTTCAAATCGTCGTTCGCCACGCCCTGGAAGGCGTTCGTGGTGAGTTGGGACGGAGTGTACGTTGTGACGGATACCCCGGGGTTATTGATGGTCGTGACGGGAGGGGTCTTATCCATCCTGAAAGTGACGCTGGATACGGCCCAGGCGAAGACGGTCTGCTCGTTGCCGACCGTGTCCGAGGCCTTGGCGACCACGCGGTAGGTCTCGCCGGGATCCAGGAAAGAGTTGGGGATGGCATAGGACCAGGGGCTTGTGTCCACGGCCGTGAGCCATTCCGCGCTGCCGTTCCCGATCACGTCGAACCCGTTCGATCCGTTCCAGTAGCGCTGGATGGAGACCTGTTCGATGGAGAGTTTGACGATGCCGACGTCGGATTTCTGGGCGTTGGGATCGGACGCCGTGCCGCGGATCTCCGTGAGCTCGCTCAAGACGTCCACGGAGGAGGGCTTGACGATGTAGGCCGTGGGCGGGGAGGTGTCGTAGACGAAGCTGAAGGACTGGTCTTCCGGGGCCGGGGCGTTGCCGGCCTTGTCGGTCGGTCTCACGTAGAGTGTGTATTGCTCTCCGTCCAGCCAGGGGACGTCAGCGGCGCTGCTCCAGCCCACGGAGAAGCCCTCCGCCGGGGCGATGACGGCGGAGATGTTGCTCGAGGACACGAGCCCGGCCCATTCTCCGCCGTTCCAGTAGAGGTTGTCCGAGCCGCGCTTCAAGCGGAGACTCACCGAGGCCACCTTGCCGTTGGTGTTGTAGGGGACCTCGCCGGCCGTGCCGGTGATGGTGGCGAGCTGGCCGGCTTTATGGTATGCGTTCGATGGGACCACGTACGTGATGTCCGTCGGCGGGTTGGAATCGATCCAGACGTGGTAGGCCGAGGCGTCATCGAACGAGGCGGGGTTCAATATCCCCTGCGGCGAGACCCCGATGAATTGCAGGGTATAGGAAGCGTTGGTTACGTCCCATGTGGCGGACGGGAAGGCCAAAGTATAGCTCCAGTCGCAGTCCGGACAGACGGCAACGTCGATCTTGGAGAACGTGGATGGATCGGCCAGCCATTGGCCCGGCACGGCGTCTCCGTTCTGGGTCCAGTACAGGGGCGACGCGCCGCTGTTCTTGCGGATGCGCACCCTCGCCCCTTCGCCGCCGGAGGTCCTTAAGTTCGACCCGGCGCCCTCGATAGGGATGGCGCTCGGGACCGGCTTGCCCAGGATGTTCGTTCCGGAAGGGCCGGGCATCCAGTGGCTGTCCGCGCCGGGGCGGGATATGTTGACCACGGCCGGAGGTTCCGAGAACACGAAAGAACTGTGGAAGGCGGTGAAGGGTTCGTTATCGTCGATATAATATTTATTGCCGGCCTTGTCGAAGGCCCGGGCGAGGACGCGGTAGGTGTTGTTGACGGTGAGGTTCCCGGCCGGGAGGGAGTAGCTCCATTCGTACGTCGTTCCTCCTATGAGAGCGCCCCTGGTCCCGGAGGCGATCCATATGCTGACCCCGGGCGATCCCCAGGACGTGCCGTTGAACGCGCGGTTGTTCTCGACCTCGTAGATGCGCAGCTCTATCCCGCCGGCCGCGGACTCGATCTCGCCCGGGGCCGTGTCCGAGGCCGTTCCCGTAATGGTGGTCACAGTGGCTGGCGTGCCCGTGGGGTAAGTGGAGGCGGAGGTGGGGCTCGTCACGTCCACGGTGAAGGTGGAGGAGAGATATCCGTAGGTCTGCTCGTTGCCCGCCTGGTCCTCGGCCCGCACCATGACGAAATAGGAGACGTTGTCCTGAAGCTTGCCCGGCGGGAAGGCGTAGGTCCACGTTCCCGTCGAGGCCGTGGCGCCGCCGCCCACGGCG
>MGUT01000011.1:11700-12856 GCA_001800095.1 Elusimicrobia bacterium RIFCSPLOWO2_01_FULL_64_13 | reverse complement strand
CGGAGCTCCAGACGATGGAAGCGCTGTTGAAGTTGGGGTTGGACCAGCCGCCCCACCAGCCGGAGGCCTGGGAGGAGATGCGCACGGCGACCTCCACGCCGCTCGAGGCGATGCCGCCTTCGTAGGCGTCCGAGTCTTGGGGACCGCCGGGCTTCTTCTCGTCCGACGCCGTGCCGGACAGGACCGAGATGTATCCCACGAACCCTCCGTTCGCCGGGAACGTGACGGCCGAGGCCGGCGTGGAGAAGTCCACGATGAAGGTCTGGGTGGTGAAGCCGACCTCCTCGTTGCCGGCGGCGTCGAAGGCCTTCGCGTTGAACGTGTAGCGGTGGCCGTCCTTGAATATGTCGGAGGGGATGGAGCCGCGCGACCAGCTGTCCAGGCCGATCCTGCCGAAGTTCGAGAAGGCGTCGGCCCCGCCCCAGGAATCGGACGGGAAATCGTAGAACCCTTCCACGGAACTTTGCAGGCGGAACTTCACGTCCGTGAGCGGCGTGGGGTTGACCGCCGTGACGTTCGCCGGCTGGGAAGCCGCCGTGCCGGAGATGGCGAGGAGGGGCCGTCCCCTGACGGACAGGTGGGCGGGAAGGACCAACGTGGACGTGGGGTTGGAGTTGTCGAAATAGAACTGTACGGCGGGAGTGCCGTCGGCGTTCGTGTTGTTCAGCACGTTCCCCTCCGACGGCGCCGTGGAGACGTTCCCGGCGTAGTCCTCCGCCTTGACCCAGATGGTGAATTTCCTGTTGTTCATGGGGGCCAGGGGCGGGAAGCCCGTGGTCCAGCTCAAGAGGCCCTCCACGTCGTTCCAGTAGATGCCGCTCGCTCCGTCCCAATCGTTGCTGTCGCCGGCGCGCCCGCCGTTCCACGTCGCGAAATTGGCGCCGGCGGAACCCTGGGCCTTGATCATGACCTGGACCTCCTTGACCCCGGAACCCAGGGCGTCGGAAGCCGTGCCGGCTATGTCGGAGAGGTTGGCGAGGTTGTAATAGTCCCCGTCCTCGGGCGTGGTGCTCAAGAAGACGACGGTCGGCTCGACGTTGTCCAGAGTGAAGATCCTGCCGCCGTTCTCCGGACTGGCCTGGACGTTCAGGGCCATGTCGCGGGCTTCGGATATGATCTTGGAGTTGCCGTTGGATTCGAGCATGCCCGCCGGGAC
>MGUT01000011.1:277-11624 GCA_001800095.1 Elusimicrobia bacterium RIFCSPLOWO2_01_FULL_64_13 | reverse complement strand
AGCCGGGGGTGGTCCAGTTCCACCAGGCCCCTGTCGGAGGGGCGGTCTGGACCGCCACGCGCAGGCGGTCCACCGTGGATTGCGGGCTCACGGGGTCCACGGCGCTTCCCACGAATGAGGAGATTGAGGTGATGAACGTGTCGCCGGGGATCGTGACGGTCGATGTCGGCGGCCGCACGTCCCAGCGGAAGTCCTGTTTGGACGCTCCCGCTATCTCGTCCCCGCCCGGATCGGGGTCGGTGATGTTGCCGCGCCAGTTGCCGGCCGCGTCCCTGGCCCGGGCATAGAGCGAATAGTCCTGTCCTCCCGTCAGGTTCTGCTGGAAGTTGGTGGGGACGTAGGTCCAGTTCGTGGTGGCCAGGTCCATATTGTCCGCCACAAGGTTCCAATGCACGCTGGACTGGACCACGCTGAAGAAGGACCCTCCGCCGGCCTCGTTCCACCAGTTCAGGTTGGGGTAGGTGCCGGATGATATCCCGATCCATATCTCCTTGATCTTGGATTCGTTGGGGCTGTTGGGATCGGCGGAGGTCCCGGAGATCGTGGCCAGGGACCGCGCGGTGTTGCTCGAATAGGACGGCGGGGTCAGGATCGGCGTGGGGTTCGGAGGCCGCACGTACGCGATCGCGGGAGAAGACGCGTCGACAGTGAAATTACGCACATGCACGGGATCCTGGAGGTTGCCTGCCCTGTCCGTGGCCCTGGCGCGGATGACGTAGGCGTTGTCATCCGTCCACATGCTTCCCGGGTAGGGATTCACGGAAGCGTCGATCGTGAGACTGTATTCCCAGGATGTTCCCGTCAGCTTCGTGGCCGTGGAGTAGAGGTCCGAGGCCGTCCAGGAGGAGCCCGCCCAGAACATGCCGTCCTCCCTTTCAATCTGCACCTCGAGCTTGGCCGTCAATCCCGCCAGGAACCCGGCCAGGTCCGCGTCCACCGTGCCCGATATGACCGGCAGGGAGTTGGCATGGACCGTTCCCGGGGCCGGGACCGTGATGGTGGAGACGGGAGGGGTGCCGTCCACGATGAAGGAGCGCGCGGCGGTCCATTGCGAGACGTTGCGGGCTGCGGCCGAGGAGCCGTTCACGGCGTTGTCCCTGGCGCGGGAATGGACGTAGAAGGTCCTGTCGGCGGGCCCCTGGGCCTGCTCCTTCCAGGAATCGGCGCCCGATTCAGGCGGCATCCAGCCGCTGCCTACGGTCCAGTTGGAGGCGCCCATGACCTCGGAGCGCGTGCTCACCACGGCGGTCCAGGCCGCGCCGTCCCAATAATACGAGGTGCCGGAATTCAGGTACCAGAGCTGGATGTCCACGTCGTTCGAAACCCTCTGGAAGCCGGCCTGGGTCGTGGTGGGCTCGTCCTGGGCCGTGCCGATGATCTGGGACGCGTTGATCGAGGCCGGGCTGTGCCTGGAGTCGTCCAGGGGCGAGTCGATGCCGACGGTCGGAGAGCTCTTGTCTATGCGCAGGGTCATGGAGGAGATCCCGGGGGAGTAGAACGTCTGCTGGTTGCCGGCGTTGTCAACGGAGCGGACGCGGAGGACATAAGTAGTGCTGCTTTTGAAGGCGTCCGCCAGGCCCGCCGAGGTATAGCTCCAGGTCGTGTCCCAGACGATGTCGTCCTGGGAGGCGTCCGGCACGTTGCCCACGTCGGCCGCCAGCCAAAGCTCGGGCACGGAATTGAAGTTGTTCCCGTCGAAGTAGCGGCCCGCGTCCTGGCCCGTGAGGCGCTGGATGGAGATCTCCACTCCGCTCGACGTGAGGACGGTGGGGATGCCCGAGCCCACGATGTCGTTGTCCAAGGCGTTGGGGTCGGGATCGAGCGCCGTGCCGGAGATCGTGGCCAGGGACGATAGGCCCAGGATCCCCGATTTGGGGATGGTGAAGGCGGCGGTGGGCAAGCCGACGTCGTAGCGGAACGTGGCCACGGAATTCACCGCCGCGTTCTGGGCCTTGTCCTGGCCCTTCATGATGACGTGGAACTTGTATCCGTCCATCCACGGGGCCTCGCCGGCCATATAAGGAGGCGCGCTGGAATAGGCCACGCCGCCTGCGAAAGCCGCGAGGATGTTCTTGTCCGCCGGGTTGTTCTGGAAGGCCTGGGCGGCGGGGCTCCAGAACGTGAGGGGGGAGGCGGCCGGCTCGGTCCCGTAGGCGATGTTGAAGAGGACGGTCGAGTTGTTCATCTGGCCCGGCGTGCCGGCGGGAAGGTCCTGGGCGGTCCCCGCGAGGGACGTCAGGATCCCCGCCTTATATCCCGTCTGGGAGGGGCTGGGCAGGACCATGGCCGCGGCGGGGGCGGTGGAGTCGAGCACGAAGAGCCGGTCCTCCTCCCCGGAGGTGAAGTCGCTCTCCGGGGTCGTCCCGTTCATGCCGCGGGACTCGATCTTGTAATTCCGGTTCCCCCTGCCGTCGAACATGTCGGAATTGAAAGGTCCCTGGTTGAGCCGCCCCTCGAAGTTCGGGCCGCTCACGGAGTTGGCGCCCAGAAACCCGTTCGTGGAGTAGGCCACGTTCAGGGTCGTCGTGGACAGCCAGGAGCTTCCGGTCCAGACCTCGTCCGGCTCCGCCGTCAGGTCCGTGATGCGGAACTGGGCCGTGGTGGAGTCCGAAGCCGTGCCGGAGATGGTGAGCAGGCGGTTCGTGGAAGGAGAGGCGGGGAAGTCCGGCGGGGTGTAATGGCCGTTGTCATCGGAGGGGAGGGTCAGGAACGATTGGGGCTCGGCCGTGACGTAGTTGAACTCGACGAACTCCGATTTGGAAGGGAGCTGGGTCACGGCCCCGTGGCCGGGGAAAGCGGTCTTGTTCCCGGTGAAATCGGTGGCCTGGACGAAGATCCTGTAGGTCCGGCCTGGGGTGAAAGAAGGGATGGAGGAGACGTCGATGTACCAGCTCTCCCAGTTGGGGTTTGGAGTGGCAGTGGTCATGGCGACCTCGGGAGGGGAATCGCTGCCCGCGCCTTGGTCGAACGCGCCGGACCCCTTGCTCCACCAGCGGTCGGCCCCGCCTCCGGCGGAAGTCTCGTAGTAGGCGACCCGGACCCGGGTGATCTTCTTGCCCGTATAGGAGGAATTGACGTCGTCCGCCGTTCCCGAGATGGTGGGCAGGGTCGTTTCGTTCAACGTGTCCGGCTGGATGACCACGGCGGCCGGGGTCGAACGGTCGATGCGGAAGAAGGCGATGTTGTCCTTGGGGCTCGACCCCTCGGCGGATTCGGTCAGGTCCTCCGGGGACTCCGTGTTGGAAGGCGTGCCGCCTATGGCCAGGACCACGTCGTTGGTGCCCTTGGCCTTGTCGGAAAGCCGCGAGAGAACCCTGTAGATGCGTCCGTTGATGACGGTAGCGGCATCGGCCGCCATGAAATTGGGGATGGTCACGGCCCAGCTCGTGCCGTTGACCGTGCCTTCGTTCCATACCTGGGCTCCCCAGGCGCCGGCGGATTCATCCCAATATCGTGTATTGGGATTCAGGTTGGTCTCATCCCTTATCTCGATCTGGATCTGGTTCAAGCTGTTGCCTGAACCGGGGTTTCCCGTGATGGGGTTCTCGATGCCTGTGCCGGAGATGGTCGGCAGGTTGAATCCGGATACCAAACTGTAGGGCGTGGTCACGCCCTGAAGAGGGGTCTGGATCGTGGAGGAAGGAGGCGTGACCTCGTACACGAACACGGCCTTGATGTCGTTGACCGTGTTGGAGCTTTCCAGGTTCCTGTATTGGCTGCCGGGATTGGAAACGTTGTCCTGGGACCAGGCATAGACCGTGTAAGTGTTGGGATTAACGGAGAAGAAGTCGCCCGGGATGGGGGTCCAGGTCCAGACGCCGGTGACAGGGTCATAGGTTCCGTTCACGCTTCCGGAGGTCGAGATGCGCACGTCGTCCCGCGTTTGGCTCCAACCGGATATGCGGTTGTACCAGTAGCCGTCCGATTCTCGCCGTACCCCTATGTTGATGCGTCCTCCGGACCCGGCGGCTATGCCGGCGTTCCTGGATGTGCCGGAATTGGGTTCGTCCAGGGCGGTGCCGGATATCACGGTCAGGGCCTGGCCGTAGAATCTCCCGTTCGTGCTATTAGGAAGGGTGACGCCTGTGACGGGGGCGGAGGAGTCGAAGACGAAGGTCTGGATGGAGGTTTGGAGGGAGTTGCCCGAGATGTCCGAGGACTTCATCACGAGCTGGAAGGTGTCGCCCTTGCGCGAGACGAAGTCCACTCCGCTGGCCACCCACACCATCCAGGGGGAAGGCAGGGTGAAGGTCGTGCCGGCCACGTTCCAGATCTCCGTCCCGCCGAGCCAGTCGTTCGCGGTATCGTCCCAATACTGGTCCTGGCTCGCGTCGTAGAGCCGGTACCAAACCTGGCTGATCTTCGAATCGGCGGCGTTGAAGTAGACCCGGTCGTCCGCCGTGCCGGATATGGTGGCGAGGGAATCTCCTCCGTAGGCGCCGCTCATGGCGCCCACGCTGGGCGTGGAGATGCCTATATCCACGATCAGGTCATCGATGGTCACCTCCCATTTATGGACTCCCGAACCTCCGGGTGTGGCGTTCGTCTCGAGCCCGGCGCTGGCTCCCGAGCCGCGGCTTCCGTCGTCCGCCCGGACCCAGACCTGGATCTTCTGCCCGACCGAGAGGGAATCGCCGAACCAGCCCGAGTCGCCGCTCTTCCAGATCCAGGAATTGTCCCCCAGCTTCAGGCGGCCGTTCCCGACCGTCATGTCGTACCAGGTCTCGGACACGCCGGTGAAGTCGGAGCCGTTCCACCAGCCGACGTTGGGCGAGTCTCCCACGGACACCTGTTTGACGGCCACCTGGACCTTGGAGAGGTTGACGCTGATGGAGAGGTTGTCCGAGTAGGCGCCGGAGAGGGTCGTGATGGACGGGACGAAGGTCTGGTTCGTGTTGGGAGTGGTCAAGGTGGAAGTGGGCTGGATGGTGTCGAACGTGAATCGGTTGATGTTGGCGGCGGTGCTCGTGTTCATGTTGTCCATCATGTCCCGCGCCTGGACCAGGACCTCGTACTGGTTGCCGTTCGTCCAGATGGAGTTCAAGGCCCCTAGGGCGTCGTAGGCCCAGTCATACGTGGTCTCGCCCCTGGGCGGGGTTCCGCTGATGGAGGAGGCGTCGTTCGGGTTGACCGTGTTCGTGGAATGGGCCGTCCAGTCCCTGCCGTTCCAGGTGGTGCCGGCCGTCAAGTCCCCGATGGTGATGGAGGCGATCTTGACGCCGCTCGTCTCGTCCGCCACCTGGCCGACGAGCTGGTCGAGGAAATCCCTCTTGGTGACTCCCTGCGAAGGGGTGGCGACCGTGTTGGTCCCGGACATGGTCTGGTCGAACGTGACGAATCTTTCCATGGCGGGGACCGGACCTCGGCCGTAATCGGTGGTGGAGGAGCGCGCCACGATCCTGAACGATTCCCCGTCCACCTGGGTGGCCTGGGTCCAGCCCCTGAACTCCCATTGGTACGTGGAGCCGCCGACGAGAGGGGCGGCGAGCCAGGTCTGGTCGGTCTGGGTGAACGCCCCTCCAGCGGAGGCCAGCCACCTCTTCGTCGAGTCCCTGTAAACCGCCACCTCGCCGCCGGCGTTGAAGCTGTCGCTGCCGCCGTTCGAAAAGGCGTTCATGACCCCGGTGACGGAGGGGTTGTTCGAGCCGAGGGAAAGGACGGTGGCGTAGGTGGTGACGGCGTTGGGCAGGTTGGCGTTGGGAAGGGTCATGGTCGTGGTCACGGCGGTCACGGTGAATGTGGAGTTCTGCTGGGTCTCCAGGCGGTCCGGCATCGTGACCGTGACGCCGCGCAGCCCCGCGCTGACGCCGGCCTGGATGCTCACGGTGGCGGTGAAGGAGCTCGTGTCGTGGTAGGTGATGGAGGACACCTCGACGCCCGACCCGGACACCGTGATGGACGAGACGACTCCGGGCCCCCAGCTCTCGAAGTTGGAGCCCCGGACGATGATGTTCCTGTAGGGCTTGAACTCGTTGTCCATCGTGGTCCCGGCCCCCCACCCTCCGGAAAGCTCGTTCCCGTCGTCGTCCGATATGCCGGCTATCGTGGGCGGGTCGATGGTATAGCCGCCGTCCAGGTATCCGTATCCCGAGCCGCCGTCCGAGCCCGTGTCCTGGCCGTCGGCGTTGACCACCTTCACGGAATAGGTCCGCGTCAGGAGGGTCCCGCCCGAGACCAGGTTCACGGTGGCGTGGATGGCCGTGCTCGTGATGACCTGGACCGTGCTCACGGTGATCTCGCTCTCGGCGGAGGCGTAGGCCCCTGTGGTCCCTTTGAGGAGGACGACCTCGGGGGCCTTCCCCACGATCTTCATGAACCCCGTTCCCAGGATCTCCAGCTTGTAGGTCCCTGTAGAGAGGTGCTCGGTGGGAGTGGGGTACTCGTAGACCGTGTCCAATGTGGGCTTGGTCATTGTGGAGGTGATGAGCTTCTCGAACTTGACCGCTGTCCCTTCCAGCCAGACGAGGGGCATGGGGTCCGGCCTGGTCACGCGGTAGGCGAGGGAGGGATAGCTTCCGGCCACGTCCGAGACCCAGGTCGGGTTGGTCGCTCCCCACGCACCGGCCGTGGAGGCTCCCGTGCTGGCTTGGAGCATCAATATCTCTCCCGGGGTGGTCGTGCCTCGATAGACGATGAAGACCTGGTCCAGGTCGATCCCGTTGCCCCGGCGGGCCACGCCGATGGTCACGTCCGTTATGAAGTTGGGGGTCCCAGGCCCGTCCACGAGGGGCTGGATGTTGACGTCGAGGGCGTTGGTGGCCTTGTAGCGCTGGTACTCGATGTCGCCCACGGAGTTGATCCAGACGAAGTGGCCGTTGTTCGAGCTGTCGGTCACCATGGAGACGTTGATGTCGAGGTTGGGCGGGTTGGCGCCGTTCAGGACGTCGAAGACGGCGGAGATGGTCGTGTTCGTGGGAGTATTGTTCGTGTTGTTGACGAGCCCGCTGGTGGTTTCCTCGGTGGAGTCCGGGTCCCGCACCCCGTACATCCAGAACCCCGTCCCGGGCCTCGGCACGATGGCGCCGTCCGCTATCAGGTCCTGGTCGCGGGCGTCGTTCGTGCAGACGGTCGCGTAGTCCGCGATGGGCTGGACGCTGGCCACGTTGGGGAAAATGACGGTGTTCGCGGATGCCGCTATCCTGTAGACCTGGATGTGATCGGCGGCGCTTTGTTCCCCCGCCATGGCGATGTAGGCATAGGTGCCGCCGGCCCCGTCGTCGTCCTTGGCGATTCCCGGCGGGTTGTTGGTGCCCTGGTAAATATTCTTGTTGTTGATGCTGACGCCGCAGCCGTGGGAGGCGACGTCGTCCTCCGTCCAGGTGATGGTCCCGTCCGCGTTCAGGGTCCCGAGGGCGAAATGGAGGTTGGGCGTGAACGAGGCCGACCAGTCGGCGTTGGGCGGGGCCACGACGGCCACCTGCCCGAGGGTGGGGTCGAACCAGATGCTCGCCTGGCCGGAGTAGTTGGCGTGGGCCGCGGAGTAGCTGTAGCCGGAATCGGTGAAGACGCCCCTCGGGGTGGACCAGGTCCCTTCCTCGCCCGTTTTCGAGTAGGAATAGACGACGGAGAGAGTGGCTCCCGAGCCCGTCGAGAAGAACGTCCAGTAGCCCTGGGCCGTCCCGCTCGAGTAGAGGACCTTCCTCTGGTTCGAATAGCCCAGGTCGGCGCTGCTTCCGCTGAATATCTGCTGGGAGAGGGCCCGCGCCGGGGAGGGGGCCAGGAGCGCCAGGCCCAATGCCCCGGCCAGGGCGAAGGCAAATGGGATGCCGGAGCGGGAAGGGCCCCTGCCCGCCGGGACGGATTCCATGTCTATTTTCGCCTCGTTTTCTCTCATTGGGTTCCGCGTCTTTTATCGTCTGTATCCCGAACGCGCGCGCCTGCGCGCGCATAAAACGGCCTTGAGATGAAATCGGTGATTTCCATCAATTTACGGCCCTTTCCTGGTCTTGGCTTTCTGGTTCCGGAGATTCGCTCATCAATTCCTTGTCCCGACTTCTATGGATTTCCCGCGAGAGAAATCCCCAACGATCCTTTGAACTGACAGGACTCGTGGCGGGGGGTTAAGGAATTAACAGCGCAGGGGCAGGTTGACGGCAGGGTGGTTGGCTTTGACCGGCAGGAAAAAGGCGCAAACGATGAATAAGGCCGAAAGGGAATGGATCAGGCGGACGAGATCCCTGCCCAGGAGGTCGGTGAATCGCTTCAAGTTGAGGATGAATCCTATCTCGAGGGCGTGGAATAT
The DNA here is from genome assembly GCA_001800095.1 of Elusimicrobia bacterium RIFCSPLOWO2_01_FULL_64_13. Lineage (GTDB taxonomy): Bacteria > Elusimicrobiota > Elusimicrobia > 2-02-FULL-39-32 > 2-02-FULL-39-32 > 2-01-FULL-64-13. The sequence continues at coordinate 3,382 of MGUT01000011.1, read as the reverse complement.
CTTCTGGAGGGCGCGGGTGATCCTCTCCCGAAAGGGCGTGAGCCCTTCTTCCAGGACCTGCCGGGTCCGCGCCACGAGGGGGAGGTCCCGGGTCAGGAGGGAGTGGAATACCGTCCCTAAAAAGAGCTGCTTAAGGGAATCAAGGGCGGCGGATGCGCGGATGGGGCGGTTGGAAGCGTCGCGGACGTCAAGGCCGGACGACCGGACGGCGCTATCGAAAAATCGGGTCTGCCAAAAAACGGAAATTTCGACCGGGTCGTTGGCGGTCAGGGTGGAGGAGGAAAATAAGAAAAAGAGGCATCCCCCCGCAAGCAGGGAGAGCCAATTCGGACTGTGATAGAAGGTCTGTCGTTTAGTCATGCTCCCTCGGCGTAGATGGTCTGACTAACGTTCAGGACCGCAGGTGTACAAAAAATCTGGTGTTTCCGCCGTAAAGCCCAAGCAATCGCGCGGAAAAACCAGTTTCACCTGCTGGATTCTCGGATTACTTCGGCAGCCTGCCGTCCCGCCTGACGTGTGGCGGGCGCACGGCTTTGCGGCCCCTGGTTGCCCAGGGTGTGCTATTGTCGTGTAAGCCCTTTCAAAGATCAGATACCAGCAATATACCCCTCAATGTCCATTTTGTCAAGGGGTAAAATCGGGAATTGTTATTTAAGAATTAAAACAGGACCCCCCCCAGCCGATTTTAGCGGTCTAAAGGGTTGCGGACTGTCGGAAATTTGATATTATTGATTTTGCCATGAAAGCAAGGGTCCTTTGCCTTCTTATGTCCTTGGTTCCGGTCTGGGCGGTTCCCTTGGCGGCCCAGCCCAGGGAGGTCCGCCAGGGCGGCTTCAAGTTCATCAACCCTCTCCTGGAATGCGAGGACTTTGACCCGGCCGGGAACGTCTTCCTTCAAAACTTCAAATACAAGGTCCAGGAGTTCGTCGACAGGAAAACCGCGCTCAAAAGCGTGATCCACATATCGGTCTATTTCCGGGACATGAACAACGGGCCCACGTTCGGCATCAACGCTGATGAAGGCTTCGTCCCGGCCAGTCTTCTCAAAGTCCCTCTCATGATGGCCTATTTCAAAGTGGCGGAAGAGGACCCGGACGTCCTGGACCAAAAGATCCTATACAAAGGGCCGCAGAAGAAATACGACATCGAGCAATACGTGTCTCCCGGCCAGACCCTGAAAAAGGGCCGGAGCTACAGCGTCGAGGACCTGATCACCAGGATGATCGTCTATTCGGACAACCAGGCGGCCTTTCTCGTCTATCGCAAGAGTCTGCTGGATAGGTTGTTCACGGACCTGGGGATGGTGGCTCCGGGGTCCCGCAAACCGCGGGGGAGCATCACCGTCAAGGAATATTCATCATTTTTCAGGATCCTGTTCAATTCCACCTATCTCAACAGGTACTTTTCTGAACGGGCCTTGAGCCAGCTGTCCAAGTCGGAGTTCAAGGAAGGCCTGTTGGGAGGGGTTCCGCAGGACATCATGGTCGCCCATAAATTCGGGGAGAGGGTCGACAAGGATGAGAAACAACTCCACGATTGCGGCATCGTCTACCACCCTCGCAGGCCCTATCTCCTGTGCGTGATGACGCGCGGGGACGATTTCGAGGAACTGGAAGGAGTCATCCGCGGCATTTCCGCCCTGGTCTATCAAGAGGTCGACGTCCAATACCGCGACTCTCCCCCTTCCGGACCCGGAACGCCTTCCGGGAATCCTCGCGAACCGTAGATTCAACCGAGGCGCGCCGACAGAAGGGCTTCCGCCTTGTGAAGCGACTCATCGTATTCCTTTCCCGGATTGGAATCCGCCACGATCCCGGAACCGGCTTGGAGGATGAGCCGACCCTTGCGAATCAGCCCCGTGCGGATGAGGAGGTTCAATTCCGCTTCCCCCTGACCGCCGAGCCAGCCCGCGGCCCCGAAGAAGGGCCCCCTGGCAACCGGTTCGATCCCGTCCAGGATCTCCATGCACCGGACCTTGGGGCAGCCGGTGATGGTGCCGCCGGGAAAGACCGCCCGGATGGCGTCGAAAACATCCCGGTCCTTCCTTAACCGGCCCTCGACCTGGGAGACGATGTGCATGACGTGGGAATATTTTTCCACGGCCATCTTCTCCGTGACCTTGACCGTTCCCGCCCGGCAGACCCTGCCCAGGTCGTTCCTCTCCAGGTCCAGGAGCATGACGTGCTCCGCCCTTTCCTTGGGGCTTAAAAGGAGACGTCCCTCGAGCCGCCTGTCCTCCGCCGCGCCGTTCCCCCTGGGCCTTGTGCCGGCTATGGGTCTTGTCGAGGCCATCCCGCCCCTTACCTTAATAAGGAGTTCGGGCGAACAGCTCGCGATCTCAAAACGGCCGAGATTGAAGTAGCAGGCGTAGGGCGACGGGTTGATGTCCCGCAGGCGCGAATAGAGTTCGAGGCCGCTTTCCTTATATGGGAGCTCGAACCTTTGGGAAAGGTTGGCCTGGTATATGTCCCCTCGCGATATATAGCCCTTTATTTCCTTGACGGACCCAAGGTACCAGGCCCTGTTCTTGTACAGGGACGCGGACGCTGGTTTTCTTCTCGACGGATCTGTTCCGGGGGATGCCGGTTCCAGGTCTTCAAATCGCTTTCGGAGGATCTTCATGCGGTCCGCGTCCCTCGCGAAAAAGTGGAATCGGTCTTCGCGGTGGTCCAGGCAGGCCAGGTCGCGGTAGATGCCGAAGCGCAGGAGGGGGAACCGCAAGGGGTCGGGCGGCGGCTCGGTCCGCCAGCCCTCCTCGAAGGACCTTCCCGCGTCGTAGGAAATGACTCCCGCCGCCCCGCCCGTGAAAGGCGGTCCGCCCGGCCCGCCCGCCGGGGGGGATAGCCGCGCGGTTTCCTTTTTGAGACTCTCCCAACGTTCGGGAAAATCTTCGGGGGAGGATGCCGAGATGATCTTTTCGGGAGGGCTTAAGGGAAAATAAGAATAGCGCGCCCCGCCTCCTGCCCTGAAGCTGTCCAGGAAAAATGAGCCGTCGAACGGGCCGTATCTTTTCCGCCAGGCCAGGAAATAGGGAAAGAGGTCAAGGCTCAAGCGAGCGGAACACGAGGCCCGTGATCACCTTGGGATAGAAGTAGGTGGACTTCT
>MGUT01000011.1:0-219 GCA_001800095.1 Elusimicrobia bacterium RIFCSPLOWO2_01_FULL_64_13 | reverse complement strand
GAGGAGGACTGCCACGCTCTTGTTCGACTTGGCCGTGCGCAGGGTCTCCTTCAGGTCGTGGGAATAGATGAAATCCTCTTTTTGCATGTCGGGCAGGACGATTGCGTGGAGGATCGCCAGGGACAGGCCGGAATAGGCGTCGGGTTTCCCGGGGAACTTATCTTCCAGGGAATCCGGGTCCGCCGGTCTCACCGCCAGGGCTTTTTTGCCGTCCGTCAG
>MGUT01000010.1:46852-48471 GCA_001800095.1 Elusimicrobia bacterium RIFCSPLOWO2_01_FULL_64_13 | reverse complement strand
GGAGATCATCGGGATCGGCCGGCTGACCAAGCTGCACGGGATCAACGCGGCCGAGTTCGGGCTCCTCATCGCCGACCGCTGGCAGGGGAAGGGAGTGGGGACCGAGATCCTGCGGCGCCTGATCGGGATCGGCCGGGACGAGAAGCTCGAGCGCATCGTGGCCGACATCCTGCCGGAGAACGCGGACATGCAGAGCATCTGCAAAAAACTCGGATTCCAGATCACGCGCAACGGCGGCGACAAGTTCGTCCGCGCGGTCCTGGACCTTTAGGCATGGAATCGATCGCGTCCCTCGGCTCGCTCAAGAGGAGCGCGGACAATTCCCGTCTCAAGGTCACGGTCCGGGGCGCGGTGCAGGGAGTCGGGTTCCGCCCCTTCGTCTACCGGATCGCCAAGGAGCTGCATCTGGCGGGCTGGGTGAGCAATTCCCAGAAAGGCGTGACCATCGAGGTCGAAGGACCCACCAACCGCCTCGAGCGGTTCCTCTTCCGCATCGAGCTGGAAAAACCGGTCCATTCCCGCATCACCTCGCTGGAATTCTCCGTCCTGGATCCGGCCGGCTTCCATTCGTTCGAGATCCGGCCCAGCGATACGGCCGGCAACCGCGAGGCCTTCGTCATGCCGGACATAGCGACCTGCGGGGATTGCCTGCAGGAGATCTTCGACCCGGCGAACCGCCGCTACCGCTACCCGTTCACGAACTGCACGCATTGCGGGCCGCGGTTCAGCATCGTGGAAGCCCTGCCCTATGACCGCGCCCGCACTTCCATGTCCCGGTTCCAAATGTGCGCGTCCTGCCGCAGGGAATATGAGGACCCGTCGGACAGGAGGTTCCACGCGGAAGCCAACGCCTGTCCGGATTGCGGTCCAAAACTCGAGCTCTGGGACCGGGAAGGGGTCGTGCTCGCCCGGGGCCACGCGAGCATCCTTCTCGCCGCCGACGCCGTCCGTCAGGGCCGGATCGTGGCCCTGAAGGGGCTGGGCGGGTTCCACCTCCTTGCCGACGCCTCGAACGGAGACGCGGTGCGGACCCTGCGGCAGAGAAAGGAGAGGGAGGAAAAACCCCTGGCCCTCATGTTCCCGTCCCTGGACCGGGTGGAAGCGTTCTGCGTCGTGTCCCATCTGGAGGAGCGTCTCCTGCGCGCGCCGGAGTCGCCGATAGTCCTCCTCCGCAGGAAAAAGAGCCGCGATGACGGCATCTCAAATTCAGTCGCCCCGGGGAATCCCGCCTACGGCGTCATGCTGCCCTACACCCCCCTACACCACCTCCTCATGGCGGAACTCAATTTTCCCGTCGTGGCCACGAGCGGCAATCGTTCCGACGAGCCCATCTGCAAGGACGAAAAAGACGCCCTGGAGCGGCTCAACGGGATTGCCGACCGCTATCTCGTCCACGACCGCCCCATACTCCGTCACATCGACGATTCCATCGTCCGGGTGATCCTGGGGAGGGAGCAGATCCTCCGCCGGGCCAGGGGCTACGCTCCCCTGCCCGTGTGGGAGGATGAGAGCGTCCTCCCCATCCTCGCGGTGGGCGGGCATCTCAAGAACACGGTCGCCGTTTCCGTGGGGCGGGAAGCCGTCTTAAGCCAGCATATCGGCGACTTGGAGACGCCGCA
>MGUT01000010.1:43187-46834 GCA_001800095.1 Elusimicrobia bacterium RIFCSPLOWO2_01_FULL_64_13 | reverse complement strand
GAACGAGATCAAAAGCCTTCTGCACATCCACGACATCCATCCGGCGAAGATAGCGTGCGATCCCCACCCCGATTACATCTCCACGCAATACGCCGCCGGCCTGGGAGGCGGGGTGGACGTCCAGACCGTCCAGCATCATTACGCCCATATCCTCTCCTGCATGGCGGACAACGGATTGACGGGGGACGTCCTCGGCGTGGCCTGGGACGGTTCGGGTTACGGCGAGGACGGGACCCTTTGGGGCGGAGAATTCCTGACGGTCAACGACGAGTCCCACGCCCGGGTGGCGCACCTGCGGGCTTTTTCCCTGCCGGGAGGGGCCCAGGCCGTCCGCGAACCCCGGCGCGGCGCCCTGGGGATCCTCCATGAGATATTCGGACCGGGATTCCTGAAGATGAAGGACATCCCTTCTCTGGCGTGCTTTGACGGGAAGGAGCTGGAGAACCTCTCGATCCTGCTCGGCAGCGGAGCCATGAGCCCCCGGACGTCGAGCGCCGGACGGCTTTTCGACGCCGTCGCGAGTCTCGTCGGGCTGCGGCAGGTGTCGCGTTACGAGGGGCAGGCGGCCATGGAGCTCGAATTCGCCGCGTACGGCGAGGGATCGCGGGGACCTTATGAACTGCCCCTGCGCGGGGACCCCTCCTCCGGCAAGCCGGTGGTCCTGGATTGGGAGCCCATGGTCCGCGCGATCCTCGAGGACATGCGCGCAGGAGTCCCGGCGGGAAGCATATCGGCCGGGTTCCACCTGGCCCTGGTCGGGGGGATCGTATCGGCGGCCAAGCTCTTCGAACGGGAGCGCGTCGTCATCTCCGGAGGCTGCTTCCAGAACCGGATCCTGTGCGAGAGCGCCGTGGAAGCTCTCCGCGGCGCCGGCTTCAAACCGTACTGGCACCAGCGCGTCCCTCCCAATGACGGAGGCCTGTCCCTGGGACAGCTCGCCGCCGTGGTCCGCTCGGAAAGATCCAGGAAGGCGTCCTTGACGCTTTGATGAGGACCGCGGCCCGTCCGGCGGGGAGGGAATAGGCATGTGCCTGGCGGTCCCGGGGAAAGTCTTGAGCGTCCGGGGCGGGGATCATTCCCGGACCGGAAGGGTGAGCTTCGCCGGGGCCGTGAAGGAAGTGAACCTGTCCCTGACTCCCGAAGCGCGGGAGGGCGATTACGTGCTCGTGCACGTGGGGTTCTCCATCAGCGTGGTCAACGAGACCGAAGCCGGGCGCGTGTTCGATTTTTTGCGCGAAATGGAAGCGCGGGAGGAATAGCGTTGACGGCCAAAATGTTCAGGACTCTGGACGCGAACGAAGCGGTCGCGTCCGTGGCCTACCGTCTGAACGAGGTGATCGCCATCTACCCCATCACTCCCGCTTCGCCCATGGGCGAATGGGCGGACCTTTGGTCCTCCAAAGGCGAGAGGAACCTCTGGGGCGCGGTCCCATCCGTCATCGAGATGCAGAGCGAAGGCGGGGCGGCGGGGGCGGTCCACGGAGCCCTGCAGGCGGGAAGCCTGGCCACGACGTTCACCTCCTCGCAGGGCCTGCTCCTCATGATGCCCAACATGTTCAAGATCGCGGGCGAACTGACGTCCGCCGTCATCCACGTCGCGGCGCGCACCGTGGCGACCCACGCCCTGTCCATCTTCTGCGACCATGGGGACGTGATGGCCGTCCGCTCCACCGGGTTCGCGATCCTCGCTTCCGCGTCCGTCCAGGAGGCCATGGACTTCGCCGCCGTCTCCCAGGCGGCGACGCTCGAATCCCGCGTCCCCTTCCTCCATTTTTTCGACGGGTTCCGCACGTCGCACGAGATCGCCAAGGTGGAGGCGCTCGACGACGCCGTCCTCCGGGGCATGATCGACGAAATCCGGATACGGGAGCACCGGGCCCGCGCCCTTTCCCCCGGGCGTCCCGTGCTGCGGGGGACGGCCCAGAATCCGGACGTCTTCTTCCAGGCCAGAGAGGCCGTCAATCCCTACGTCGAGGCCTGCCCGATGATCGTGGAGCGGGCCATGAAGAGGTTCGCCGGCCTCACGGGCCGCTCCCACGGCCTGTGCGACTACGCCGGGCATCCCCAGGCCGAACGGGTGGTGGTCCTGATGGGCTCCGGATGCGAGACCGCGCACGAGACGGTGGACGCCCTCGCCGCCCGGGGCGAGAAAGTGGGGGTGGTCAAGGTGCGCCTCTTCCGCCCTTTCCCCGTGCAAAGGTTCCTCGAGGCCCTTCCCGGGACCGTCCGCTCGCTGGCCGTCCTCGACAGGACCAAGGAGCCGGGGAGCGTGGGCGAACCCCTGTTCCTGGACTGTCTTTCCGCCCTGCACGAAGGGCTGGGAAAGGGATGGGGACGGCTGCGCGCCATGCCCAGGATCACCGGCGGCCGCTACGGGCTGTCCTCCAAGGAATTCACTCCGGGGATGGTCAAGGCGGTCCTGGACGAGCTCTCCAAGGACGGTCCCAAGCCGAGGTTCACGGTGGGCATCCGCGACGATGTTTCCGGGCAGAGCCTGGAGGCGGACCCGGGATTCTCCAGCGAGCCGCCCGGAGGTTTCCGCGCGCTCTTCTACGGCCTCGGATCCGACGGGACGGTGGGCGCGAACAAGAATTCCATCAAGATCATCGGAGAGAACACGGACCATTACGCCCAGGGGTATTTCGTCTACGACTCCCGCAAAGCCGGGGCCGTCACGATATCCCACCTCCGCTTCGGCCCCAACCCCATCCGGTCCGCCTACCTGATCGGGAGGGCGGACTTCGTCGGCTGCCACCAGGAGTCCTTCCTCGGCCTCTACGACATCCTGGCCAACGCAGTTCCCGGAGGCACGTTCCTTCTGAACGCCGCGGGAAGTTCGGATGAGATATGGGAACGCCTCCCCGGGAGCGTCCAGGAAGCGATCCTCGCCAAAAAACTCAAGTTCTTCGCCATCGACGCTTATCAAGTGGCCGGGGAGAACGGGATGGGAGGACGCATCAACACCGTCATGCAGGTCTGCTTCTTCGCCATCTCGAACATCCTGCCCCGGGACCGGGCCATCGCCTGCATCAAGGAATCCATCCGTTCGACTTACGGCAAGAAGGGCGAGGACATCGTGAACCTGAACCTGGCCGTCGTGGACGCGACCCTGGACCGCATGATCGAGCTCGATGTCTCCGGCCGGACCGCCCGCCCGGCGGAGAGGCGCGCGGTCTTCGCGCCGGCCGGACCGGATTTCGTGCGGGAAGTGATCGGCGAGATGGTCTTCGCCCGCGGCGACGGCCTGCCGGTCAGTTCCATGCCCGCGGACGGGACGTTCCCCACCGGGACCACCCGATGGGAGAAGAGGAACCTGGCGCGGGAGATCCCCGTCTGGGATCCGCAAGGTTGCATCCAATGCGGCAAGTGCGCGTTCGCGTGCCCCCACGCGGTCATCCGGGCCAAGGTCGCCGACCCGGCCGCCCTGGCGGCCGCTCCCGCGTCTTTCCGCAGCCGGGACGCCATCGACAAGGAGTGGAAGGGGATGAGATACATCATCCAGGTCTCGCCCGAGGACTGCACCGGCTGCGCGATCTGCGTGGACGTCTGTCCGGCGCGCAACAAGTCCGAGACGCGCCTCAAAGCCGTCAACATGAGTCCCCAGCCCCCCATCCTGGAGGAGGAAAAAGCGAATTGGGAATTCTTCT
>MGUT01000010.1:36634-43179 GCA_001800095.1 Elusimicrobia bacterium RIFCSPLOWO2_01_FULL_64_13 | reverse complement strand
CCGGAGGCCGATCGCGGCCGGATCAATGTCCAGTCCGTCCGCCAGCAGCAGCTGCAGCAGCCCCTCTTTGAATTCTCCAGCGCCTGCGCGGGATGCGGCGAGACGCCTTACCTCAAGCTCCTCACCCAGCTTTTCGGAGACCGGCTCCTGGTCGCCAACGCCACCGGCTGTTCGTCCATCTATGGGGGCAACCTGCCCACCACCCCCTGGTCGAAGAACCGGGAGGGCCGGGGCCCGGCCTGGTCCAACTCGCTCTTCGAGGACAACGCCGAATTCGGATTGGGCATGCGCCTTTCCCTGGACCAGCAGGCGGATTTCGCCCGGACGCTCCTCAAAAAGCTCTCCGGCCGCGCGGGCGGGTCCCTGGCCGATGAGATCATCGCCGCCGACCAATCGGACGAAGCCGGCGTCCGCGGCCAAGAGGAGAGGGTCCGCCTCCTGAAGGAAAAACTCCGGGGCCTTTCCGACCCTCTGGCGGAGAAGCTCCTGGAATCGGCGGACGCCCTCGTCAAAAAGAGCGTGTGGATCGTGGGCGGGGACGGCTGGGCCTATGACATCGGTTTCGGCGGTCTGGACCACACGCTCGCCAGCGGCAGGGACGTCAACGTCCTGGTATTGGACACGGAGGTCTATTCCAATACGGGCGGACAGATGTCGAAAGCGACCCCGATGGGGGCCGTGGCCAAGTTCGCGGACGCCGGGAAATCATCCCCCAAAAAAGACCTCGGCCTCATCGCCATGACCTACGGGAGCGTCTACGTCGCGAGCGTGGCCATGGGCGCCCGGGACGAGCATACCCTCAAGTGTTTCCTCGAGGCGGAAGCCTATCCGGGACCGTCCATCATCATCGCCTACAGCCACTGCATCGCGCACGGCATCCGGATCTCCACCGCCATGCAGAACCAGAAGGCCGCCGTCGATTCCGGCCATAAGATCCTGTACCGGTACCACCCCGAACGGACCCGAAGAGGCGAGAACCCTCTCCAGCTCGATTCGCAGGGCCTCCGGATCCCCATGGAAAGGTTCCTGATGATGGAGAACCGGTTCAAGATGCTCACCAAGAGCGACCCGGAGCGGGCGCGGACCCTTTTCAAGGACGCCCAGAAGGCCGCCGAATCCAATTGGAAGTTTTATCAGCAGCTGGCGTCGCAGCATGAGCCGGGGAAGTAGGCGCATCCTTCCCCGGCGGGAGGGCCTGACATGGATTTGAGCACGCATTACCTGGGATTGAAGCTGAAGTCCCCGCTCGTTCCGTCCGCGTCCCCGTTGTCGGAGGACGTGGACAACATCAAGCGCATGGAGGACGCCGGGGCCTCCGCGGTCGTCCTGCACTCGCTGTTCGAGGAGCAGGTGCGGAGCGAGCGCCACGAACTGCACCATCACCTGCTCATGAACACCGACAGCTTCGCCGAGGCCTTGAGCTTTTTCCCCGAGCCGGACTCCTTCCACGTCGGTCCCGAGGAGTACCTCCGCCACGTGCGCCGGGCCAAGGAAGCGGTGGGGATACCGGTGATCGCGAGCCTGAACGGCACCTCCGTGGGCAGCTGGACCGATTACGCGAAAAAGATCCAGCAGGCCGGAGCGGACGCTCTCGAGCTCAATATCTACGCCATCCCCACGGACCCGTTCCTTCCCTCCGCCCAGGTGGAGGAGGCCTACCTGGACATCCTTAAAGCCGTCCGCTCGGAGATCGGGATCCCGATCTCCGTGAAGTTGAGCCCGTTCTTCTCGAACTTCGCCTTCATGGCGCGCCGCCTCGACGAGAACGGGGCCGGCGGGCTCGTGCTCTTCAACCGGTTCTACCAGCCGGACATCGATCTGGAGCGGCTGGAGGTGGATCCGCACCACATCCTCTTCAGCACTCCCCAGTCCCTGCGGCTCCCCCTGCGCTGGGTGGCCATCCTCCACGGGAAGGTCCGCGCCGACATCGCCGCCAGCGGGGGCATCCACGGGGCGCACGACGTCCTCAAGGTCCTCATGGCCGGGGCGAGCGTCGCCATGCTCTGTTCGGTCCTCCTCCAGCGCGGGATCGCGCACCTATCGCAGGTGGAGCGGGACATGAAGGAATGGATGGAGAAGCACGAGTACGAATCCGTGAGCCAGATGCGGGGCAGCATGAGCCAGAAGAGCTGCCCCGATCCCAGCGCCTTCGAGCGCGCCCAGTACATGCGGGCCATGACCATGTACCGGATGAAATAGGGGGCCGGCGCGTGAGATTCATCGACGAATACCGCGACGCCGGGGCCGCGGCCGGCCTCGCCCGCGCCATCCGGGAGACGGTCCGGAACCCCTGGGCGATCATGGAGATGTGCGGCGGCCAGACCCACACCATCCTCAAGTTCTCCCTGGAAGAGCTGCTGCCGCCCGGGATCGAGCTGGTCCATGGTCCCGGCTGCCCGGTCTGCGTGACTCCCGTGGAGATGATCGACAAGGCGATCGCCGTGTCCTCCGTCCCCGGCGTCATCTTCTGCTCGTTCGGGGACATGCTGCGGGTGCCGGGGTCCTCCCGCAGCCTGTTCGACGCCAAGGCCGCCGGGGCCGACGTCCGCGTCGTCTATTCCCCCATGGACGCTCTCGAGACCGCGCGGTCCAATCCCGGGAGGGAAGTGGTCTTCTTCGCCATAGGCTTCGAGACCACGGCGCCCGCCAACGCCACGGCGGCCCATGAGGCGCGCCGCCGCGGGCGGATGAATTTCTCCCTCCTGGTCTCCCAGGTCCTCGTGCCTCCGGCGATCCGCTCCATCCTGTCGGCGGAGGACAACCGGGTGCAGGGGTTCCTGGCCGCGGGCCACGTCTGCACCATCATGGGGACCGGGGAATACGAACCCATCGCGGAACGCTACCGGGTGCCCATCGTGGTCACGGGGTTCGAGCCCCTCGACATCCTCGAAGGCATCTACCTCTGCGTCAAACAATTGGAATCGGGGCGCCACGAGGTCGAGAACCAATACGCGCGCTCCGTTTCCAGGGGAGGCAACCAGAAGGCGCGCTCGCTCCTCGAGGAGGTCTTCCGGGTGGTCCCCATGAAGTGGCGGGGCATCGGCGAGATCGCCCACAGCGGGCTCGCCCTCCGGCCGGAGTTCTCTCCCTGGGACGCCGAGGCGAAGTTCGGAGTGGCCGGCCTGGCCGCAGAAGAGTCGTCGGAATGCCGGAGCGGAGAGGTCCTGCGCGGCGTCCTGAAACCCTCGGATTGCCCGGCTTTCGGGACTCTCTGCGATCCTGACCATCCCCTGGGTGCCCCCATGGTGTCATCCGAGGGGGCCTGCGCCGCTTATCACCGCTACCGCCGCCGCGCCGCCGCGGAGGTCCCGGCCCGATGAAAAAGGACGGCGGTTTCTCCCCCCAATGCCCCGTCCCCGACAGCGCCGCCTGGCGCGGGGAAATCCAGGCCGCCCACGGCGGGGGCGGGCGGGCCATGCACCGGCTCATCGAGAAAATATTCATCCCGGCGTTCGACAATCCCCACCTCCGCGCCGGGCTCGACGGAGCGATCGTGGACGCGGCGGGAGTCAGGATCGCTTTTTCGACGGATTCCTACGTGGTCAAGCCCCTGTTTTTCCCCGGCGGGGACATCGGCTCCCTGGCCGTCAACGGGACGGTGAACGACCTGGCCATGTGCGGGGCGCGGCCGCTCCATTTGAGCGCGGGTTTCATCCTGGAGGAAGGGTTCCCGCTCGACGTCCTGGAATTGGCGGCGCAATCCATGGCCCGCGCCGCGCGGGCGGCGAAGGTCGGGGTCGTCACGGGCGACACCAAGGTGGTGGAGAAGGGCAGGGGAGACGGGCTCTACATCAATACGGCGGGGATCGGGATCATTGAGCACGATCTGGAGATTTCCCCGGGGAGCGTCCGGCCGGGGGACGCGGTCATCCTGAACGGCGACATCGGCCGCCACGGCATCGCCGTCATGGCCATGAGGGAGGGCTTGAAATTCGACCCTCCCATCGAGAGCGACTGCGCCCCGCTCGCGGACGCGGTGTCGGCCCTCATCCGTTCCGGGATCCGGGTCCGGTGCCTGCGCGACCTGACCCGCGGCGGGCTGGCCACGGCCCTTTGCGAGATCGCCGGGGGTTCGGGCCTCGAGTTCCGGCTGGAGGAAAGCGCCATCCCGGTCTCGGACGGGGTGCGCGGGGCCTGCGAGATATTGGGGCTGGACCCCCTTTACGTGGCCAACGAGGGCCGCTTCATCGCCGTCGTGCCGGCGGAGGAGGCGGAGCGGGCTCTCCTGGTGCTTCAGGCGGAATCCGCCGGGGCTGGGAGCGCCGTGATCGGGACGGCGGGGGAAGGAGGTCCCAGGGTCACGGTGAGGAACGGCATGGGGACCAGCCGGGTGGCGGACATGCTCTCGGGGGAACAGCTCCCGAGGATCTGTTAGGAAGCTCCGCCTTTTTCCACGAAGACGGTCTGGGTGGGGTAGGCGAACTCGATGCCTTCCTTTTCGAACGCGTCCTTCAGGGCGAAATTGATCTCCTGCTGTTTATCCATGTACACGTTGTAATCCGGCGAGAGGACGTAATAGACGATCTCGTAATCCAGGGAGAAATTCCCGTAGCTGAAGAAGTGGACGCGGTCGAGCTTGATCCCTTCGATGCCGGAGCAGATGCTCCGCACCATGCCGGGGATCTTCCTGACTTTGGCCGCGTGGGTCTGGTAGACCACCCCTATCTTGAACGCGATGCGCCGGACCTCCATTCGCTTATAATTCCGGATCCGGCTTTTCGTCAGGTCGGAGTTTGAAAAGACGATCTGTTCTCCGCCAAGGCTGCGGAGGCGCGTGGTCTTGAGGCCCACATGTTCCACCGTCCCCATCAGGCCCTCCACGGTGATGAAGTCCCCTACGGCGAAAGGCTTATCGATGAAAATGGAAAAAGCGCTCAAGGCGTCGCCCAGAACGGCCTGGGAGGCGATGGCCACCGCGATCCCCCCCACGCCCAGACCAGCCACAAGGGCGGAGACGTTGACTCCCAGGTTGTCCAGGACGAAGAGCCCTCCCAGTCCCCAGAGCGCCCATTTGAGGATGTTCTTGATGTTCCGGCTCAACGTCACGGCGGCAGGGTCGCCGGTCCGCCCCTTCAGGCAGGCCTTCTCCACGCCGTATTCTGCCGCGTGCTGGAGGAGGAGGATCCCCTGGATGCCGGCGGCCAGTATCGTGATCCTGCGAAGGATGGACTCCGTCAACGCCGCGAGCTCCATGTGAAGGGAGACCAGGTACATGGAGAGGATGAGGAAGATGGCGGGACGGACGTCCGATATCAACTTGACCAGGAAGTCGTCGAAATCGTTATCGGTCTTGCGGGCCAGACGGTTCAGATAGACGCAGCCGAGGCGCTTGAGCGCGATAAAAAGCGCCAGGTAACCAAGAAGGACCGCCAGGGCCGACAGGTATTCCCGGACCGGATGCTGGAACAATGAGAAGTCGAGCCAATCCTGCATATGGATCATTATAGCATGGCCCGGCCTACCAGGTGCTGACGACGGCGTCCTTGGTGTCCGTGTGCAGGCAGTTCACGAAGACGGTCCCGGACGGGGTGACATAGTACCACCCGCCGACATCAGGGTTGGCCCCGAAGGCGGCGGCGTTCACCACGTCGGCGGAATTGGAATGGTACTCGCCGATCTTGGCGGTGGGAAGTCCGCTGATGTATTTCGGGACGATGGCGGAAAGGTCGGAGGGGTCCTCGCCGATGTTGTCGGCGAAGTAAATGAGCAGGGCGGAACGCAGGGTGGCCAGGGACCCCTTGGTGGAACCCTCGGCGGAGCGGCGCATCTGGTCCGCCATCTTCGGCACCACCATGGCCGCCATGATCCCCATGATGGCGACCACCACCATCATCTCCACGAGCGTGACTCCCTTCGGTCGCAGGGTCTCGGAGCTCCTTCCCCCATCAAGGGGGAGGAGACGAGATGAGCATCTACGCTTGCTCTCCATGCGGAAGACGTATTGAAAAACCAAGGTTCGTCTATTATACTTAAGGGCTATGAAGGGTTCAACATGTCTTTCCGGCGGGAAAATCGGGATTTTCCCGCCGCGTTCCCAGGCGGGTTTCACCCTCATCGACGTGTCCATCACTCTCTTCGTCATGACCGTGGCCCTCGTCGGGACCATGTCGGCCTTTCCCTACATCATGCGGGCCATCCTCATGGCGAAGGCGCGTTCCATCGCCACCATCATCGCCCAGGAACAGCTCGAGGTCTACAAGAACACCGCTTATTACAAGCTCCACGTCACGACGGCAACGGCACTGGACGACCAGTATGACCCGGCCCTGGAGTACGACACGGGCTACTACGCGCGCGAGACCGTGATCACGGGCGGCATCGAATACGAGAAGATGACCTACGTCGAAAAGGTCTACGAGAACGCTTCCGGAGACTTCCTCCACGTGGACTGGGCCGATCCGGACGTGGGCATGAAGCGCATCTACGTGCACGTGGCCTACCACGCCCAGGGGGGTTCCGGTGATTGGCGGAAGGTGACCATGTCGAGTCTCCTCGAGAACACGGACCGGCAGCAGCTGAACGCCACCATCGCCGGGGTGGTGCGG
>MGUT01000010.1:31944-36600 GCA_001800095.1 Elusimicrobia bacterium RIFCSPLOWO2_01_FULL_64_13 | reverse complement strand
CCAACGCCTACGTCTACGCCCTGGAGAACCCCTCCTTCAACGACACGGCCGACCCCACCGGCGCCTATTCCTTCAACATCCCCGCGGGCTCCTGGACCCTGATTACGAGCGCCACGGGTTATTTCGTGAGCACTTCCTCCTCGCCGTGGGTCGCCAGTTCCGGGACGATCACGAAGGCCTACATCTATCTGACCAAGCAGTTCCTCGGGCACGTTACCGGATACGTCTATATCCAGGACCACCTCGTCATCACCCAGGTCGTCGGGGATTATGACATGCCCGCGGGGCCCGCCAACCAGGAGTGGGTCGAGCTCTACAACCCCACGACCTACACGATCCATGTCGCCACGAAATCCGACGCCGCCCAGGACCATTACGACATCTTCTTCACCACGGTGTCCTGGATCGACAACTCCAACGGCGAGCCCGGGACCGGCAACTCCAAATACCTCCTCGGCAGCCAGGACGACCCCGCCAGTCTCCTCTACGCCTTCCGCTCGACGTCCACGGCCTGGGACGTGAGGTTCACGTCCCACAACGCCATCGAGATACCGCCGAACCGTTTCTTCCTCATTTCGAATTACAGCACGGTCACGGTCCAGACCGCGGCGATGGAAGTCATCGCCCGCATGGCCGACGCCTACTACGGCGGCGGCGACGGAAGCGAGAACCGCATCGACACGAAGGGGGGCATCCGGGTCACGGGGGCCCAGGGCCATTCCTACAACGGCCGGGATGACTGGCACGACGGCTTCGCCTGGGGCGCCCTGCCCGGCCTGACCCTGGCCAAGGAAGGCAGTTGTAATTCCAAGGACCTTGAAACGGACGGTATCTTCATGCGTCTGGCCTATAAATTGAACGAGAATGACTGTTTCGATTTGAACACGAGCCTGCTCCGGAACGGCAATCCCGCCTGGGCCAACAATTTCGACTCGAACAACAGCGGGACTCAATGCGGGAGTTCGGGCGATTTCGATAAGAACATCGACCTGACCTACCACATCACAAGCTCATCCGGCATCGCCAATGCCGACACGGAACTTCCCCCCATGACCGGGACGCCTGCCGCGGGGGCGATCGTGACGGCGAACGACGGTCTTTCCGCGGCGGTATTCGTGCAGAGATACGGGTCCTTCACCCTGACGGACGTGACCACGGGCGCCTGGACCGTCGCCATCGTCAGCTCCACCCCGAGGAATTCCTATTTCCAGGAGATCTACACCACGGTCACGGTCTCCCCGCCGTTCCTGGGGATCCCCCACCCGTTCTCCGCGCCGCAGTCGAACCCGGACCCGTTGGGCCTGGTCCAGAACACGAGTTCCATGCCGTTCGTGACCGACAGGGGAATGATCGCCGGCCGGATCGTGGACGCCAACGGCGCGGGGATAGGAGGCATCTACGCCGACGCCGTGTCGGGGAATGACCAGACCAATTCCTGGGGCTATTACCGGCTGCTCGTTTCCTCCGGTTCCTACACGGTGACCTGCAACGTCCTGAACGCGAACCCGTCCTTTACCCAGGGTTCGAGCGCCTCGGTCATCGTGGAGCTCGGCCAGATCACGGACGGGGTGGATTTCATACTGATCTCCGGGGGCAACATCAAGGGTTTCGTCACGTCCAACGGGGTGGACCCCCTTCCGGGGTATTCCATCAGCCTGCAGAGGGACAACGCCGAATACACCACGGGCATCACCGGAACGGACGGCCTCTTCTACATCAACAACGTGGCCACCGCCACGGCTTCCAACCCCTACACGGCGCTCTGCGTGGCTGATTCCGGGGAGTCCATCGACCCCTCGACCGGCATCGTGGTGACCCCTGTCGCGGGCAAGACCATCCATATCGGCACATTCACGGTCTCTTCAGGTTACGGCACGTTCACGGGCCAGGTCCGGGACGGCTCCGCGCTCATCGAAACGGGTGTGCTCGTGGTCGGCTCCACCCTCGCCATCATCACCACGAGTTCCGGCCCGACCATCAATTCCTCCGTCACGGGAGGGGCCACGGCCTATTATTTCGCCGCGAGCGATTCCGCCGGGGAGTATAACCTCCGGGTCCTGGGAGGCACCCTCTACAACCTCTACGGGTGGTACGCGAACGAGTCCAGGACGGTGGTGCGGGTCAGCAGCGTCAACATCCCCATCGCCATCGGCCAATCCAAGACGGTGGACCTGCAATGGTAGCCCGCCCCTCCGGCCGGGGCGTCACGCTCGTCGAGATGATGATCTCCCTCACCATCATGGGCATCATCGCCTATTCCTTCACCCAGGTCCAATCCTACATCACCCGCTTCACCCTGGTATCGAAAGCCAAGCAGGAGACCACCCAGGAGTCCCGCACGGCGCTGACGGTCATGCAGAAGATGATCCAGCAGGGGTCGGCGGGCACGTTCGTGATCGACCAGGTGGACGGAGAGCCGCCCTATTCCCGGCTCTATTTCCAGACCACGACGTTCGACGGGACGGACCGCGAGTTCTACCTCTACCAATACGGGTCCAACCTTTACATGGATTATAGGGACGTGGGCGCCGCGGCCTGGAAGCAGAAGCTCCTGACTCCGAACGTCCGCTTCATCAGCTTCTTCTACCCCATCACCTTCGACAACCGCCTGATCTCGGTCAGTCTGACCGTGTCCAAGAAGACGGCCGAAGCCAAGGAAACGTTCCTGCAGATGGCCCTGCAAAAAGTGAGGATCATCAACTCCTGACATGGAAAGACCCCTCTGCCTCTGGTGCCACCAGTACCACGACATCATGTACGAGAAAATGGTCATGCAGTTCAGCCGCCTGGGCTACTCCAAGGGGCGGGAGACCGAATTTTTCTGTTCCACGGCCTGTTTTGAAAAGGCGGAAAAGTTCCTCAAGCTCTGCGCCCGGTTCGCCATCCCCACGATCCTGCTTCTGGCATTGACCATCGGGGCCATTTTTTACAGCCTCCGGCTGTCCAGCGCCTTCCATGTCTCCCATGCCCATTTCCTGGGCCTGGTCCTGGTCCCCCTGGGGATACTTTTCCAATTCGTTCCTTATACCACCCCGGAGACCGTCAGGTACGTGGGAATGGCCAGGGGGGCCTGGATGACCAGGGGGGTAGGACTTATGCTTTTCGGGATTTCCGCGCTGGTTTTCTTCTTTGGGTAGAAGGCCGTGTAAATTGTTGTAAATGGGCTATTGAATTATAATTTATCTCTGGTATGATTAAAGCACGAAATGAGATATTGTCAATAAATACAGGGGGGAGGTCCGATATGAAAATCACTCAAGGGAGCAAGGGTCAGATAGCCGTGACCGCATTCGTGGCCGCGGCGATCCTTGTCGTGGTCGTAGGAACGGCCATATACTTCACCCAGAAGGAACAGGAGAAGGTGAAGGCGGCCGAGACCTCGTCGATCGCGATGAAGATGGCGGAACAGGCGCTTTCCAGGGCCGTATGGAAGATCGAGGAGCGCGTAGAAAACTGGGAAGACATCACGGAGGGGACCGCGCTCGCGGGCTATAACTTCAACCAGAAGTATACCGAAGGGGACGGGGAATACTGCATCCAGATCGCCTCCGCGACCCCCCTCAATACCTCTCTGGACGACACCTCGTCCAAGGTGGTAATCACCGCGGTCGGGCGGGACAAGAACGGCAACGAGGTCAAGGCCATCAAGGCCATCTATTCGAACGAAGCCGTCAGCCCGGGCTACGCCGTTTACATCCTGAACGAGAAAAAACACAAACGTAAAAAACGCGACAAGCACAGCGAATATAAGCACGACAAGAAATCCGCCTGGCTGGGGACGATGATGGAAGGCGCCCTGGCCCACGCGGAGTCCCTTGCCGGCTCCTTCGCCTCCGAGGCCTGGGCCTCGAGCAAGAAGGACGACGACAAGGACGACGACTTCGGCGAGGACCAGATGAAAGGCATCCACTGGGGGCCCGTCGTCGCCCTGGGGGACCTCAAGCTCAAGAAACATTCCAGCCACAACAAGTATTGGCTGCGCTACCCGAGGAAAATGGCCACCGGCAACGTCAAGGGACGGGACCAGAACAAGGAGTCCCCTCCCAACACGGACGGCCAGGAATGGTGGAGCTACGACGACTCCGTTCCGTCGGCGCCCGAGCTCGACTTCGACTTCTACCGCACCGCCGCCAAGAACGGCGGGGTCGTGGACGGGGTCACCCACTTCTCGGGAGGCGGGGTCTACCACACGAAGGGGAATGGCTCGAAGTGCGTCCCCTCCCACGGCAAGCGGGGAGGCAAGAACGAGGACAAGAAGGACTACGAC
The DNA here is from genome assembly GCA_001800095.1 of Elusimicrobia bacterium RIFCSPLOWO2_01_FULL_64_13. Taxonomy (GTDB): domain Bacteria; phylum Elusimicrobiota; class Elusimicrobia; order 2-02-FULL-39-32; family 2-02-FULL-39-32; genus 2-01-FULL-64-13. The sequence continues at coordinate 32,333 of MGUT01000010.1, read as the reverse complement.
GACGACAACGACCACTTCCTCATCGACCAGGTGGACACCTACGGCCAGCCCAAGTGCTACTTCTTCGACGACGTGAACTGCAAGATATCGGGAGACACCTACATCGAGGGGACCATCATCGCCTTCAACTCGCGCATCATGGTCAAGGAAGGCAAGAGACACTCCTCCCAGGGGATCTACACGGCCGCGGTGCCGCCGGACGCCTGGGGAGAATACCTGGCCCTTCCCGACACGAGCGCTTCCGGGGAATATCCGGCGGACGCGGGGCTGAACGCGGTCAACCCGACCTACGCCTTCGACTCATCGAATCCCGTCACGGTCAAGGGGCTCCTCTACGCAACCAAAGAGGTGCACCTGAAGGGGAACGCGACCGTCCACGGCGTGGTGAT
>MGUT01000010.1:30457-31879 GCA_001800095.1 Elusimicrobia bacterium RIFCSPLOWO2_01_FULL_64_13 | reverse complement strand
CCTCGAGGTCTGCAGGAAGATCAGGTCGTTTTCCCGGATGGAGGGCGTCCCCATCATCATCTGTTCCGCCAGGGCGCACGTGTCGGAGAGGGTGAAGGGCCTCGAGACCGGGGCGGACGACTACCTCACCAAGCCCTTCGATCCGTCGGAGCTGGTGACGCGCATCCAGGTGCTCCTGCGCCGCTCCGGCCATCCCGTCAGGGAGACGCGCAAATCCATCCAGTCGGGGGAGTTGAAGCTCGATCCCAGGTCGTACCTCGCGGTGCTGTCCGGCCGGACTTTGAGCGAGTTGAGCCCGCGGGAGTTCGACATCCTCTATCTTCTCGTCGACAGGTCTCCGGATGTCGTGAACCGGATCGACGTCTCCAAAGTCGTCCTCGGCCGGGAATATGACGGGGACAGCCGGGTCATCGACATGCACGTCGCCCAGATACGCAAAAAGCTGGGCCCGACCCACTCCAGGAAGATCCTCACCATCCCGGGCAAGGGATACCTGTGGTCGAAATAGCCCCCCCTCTCGGTCCGCGGGCCAAGAAGCTGGCGCTTTTCCTTAGCGGGGCCAACCTGCTCATCGTCCAGTTCCTCATGATCCGCAACTTCTCCTCCATCCTCTTCGGCTCGGAAATGATCATCCTGCTCGCGACCCTCTCCTACTTCGGGGGTTATTCCCTGGGTTACTTCTTTTCGGACCGCGTCGGCGCGCGCGTCCTCGACCTCTTTTCCGCCGGGACGCTGGCCCTGCATTTCACCCTCCCCTTTTCCCTGCGCTATCTCTTCGGGGCCCTCCTGGAACGGGAGCACGATTTCCTGACCCTCGCCCTCTCTCTCTTCATCATGACGTTCCTGCTTTCCAGCTTCTACAGCCTGCTCCTCCCCCGCTTCGTCAGCGAGGAAGGCGCGGAGAACCTCGCCCCCCTTTACGGGGCGGAGCTGGCGGGGGCCGTTCTCGGGATAGGGGTCATTTTTTCGGGATGCCTACTGGACGGCGGCGACGTCCTGGTCATGGCGTTCTATCTCGGGTCCCTGGCGGTGATTTTAGGCCTGCTCTGGCGGTCCCGGCTCCTGGCCGCGAGCGTCCTGGCGTCGCTGGTCTTCTACGTGAAGGCCTATCCCGCGTTGGAGAGGGAAAGCGTCACGTTCTTCTACGGCGCCGCCAAGTCGATGCCGGACCCCAGGATGGTCTTCAGCGCCAACACGCCCTACCAGAGGATCGAAGTGGTCCGCGACCGTTTCGGACAGGGCCACCTCTACCTGGACGGGGTGCGCCACTTCGGCGGGGATTCCCTCGACGCCTTCAACGACTACATCGCCGGCATTCCCGCCTCCCTCCTGGAACGGCCTAGGGTCCTGATCGTGGGGAGCGGGTCCCTGGGGTCCCTCGCCCGCGTCCTGCCGCGCGCCGCCCGCGTGGACACCGTCGAG
>MGUT01000010.1:26272-30385 GCA_001800095.1 Elusimicrobia bacterium RIFCSPLOWO2_01_FULL_64_13 | reverse complement strand
CGCCGGGAGAAATGGACCCTCCATATCGACGACGCCAAGCATTTCATCAAGAACGCGCCGGAAAAGTACGACCTGGTCGTCATGGACATCGCCGGTCCCTTCCAGATGCAGGTGGCGCTCCTCTACACGGAGGAGTTCTACCGCCTCGCCGCCGAAAATCTCGCTCCCGGAGGCGTGATCGCCGTGAGTCTGAACGGGCAGCTCGCCAGGGAAAGCGCGAACGCGGGCCGGATCACCCGGACCCTGGCGGGCGTCTTCCCGGACCTCTTCGTGGTCGCGCCCTGGGATGACTCCAATTTCGCCCTGGCCGGGAACGGCCTCCGGTTCTCAAAAAGCGACCTCGAGAAGCAGATCAAGTTGAGAAGGTTCGCCAGGACCAGGGTCTACGGCCGCGACGAGGTCCTCGAAATGCTTTCCGACGGGGCTTACGAAAAGATTTCCCTCAAGAATATGGACATCGTCCTCAAAAGGGGCTGGAACCACCTCCTCGCGGATTACCTGGAGTTCGACTGATGGCCGCCCGGTACGCCTTCTTCTGCGGGTCCTACTTCGCTCTGGTCCAGTTCGGCTTTTTTTTCGTTCTGGAAGCGAACCTCTCCTCCGCCGGGCTCACGTATCTGGCGGTCACCTGTTCCTGGCTCCTGGGGAGTTTTTTCGGGCTGCGCCTCGAGAAAAGGAAGGCCGGATCGTTCGAGGCGGTCCTGGGGCTGGGCTCCGCCCTGGCTTTCTACGCCGTGGCCCTGGCGGTGAAGCTTTTCCCGTTCGATAATTCTTTCCTCTGGCTTTATTCCATCCTCACGGCCTGCGGCGGATTGTACGCGGGAACTTTCTTCAACGCCAACGGAACGAGGTTCAAAAGGGTCAAGGACATATTCTTCTGGGAGAACAACGGCTTCATCTGCGGCATCCTGGGGACGTTCCTGGGAGTGAGCTTCCTGGGCATCGGCTTCCTCTACGCGGCCCCGGGTCTTGCAGCGGGGCTCCTGCTGGTCATTAAGAAACGGTTGAGGAGCGAGGAGGAGAGGGAAGAGGACTTCCGGGGACTTCTGGACCGCTTTTCAACGAAGATCTAAGGCCGGCCGGAGCGGAAGAGGCGTTTCCAGGACAATTTTCCCGACTTACCGGCCCGGATCCCGACGTTCTTCAGCCGCAGGGGCCCCGTCAGGGGCCGGCCCAGGGCCGTCCTCGTTTCGCGGCCGTTCAGGTCCAGGACGCCCTTCCCCTCATTCTCGATCTCCACCCTGCCTTCAAGGCGGGCTCCCGCCAGATGGACCCTTCCCCGGATCTTCAGGGACTTCAGCCTGATCATGCCGGCCCTTCCATCGGGTCCGCCCGGCTCTCCGAAGGCCTCCAGGACCGTCGTGACGTCCTCATAATCGCCGGAAAGACTGATCGCGGGAGCATGGCCCGGCCTGGCCGGGACGAGCTCCCAGGACGCCGGATCCACCCGGTAGAGGTCGCTGGTATACTGCAGCCAGAAATCGAAAGCGGTCTTGATGGGCGTGAAGAACTTCGTCCGAAGGCGCGGTCCGACGTTCAGGACCCGGAGGAAGCGCGTCCGGCCCCCGGGGTCGAGCATGCCGTGCTCCCCAAGGACGCGCCGGACCCGGGGATCCTCCGTCGTGGAAAGGAACCCGTCCAGGTTCAACAGGCAGGAACCCAAGGCCCCTTCGAGCTGGATGAAACCGGATTTTCTGTTCCGGATGAGTTTCGGGCCGAGAAGCCCGGCCAGCCGCTCCCTGCCCACGGCGCGGGCCAGGTCCTTCAGGAACGGGACCAGGACCGTGTAGTTGAAGAGGACGCTGTTGGTGTTGAAGCATTGTCCGCCCGCCTCTCCCCGAGTCAGCCCCATCTCCTGGAACGTCTTTTCCTGGCCCGAGGCCCTGGCCTGGGCCTCTTCCAGGATTTCCTTGCGGAACCGCCCGCGGGAATCCTTGAGGACCCCGATCTGCCCCCCCTTCCTGTCCAGATGGGTCTTCGTGGTGGAGATCATGGCGACCGGGACCTTTTCAGAGACCATCCAGCCCACGATCAGGGGGTCCACGGAATTGTTCAAGCCGTCCTCGTTGTAGATAGCCGCCACCTGCGGGCCGCCCGGCTTGAGAAAACCGGGTGAAAGGGAACGCAGAAGAAGGCGGACCCCCCATTGCCCATGTCCTCCCGGCGCGACGCGTTCCCGGGTGAGACGGCCGTTCTCCGCGACGGTGGGCAGGGCGGCCTGGACCAGGGTCCTGCTCCTCCTGACGCGCGGGTGGGTCTTGAGTATCTGGTCGTAGGTCTTCGGTCCCCATGGAGCCGGGCCTCCGGACCGGAAATAGGCGTTCCTGGAGGAAAAAAGCCGCCGCACCGATCTTTCGGTCTCGCTGGAGGCGAGCTGCTCGATGGTGACGCGCGCGAACCGGGAGCTCTCGCGCAGGGCGCGCAGGATCTTCGCCTCGGAGACGCTGACTTTCACCTTCCGCCCGCCCAGGCGCGCTTCAAAATGGAGGTCGGATCCTTTCGCTCCCTGTTCCGCCGGTCCGCGACGTCCCAGCTCTCTCCACAGGCGCTTCAGGTAGGCGCCGCGCCTGATGGAACTGCCGATCCCCCCGTTCATGGGATTGAGGGTCAAACGGACGGTCCCGGCCGGCTTGAGATATCTCCGGGGTCTCCGGGCGATGTCCTCGTAACGGACCAACCCCAGAAGTTCCCGCCTTTTGCCGGGAGAAAGGAGGGCCGACGGGAAAAAATTGCTTCCTATCTTCAATGGGACCGCGTCGCCCGGGTCGAGGAATTGCCGGTAGAGGGACGCCAGGTACGCCAGATCGCTGTCTTGAAAATGAGGGAGAAGCCGTTTCCAGGTCTTCAATTCGGATGGGGAGGCGCCGGGCTTGCGCGGAAGGATTTTCGTCGGCATTGACTTTAACGGGCCCGTATAGGATAATACATGTGCCCGGACCATTATAACAAATAATGACTTCATCCATGGGACTCCGACCCCGTCCGTTCCCAAGCGCCCGGAGGCGCTTTCCCGGAACATGGATGCCAGCCCCGCTGTTCCTGACGGCTTATCTCTGCCTTCATTTATCCGGCTGCGCCAGGCCGAAGCCGGTCGATGTCAAGGAGGCCGCCGCGCCCGTTCCCCCGCCCCTCCTGGTGGCCGATTTCACCCGCGGAGAGAAGAAACTCAACGTTCCGGACGGGAGCATCGGGACCTGGACGCTGCACGGCGGGGACCCCGGCCAATCCTGCGAGGCGTCCCTCGTCGAGGATCTGCGGGTCGTGCGCCTGCCCTCGGCGCTCGCGGTCGATTATAAGATCAAGACCAAACTTCCGGACCGCGGCAAGGCCGGCGTTTCCTTCCGGGTCGGGCATCTGGACCTGCGCGGGTACAACCACCTGGTCCTCGATATGCGGGGCGATGAGAAAAGGGGTTATCCCCGGGACCTCATCGTCCAGATACGGAGAAACCGTCCGGACAGGCCCGAGGAAATGATCGGCGCCAGCTGGGTCCTCAAAGGGATCAAGTCCCGTTGGACCCGGTACCAGGTGCCTCTCTCCGTTATGACCGGGATCTCCGACTGGTCGGACGTCACGGAGATCGGCTTGAGTTTCGTGGACGGTCTTTCTTCCGCGCGGGAAGGGCGGATCTACCTGGCGAAGATATCGTTCGAGAAGATCGGGAACGCGCCTCCCTGGCCGGGCGACGACTACAAGCCCGGGATCCTGAAACCGAGCGACGAGTTGAAAGGCCGGGCCCGCGCGGAGGCGCTCGCCGGCCGCCTGCGGGGCTTTCCCAGGAAGACCTCCGTGCGGAAGGAATTTCCCGGGGATTCCGACCTGTTTTTGAAGGAGCTGGCCCGGGACACATGGAACTTCTTCGAGATGTTCGTGGATACCGCCTCCGGGCTTCCTTTGGACACGGTCGAACTTTCCAGCGGCTCCCCCATGGGTCCCCGGACCGTCATCGGGGACTATACCAGCGTCACCAATATCGGCCTTTACTTCATGGCCCTGCCGGCGGCCGAAGACCTGGGGTTCATTTCCCGCGCCGAAGCGGAGTCCCGCGCCCTGAAGGTCCTGGATACCCTGTCCCGGATGGAGCGGCACCGCGGCTTCTTCTACAACTATTAC